>JAKCCY010000232.1 GCA_021838765.1 Nitrospirota bacterium
AGAAACTTCAGAGAAGATTCCCGGTCGGAAAGATCAATGGCTTCGCCCCTAAACCATTGGTTTCTTGGGGAAAAGTCGTCCAGAAGTGCGGTGAGGCTTTCCCGGGTACGAGTGACCCCAATGACAGAATGGCCCTCCTCCAGAAAGAATCGGCACAACTCACGACCCAAACCTCTGCCAGATCCAAGGACCAGAACCGAAGATTTCATCGACGAATCTGTTCGGCCCGCTCCGCTTCTTCCAAGATCGTTTTGCAGGCAATGCAATACGTTGTGACAGGACGAGCTAGCATCCTTTTTTCTTCGATGGCTTCTCCGCAGCGTTCACAGATCCCAAAAGACCCCTCTTCGATCCGCTCGAGGGCCTCGTCAATTTTTCGGAGAAGCTTCTTCTCTCGTTCTTTCAGTCGGTAGGAAAATCCCTGGATTTCTTCGACAGAGGCGAGATCGGCGGGATCGGGAAAGAGCTCCACACCTTTTTCAACTCCTGTCTGGAGAGTCCTCTCAACACCGGAAAGAATCTCTCGCTTTTGCTGCTCCAAGATCTCCCTGACCTTTTCGTAACCTGCCATGTTTCCACCCTTCCATTCATTCAAAAAGCCCTTATACAGGGCCCATACTCTGGTCCGAGAGAATGTCCTGATTCTATGGATTTTAACAAAGCCGGCAACGGATTGCACCTTGTGGAAAGAGCCCACAGAAAAAATTCTCCTCTTGCGGCAAAGTCTATCCCCCCAAAGTCAGGAATTGTCGACAAAGACCCCCCACGGATAGAGGATTTATTACGGAAAAGCACATTCTCCCATCGCATAATTCTTGAGATTTAGAGGAAACTGTGATAGTTTTTTCTCTACCGAATCCAACACTACGGAGAGATGGCCGAGAGGCTGAAGGCGGTTGACTCGAAATCAACTCTGGGGGGAACCCCAGCGGGGGTTCAAATCCCTCTCTCTCCGCCACTTTGCTCCACACATAAGCTCTCGGGACTTTTCTGCGGAGGTTCCGTGCCTTCATCACCCCAAAACATCTATAAACTTCTCGCAAGCAGATTGGCAGAAGGAACCGATTCCGCCTTTCTTCTGATAGGGTCAGACTATAGAATCGAATGGCTCTCCGAGAACGCCTTAAGACTTCTTGGGGCCAAGGAGGGGGAAACAGTTGGAGTTCCCTGCGCCCATGCGTTGAAGGACAAGATCTGTTCAGCCGCTTGCCTGCTCAGCGAAGACTTCGGTCAAGATTCCGACGGAAAGGTCTTTGGATCGGTTTGCATGGAAGAGGCTGCCGGAAACCTTCAGGTCAAGAATACCCTGATCACCGATAAAGGTGAGACTGTCGGGCTTCTGAAACAGATTTCCCGGACCGCCGACAACACAATCCTTCCCTCAACAGGAAAATCCTCCGCCGAAAATACCTCACTGGAAGTTCGTGGCTCTTGGCTCGGGGCTTTGGAGCCGACACTGGCACGTATCTCCCCAACCACAATCCCAGTGCTGATTGTGGGGGAGACAGGAACAGGAAAGGAGGTCCTGGCAAAACGAATCCATGAGATGGGGTCTCGCAAGAACAAACCTTTTGTCGTCCTCGATCTCTCCGTCATTCCGGAAACACTGATTGATGATGCCCTCTTTGGCCATACCCGCGGAGCCTTCACCGGAGCCGTGGCAGATAACCCAGGAAAGCTTCTTCAGGCGGATGGCGGTACACTTCTTCTCGACGAACTTGAAAACATTCCTCTTCAGGTCCAGGCAAAACTATTACGTTTCCTCGAAACAGGCGTGATCGAACGAATTGGGCAGAATCGTCCGACCCCACTGGATGTCCGGGTTTTAGCTGCCACAAACATTTCTCCAGCGACACTACTGCAGACAGGCCGTCTTCGAGAAGATCTCTATTACAGACTTCGTGGAATGACCATCGAACTTCCTCCCTTGAGAGAGCGACGAGAGGAAATCCCGCTTCTTGTGGAAACCTTTCGTGGAAACTGGTCAGCTCGACAAAAAAAGGCGGCGCCAGAATTCTCTTCCGAAGTCATACACATGATGTGCCGATATCCTTATCCAGGAAACATTCGCGAGCTTCGACATATCGTCGAGCTTTGCCTGAGCCTTGCCGAAGATTCAGTTCTGACTTCCGAAAATCTTCCGGGCGAAATTCGCTCTATATTTGAATCAAAAGCAAAGACCACGTTCCCCCTCCACTTTGATGAAGGAATCTCTCAAAGCACTTCCGGTCGCGTTGTAGAGGCTTTCAGCGCGATTGAACGAGACATGATCATTCGGGCACTGGCGAAACATCAGGGTCGGGTTGCCGAAACAGCTCGCTCTCTTGATATGAGTCGGATCACCCTGTGGCGAAAAATGAAGAAATATGGAATGCACCGAAATAACGCCTTCCCGGCCTAAAGCCGGAATTCCTGGAAATCCCAGGCGCGGTAACGTGACTCACTAAATCATGATCGACCAAACCATTTGGAGGCATTGTAATTTTCAGAGTCGGGGAATATAATGTCCCCGGTGAGGGGTTTGGTCTTTCCAATTTCCCTCTCTCTCCAGGAAATTCTTCGGCCGTTGAGAGTATCGGACCTTTCCACTCAAGCCGGAGGGTTCACAAGT
>JAKCCY010000233.1 GCA_021838765.1 Nitrospirota bacterium
ACCCCGCCCGATGGTCTGACGACGTTCCCGTTCGGTTTGTATGTTGCGCAGGGAACAGATCTGGAACACGTTGGGATTGTCCCACCCTTCCCTGAGCGCAGAATGGGAAAAGATGAACTTGAGGGGCACATCTGTCGAAAGCAATTTTTCCTTGTCCTTCATGATGAGGTTGTACGCCCGTTCCGCATTTTCCCGACTACTCTGGTTGTTCTCCGCGGTGTCGCTCCATCCGCCCTTCTTGTCGATAGAAAAGTATCCATTGTGGACCTCTTCAAAAAAACGGGCCGGATCAAGACCGACAAAAAGCGACAGATAGTCC
The DNA here is from genome assembly GCA_021838765.1 of Nitrospirota bacterium. The sequence continues at coordinate 320 of JAKCCY010000233.1, forward strand.
GGGTGCATGGAAATTCTCCGGTATTCTTCCTCGAAAATACGGGCATAGTCGCCTTTTTTCACGTTGCCTTCGGCATCGTATTGCCGATATCGGGAAACCTCATCGACAAAAAAGAGGGATAACACCTTGATGCCAATAGGAATCAGGCGTTTTTCCTTATCCAGATGTTCCCTAATCGTGCGGCGGATCATTTCGCGTTGCACTGCCAGTCCATCGACATCGCCGTAAGCCTCATCCTCCTTCAGATACTGCTCCCCGCCAGGATATCGAAGCTCCATAAATGTCTTATCTTTGGACGCATACAGCTCACCGATACGAAAATTGGCGTAGACCCCGCGATTCGTCGCTTGCTCAAGATCATAGCCGTCCTGGACCGTCACCTCTCGCCTGCGCACGCCATTTCCGGTTTCCACATCGACCTCGACCTTGGCCCTGATAACCCCCTTCACATTGCTGACGGATTTCAGATGCACATAGGGTTTGTTATAGGCGTTTTCGATGGTCGCCGAGGCCACCTCGATCTGCTTAACCAGGTTCTTTTCATACGCATCCACCGCGTCAAGCCGAAAGACCATATGATGCTTGTTCACATGCGTTGCCGAATACCGCAATGTGCACAAAGGGTGCATCAACCCAAGAGCTTCCTTTCCACGGCCTTCAAGACCACCGTCAACGCTCTGAGGTTCATCCACAATCACGATGGGGCGAGTGGCCTTGATCAGGTCGATGGGCCTTTCTCCTTCAGTCTTTTCGCTCACTTTATAGAGATTGTTAACATCTTTTTTATTGATGGCCCCAACCGTCATGATCATGATCTGGATCGATGAGCTCGTGGCAAAATTCCTCACCGAACCAGGCTTTGAGGAGTCGTAGAGAAAATACTCGACAGGAATGCCGGAATAGAGCGACCGGAAGTGGTCATCGGTGATCTGAAGGGTCTTGTACACACCCTCCTTGATGGCGATGGAAGGAACTACAATGACGAACTTCGTAAACCCGTAGCGCTTGTTCAGTTCAAAAATGGTCCTCAGATAAACGTAGGTCTTGCCCGTCCCTGTTTCCATCTCCACCGTGAAATCGGAGGAAAGCAGTGATCTGGAGGGGGACAAGCCATTTCGGATCTGGATCTCGTTCAGATTCCTGAGCAGTTCGTCATCCAGAAGTGCCAAGCGGTTTCCGATTCCCAGAGCGCTTTCCAAGCCTGGAAGATAGGCATTTCCGGGTGCGCTTCTGGTAACAGTAAATTCTGTCCGGCAGATCTCCTGTCCTCGGAACAGATCACAGACCGCTTCGATAGCGGCCTGCTGATAATCGAGATCAGATTCAAAGTGTAGTTTCATTCGTTCTTTCCTTTGGGGTTGGACAGATTTTTGCAGGCATTTCCAAAACCTTGGTCATACCCACCTCTACTTTTGCAAGTAGCCAACCGTCAGGATGGCACTCAGGTTGTAATATTCCACCCGGTAACGCTTGCCATCTGCGGCAGTTGTCAACCAAGAGTTGACAACTGCATCCTGAAGCAGTTCACCCTCGGAAAAGATTGCCTTCAGATGTTTCGCGATATTCTGCTTGCTGGTCTGAAAGAGCTCCGCCATGCCCGACTGCGACATCCACAGATTTTCATCGGCAAAACGACACTCGACGCGATTCTGACCGTCCTCGGTCTGATACAGCAAAAACTTTCCGTCAGGAACAAGTGTGTTTTCGCTCATCCTCACAAACTCCGTAGGTTCCGGATGCCAGACTGCTCAAGAATCGCGGCCAGATTGGTTTTGACCACATCGTTGGCGAAACCACTATCGCGAAAGATGCATGTCGTATCGCCCGTTGGAGCGAGTTCCTTATGCCAGTCCACAATGCCTTGGGCGAGCGGTTCAACCTCCTCGCAAGTGATGATTTCAGCCAGACAAACCATTAGGATACCGCCACCGGTACTATAAACCGTTTTTCCCGCAATGATGCGTTTTTCAATGGGAACGCATAAATCGACTCCCAGCTTGAGCAGGAGCTCGTAGAGGATGTCCTCTTCCATGCGATCCATCTTGATGTGCTCGATATGAGCGAGCAGGGATTGTTCCAAATTTTCGGAATTGGGATCCCAGGACCGTATATTGGAAGAATCAAGTTTAAAAACACGAAAACCAAGGTCGCTGGGAAACAGCAGGTTCTCTTTTTTGATTTTCCTGATTGCACAACGAAGGCGTTCTTTTGTGATTTCGGCAATTGTAGGAAATTGCGGGTGTTCCGTTGGTTCTGGAAGCTGCACAAGGACAAATCGCCGATGGCC
>JAKCCY010000089.1 GCA_021838765.1 Nitrospirota bacterium
AGATCTTCCAGAATGTCGGGGATGCCTTTCTCCGAGGTGAAGACCTCGGAGATCCTGGAGCGGGTCAGAATGTGGGCTCTGGGGACCAGAACGGCTTCGTAGAAGGTGTAGGGGGTCGCCTGGTGCAGAACCCTGAATTCGGAGAATGTCCCGTGGTAGGGGGTTGTGGAGTGGGTGCCGTCACGGGAGGACTCGATCCGGAAGGTGACCGGCCGACCCAGCGTGTTTCCCGGATCGATGTCCTGTTTTTCGGAGACGAGCCGGATCCGGAAGGAAAAGAGTTCGTTCATGGCTTCGCGTCCCGAAAAATCGACGACCGAAAAGTCTTCCCGCGAAAATCCTTCGATTGACAGGGCAAATGAGAGGTGACCGGCTTCTTCTGGTGGCATCGGATCTACCCTTTCTTTCTGGTGGTTTTTCGGGAGACCGGTCTCTCTTCGTCATCCCACAGGATGGTCATGGTGGCGTCGGGAGAGATGCCGACGCGGATCTTGCCCGACAGGGTTCCGTCGGCGAGCCGGCCGATGAGTTTTCGGGAAATTTCGGGAAGGATACGGCTCTGGAGAAGATAGTCGATGTTTCTCGCCCCGGCTTCGGAGGCCTCGCACTGATCGGAAAGATGGGCGATCAGGGAGTCTTCGAACAGGATTTCGGCCTGGTTGTTCTGGGCGAATGTCTGGCTCAGCCGGGCCGTTTTCAGACGGACGATGCGGCCGAGGGATTCTCCCTTGAGGGGAAGATAGGGAACGATGGTCATCCTGGCCAGAAGGGCCGGCTTGAAGTGTCTTGAGAGTTCGGGACGGATGAGGTTCACCAGCTCTTCATATCCGGCTTCCGGATGCTCCGCCGCATAGGCGGTCAGCTGTCCGGACGCAAGATTGCTGGTCAGAAAGATCACGGTGTTGGAAAAATCGATTTCCTTTCCCTCCCCGTCGGCGAGGACTCCCTTGTCGAAGACCTGATAGAAGAGATTGGGGATGTCGGGATGGGCTTTTTCGATTTCATCGAGCAACACCACGGAGTACGGACGTTGCCGGACCGCTTCCGTCAGGACGCCACCTTCCCCGAACCCCACATATCCGGGTGGTGATCCGATCAGCCTGCTGACCTGGTGTTTTTCCTGGAACTCGCTCATGTTGATGGTCACCGTGGCTTTTTCATCCCCGAAAAGGATGTCGGCGACGGTGAGAGCGGTTTCTGTTTTTCCCACCCCGCTGGGACCCACCAGAAGAAAAACGCCAATGGGCTGGTGGGGGCTTTTGAAGCCGACCTGGGCGTTCTGGATGATCTCGCTGACACGGGAGAGTGCCGCATCCTGTCCCATGACCCGCCTGCCGAGGTTTTCCTGAAGTCGGGAGACCGTCTGGGCCTGTTCCCGCAGAAGCTTTCCAAGGGGGATCCCTGTCCAGTCCGATACGACCTTTGCGACCGTTTCGGGATCGACTTCAAAGCGGATCATCGGATTTTCTCCCTGGACCTCCCGAAGCCGGTTCTCCTGATTCCTGAGCTCCTTTTTCCAGTCACCGGAGGATGAGGCGTCTGTCTCCGACCCTTCCTGGACAAAAGTGTTCCGATGGGCCAAAAAGCTTCCGACCGCCTCCTTTTCCTTCTCCCAAAGGGATTTTTCCGATTCCAGGGAGTTCGACAGCTCCTTGAGCGCTGCTTCGATCTCGTCGATCCGGCCTGCCGGGACAGGATGGCCGAAGGCCTCATCGCGCCTGAGCCCTTTCGCCTCCCGTTCGAGAGCCTGGATCTTGCGCTCGAGGCTTTCGACCCGTTCGGGTTTTCCGGAAAGGGAGATTTTGGTTCGGGCCGCGCTGGTGTCCAGAAGATCCACCGCCTTGTCGGGGAGTTTCCTGCCGATGATGTAGCGGTCGGAAAACTTGGCGGCGGCAATCAGGGCGTCGTCCCGGATCGCGACCTTGTGGACCTGTTCGTAGTGTTCCTTGAGCCCCCTGAGAATCAGGATCGTCGTTTCGACGGAGGGCTCTTCAAGCTTGACCGGCTGGAATCGTCTGGCGAGGGCGGCATCTTTTTCGAAGTATTTCTTGTATTCGACCCAGGTTGTGGCGGCAATGGTCCGAAGTTCTCCCCGGGCGAGGGCGGGCTTCAGGAGATTGGCGGCATCCCCGCCCCCCTGGGCGCCGCCGGCTCCGATCAGGGTGTGGGCTTCGTCGATAAACAGGATGACGGGGGTGGGGGAGGAGCGGATTTCATTGATGACGCCTTTCAGACGATTTTCGAACTCTCCCTTGACTCCGGCGCCGGCTTCGAGAGCGCCGAGGTCGAGTCCGAGGAGCCTCACCTTCGAAAGGGATTCGGGAACGTCTCCGGTGACGATCCTCAAGGCGAGACTTTCGACGACCGCCGTTTTCCCGACACCGGGGTCGCCCACGCAAATGGGGTTGTTCTTTCTTCTCCTGGAGAGGATATCGATGATCTGGCGAACCTCCTGGTCCCGTCCGAAGACCGGATCGATCTTGTTCTGGCGGGCCTTTTCGGTGAAGTCCTCGCAGAACCGTCCGATGGCGGTGGATTCCGATCCTTCCTCTTTCTTCTCCCCTTCCGGAGCGGTCGTTTGCTCGCTCGATCCGGCGGTGAGCTCATCGAAATGGTCGGCAAGGGCTTCTTTGGGAATCTGCTCGAGGGAGCGGGAGACTCTTCCGGAAGAGAAATAGCCGATGCGGTTCAGAAACGCCTGGAGAAGGGCTCCGGATCGTATTTTCGGCTCCCCCCGGTTGATGGAAGAAATGATGTGGGCATCCTGGATGAGTTCGATCAGGAGGGGAGAGAAGACAGGCCGTCCTCCGTTTCCGGAGCGGAAGTCCTCCATGGCGTCCGACAGCTCCCGGCGGACCTGCTCCGGGGCGATGTTCCTGTGTTCGAGGATCCTCGCCATGTCGCAACCCGGTTTCGAGAGAAGGGAGTACAGGATATGCTCCGCGGTGATCTCGTAGTGGGTCTTCGAAAGACAGAGTCCCGCCCCCTGCTCGAGTGCGAGGGTCAGGACCGTGTTCAGCCGTCTGAAAAGCGGTTTCAGCTCTGCAATGATCATCCGTTTCCTTCCATTTCGTTGGCGTGGAGCGAAAAAACAACATGTTTTCGGGAGGTGTGGAATCCGTTTTCAAGCCATGAGTCGAGCCCCAGCCTCGTTCGGACGCGATCTCCAAGACAGATGGGTCTGGGAGATCGGTCCGAGAGAATGATCTCGATATCCGCCATGACCGGTTCGATCAGATAAAAGCGATACCAGAAGGCGACCTTTTCAAGGTCTTCGTTGCCGGGGAGAAGCCGGTCGAAGCCATCGTTTTCCACCGGTCCGACCCGGATCCGGATCTGGTTGATCCGGTCGGTGAGCGTTTCTCCCAGAACGGTCTCCTCTCCAAGACGGAGGGACTTCCCCAGGGTCAACAACTGATCCTTCGGGATGGGAACAGTTTTTTCCGGACATTGCTCGATGGTGACCGGGACTTGTCCGAGGACATCGGAGAGGATCGATTCCAGAGCTTTTGCCGACCGGGGATGCTGTGTGAGAAGTCCGGCATAACGAAGGGTTGTCGCGTAGAGCGGGTCGGCTTCGCGGAAGAGGGAGTCTGAAAGGCCTGTAAAGGTATGGAACCACTCGAGGACGCTTTCCTCTTCATCTTCGTAGGCGCGCAGCGACAGCCGGTGTTTTTTCCAGGAGTCGTAGAGAAGGGGGTACAGGGCCCCATGGATGATGTCCAGAAAGTCCCTGGGGGCGGTGTTGTCATTGTTCTGATAATCGATCAGGTCTTCGGTGTAGAAGGTCGGAAGCGGCGAGGAGACGCCGTAAAGTCCAAAGAAGTTCACGTCCAGAAGGGCTGTTTTGTCGTCTGATCCCCATTTGAGGGCGTCGATATCCATATGGGGAAATCCCAGGGCGAGCGCCGGTCTGATCCGGATCCGTTCCCAGAAATCTTCCGGGGCAAATCGATCGTCGGTTTTCTTCAGAACGAGCCGGAGAAGCCGGATGACCTGGGTAAAGCTGTATTGCTCCACATCCTCTTCCAGGGTGTTCTTGAGAGCGATCAGATCAGTGTCTGTGTGCCCAGCCGCTCGGGCCATGTCAGCAGTTCTCCTGTGAGCAGATCTTCGATTTCGACCAGGGTGAATGAGTTGATCGTTGAATAGACCGCCAGAAATTCGTTCAGGATCGATCCGAAGAGAGACATGTCGGCAATGTCCGCGAATCCGTCTCCGCTGACCCTGATCCGGATCAGGGAGCCCCGGAGCAGAATGCCCCGGATCAATCTGGTGATCCTCTTGACGGTGACCTCCCGGATGCTTTCGATGCGTTTTTTGTTGGTGTCTTCAAGGGTCTTGTTCCGCTCCATCGGAAAAAGATAGAGGGAGAGAAGGGAGCGAAGTCGGCTGGCATCGGCCAGGGAGAGAAAATTGAGACCCAGCTGGGAGAGGACTCTCCAGGAGAGATCGTCCCCAAGAGGGGGATGGATATAGGGAGTGGGAGCGGTGAGATTGGTAAATGTCAGCCGCTCTGGAGAGTTGTCGGTGGTCCGGGTGATCTCTCCTGGTTTGAGGGATTCGGGGAGAAATCGGTTCGTGGCCAGAATCCTGAGCGACAGGGTCTCGTGGGAAGGGACTTCCCCGGATCCATACAGGAGCCCCAGGCAGGTTTCCGTCCGGCGCTCGACCGGTGATGGACGGAGCACCACCCGGTAGGCCCGGGTGGTGGGGGATTTGGGCTGTCCCAGGATCTCCTGAAAGGGCCGGTATTCAAATGATCGACCGCTCCCGGTTTCGGTTCCCGTCACGCTCTTGATCCCGAAGATGTCGAAATGTCCTCGGGCGACTCCGGATGATGTGACCGGATAGTCGTTCTGACGATGTGTGACCTGGATCGGTTCCGCGTCTGTCTCGTAGAGGTTGATCGCCGGCGCCGCCCCCAGGACAAAATGATGGGGAGCCGGAGCAAGGGGGCGAGAGGGGGATCTGGAGAGATGGAACGATATGGTGAAGCGGCTTCCCGCCCCCCTTTCGGTCCATTGGTCCAGATCGGAAAGTTCAAGAAAGAGGAACTTCGAGGGCTGGACGAAGAACTCCTGAAAGAGCCGGTAGGAAGAAAATGAACCCGGGGAGGCGGGAAAAAGGGCGGAAGAATCGTCGAATGCCGGGGTCTTGAGAGACTTTGGAGACAGAAATGTCGAAGGTGCTCCGGGTGAGGAGAGTTCGATCCGGTCAAGCCAGCGGGTCAGGAGATAAAAATGGTTGGATCCTTCCGAATAGCTTCCTCCCAGAAAGAACTGGAGAGAGGAGGCGGCAAACTGCGAGAGGGTCATCCCTGTCAGGGTATAGGTCAGATGGATGGAGGCTGTCCTTCCTTCCTCCTGATCTGCCCTGGCCTGGGTCAGGGTCAGGGGATGAACGGTCAGATCCTGGCAGGTTTCGAAAAAGCAGGTGGTCCCGTCCACCGGGATGGAGGCCGCCCGGGTCCCTTTCGGCACCACGATGGATTCCGCGATTTTTCCCTTGGGGGAAAAGGAGAGGATCGTCGATGAGGGAAAGGGGCGGAGAAACTGGGAAAAGAGGACGCGCGCCACTTCCTGGATGAACTCCGGGTATTGGTCGTTCAGTCGCTGGTGGAGAATGCCGGTCAGAAAAGCGACCCCTTCCAGGAGTCTCTCCACATCGGGATCGGTCGACTCCTGCCCGAGCATGGGGGCGAGCGACGGGTGGGCAGCCGCGAATTCCTTCGACAGGGATCTGAGCCGCTTGAGTTCCTGTTCATAGAAGTGATTCGACATCGTTGCCTCTTGTCATCTCGTTGGGGTGGTCGAAGGTTCTGTTGTCAACGTTCAAGTTCCGGTGGTTGTCTCCGCGTTTTCTCACGCCAGGAGAATTTCTCCGTTTGCCCTGACGAAAGCGGGGATCTGGATCAGGGTTCTCTGGTCGTTTACAAGGATCTCTCCCGAGATTTCGATCCGGAGGGAAGACAGTTCCGTCGTATCGTCAAGGGCCCTGACTCTGGGGCTCAAAAGACGGGGTTCAAAACGGGCCACCGTCTCCAGAATGGTCTGGACCATCTGGAGGGAAGAGCCCGATTCGAAGGATCCCGCGATATTCGACAGATCCGGAACACCGTATTCGGGAGAGATGGGAACCGATCCTTTCCGGGTCGTCAGAAGCCGGGAGAGATGGGCCCGTACGGAAGAGGAGACCGACTCGTATCTTGAAAGACGGTCTCTCTCCGCGCCTTCTTTCCAGAAGGCAATCCGCTCGAGAATGCGTTCACGGGACTCCATCTTTTGTCCGGCCTAGCTTTTTGGTGAATTCCAGGAATCTTCACCGGAGATGCCGCCGTCCGCCCAGGTGACGGTGATCTTCTCGAAGGCGAAGGAGACATCTTCCATATGGCCCATCTGTCGATCTTCGGTTCTCAAAACGTTCGGCATCCATGTGCGCATGGAGACGACGGTGGCGTTTTCGAGCTCCGTCGTGTAGTACTTTTCTTCTTTTCCCTGGGGATTGATCCGGTACCAGTCGAGTGTCACCTTGCTCATCTGCTCTCCGGTGCAAAGGGCTTGAAAGAGCTTCGGGGAACTTTTGTCGATTTCCTTGGTGATCATGATCGGGTTATGGACCCTTCGGCCGGTGGGAAGTCCCGTCTGGGGGTTTTTGGGTAACTCCACTGCGTAGTCGAAGGCCTGGACCTGGATGGTGCCTTCGCGTCCCTTGATGGAGCAGGATCCTTCGATTTTTCCCTGTTGTTTTCCCTGAAGATGGAGATAGCATGGCATCGGCATCGGGGCACCTTTCTGTTGGAACGTTTTGAGTGTGAGGGTTTATTTCTTGTCGAGTTTCCCGACAAGAGACAGGGTGAAGGAGGCGCCCATGTACTTGAAGTGGGGCCTGACCTTCAGGGAAACCCGGTACCAGCCCGGATCTCCGTCGACATCGGACACGACAATTTCGGCCTGCCTGAGGGGACGCCGGCTCCGGACGCCGGGCGCCGGGTTATCCATGTCCGAGACGTACTGGCGAATCCAGTTGTTGAGCTCCGTTTCGAGGTCGCCCCGCTCTTTCCATGTCCCGATATTTTCCCGCTGGATGATCTTGATGTAATGGGCAAGCCGGCTCACGACAAAAATATAGGGAAGCTGGGTTCCGAGCTTGTAGTTGAGCTCGGCTTCCTTGCCTTCTTTGGTCTGGGCGAAAATTTTGGCTTTCTGGGTCGAGTTGGCCGAGAAAAAAGCGGCGTTGTCGCTGTTTTTTCGCATGGTCAACCCGATGAAGCCCTGCTCGGCGAGTTCGTACTCCCGCCGTTCGGAAACGAGGATTTCCGTGGGGATCTTTGTCTGGACCTCACCCATCGCTTCAAAGTTGTAGATGGGCAGATTGCTGACGGCTCCTCCGCCCTGCGGGCCGATGATGTTTGTGTTCCAGCGGTATTTTGCAAAGCTTTCCGACAGTCTCGACGCGAAGGCGAACGAGGCGTTTCCCCACAGAAACGAGCTGTTCCCGCTGGAGACATCCTCCTGGTAGTTGAATTTTTTGGAGGGAACGGTGCCTTGTCCGTAGGGAAGCCGAAGCATGAACCGGGGGACGGTCAGACCCACGAAGCGGGAGTCGTCGCTTTCGCGGAAGCTGTTCCATTTCGTGAACTGGGGCATTTCGTAGATCGATGCCAGGTCTTTCAGGTTCGGAAGTTTTGAGAAATCGTCCACTCCGAAAAATTCCGGTCCGGCGGCGGCGATGAATGGTGCGTGGGCCATGGTGGCAACGCTCGCGATATTCTGCAGGAGCTTGATGTCCTGTGGGCCGGGGTTCATTTCATAGTTGGCGATGATGGTTCCGTAGGGCTGTCCCCCGAACTGTCCGAATTCGTTGGTATAGGCGATCTTGTAGAGTCCGGATTTGGTGATTTCGGGGGCGTCTTCGAAGTCTTCGAGGAGCTTCTGTTTGGCGACATTTAAGATCTCGATCTTGTTGTTTTCCCGAAAGTCCGTCCGGTCGACGAGGAACTTTAGGGAGCGCCAGGCCGATTCCATCTTCTGGAACTCCGCGTTGTGGAGGATGGCGTCCACCTGGTGGCAGAGTTTTTTGTCGAGTTCGGCGATCATTTCGTCGACGGTGGCCTGGGTGACTTTTTCGACGGCTCTCTGCGGTTCGAGGAGTTCGTTGATGAAGGCTTTCACTCCCTGTCGGGTGATGGAGTAGGCCTCGTCTCCCGGTTTGAGCCGTGTCGCTTCCACGAGATCGTCGATCAGGGAATCGCTGAAGGTGGGTTGTTCTGACGACTGGGACTGCCCTTTTTGATCCTGGGCGTTTTCTGCCATGGTGATCCTCCTGGGTGCGTCTTGTTTTTAGGTGGGTTCAGGAATTCTTGATGCCGAGTTCGGAGAGGAATTTTTCCCGGGTTCCTTCGTTCTGGATGATCTCCTGAAGTTTCTTCCGGAAATCGGGAATGTTCCCCAGTGGACCCTTCAGGGCTTTCAGGGCATCTCGCAGGGCGATCAGCTCCCGGAGTTCGGGAACCTGCTCCACGATGGAATCGGGATCGAAATCCTTGAGGCTCCTGAACTTCAGGGAGACGCTCATGTTTTCGGGTTCTTCTCCGGGCTTTCTGGCTTCGAGGTTGTTGGGGACGGTCAGGTCGAGAGACAGCCTGTGGCTTTCAAGGACACTGTTGAAGTTGTCCTTGTCCACATTGATGGGCTTGATCTCTTCAAGCTGGCGGTCATCCTCTTTCTGGGTGAAGTCGCCGACTACAAGCTGCTTGAATGACAGTTCAACTTCTTCTTTCGCGTCTCCCGTTGCCGGGCGATAGACGATGTTGACGCGTTCCTTTGGGGCGACAGAACCTTGATCGTCCATGAGAGTGTCTCCTTGGCATATGGCCTGATGTGTGGGTCGGCATTTCTGTCATCTGAAACCATTCAGTCTGTCCGGAAAGGCCGGACCAGGAAGTCCCGCCGAATCTCCCGCAGACTTGACGGGGCATACAGTAGCACCGGAAGCGTTATGGGGCCGTTATGAGTTTCGATAGGGGAAGAAATCTGGATCCAGTGTGTCGGGAAGGCAGGGTGCGAATGGGAGTATGGCTGTTTATCGGATCGTCCCCTGATGCATCCATGGGGAAGTGTCCTTTTATTGGACCGGGTCAAGTCATTGCGTCAGAGGGTTGGAGCGAAGAAAAACGGTGGTTCGAAGGACAGAATAAATTCAGAGTCGATCCGATGCTGATCTTGTTAAACGTCAATATTGATCCTGTCCCCAAGCCCAAAAACCGAAATTGATTTCTAAACCGACCCTCGCAAGAGGGGGTGAACAGAAGGGAGCCTTCATTTTTGAAGGGAAGAAATCCCACCGCATCCCGATCAATGGTCGGAACAGGGAAACCCTGAGGCGTTTCCGGGCTTTTCCCGATTTTTTACCCTGTTTTGGACGCCAGTTCTCCTTCCGATCCGGTCGGGGACGTTTTCAGGGAGGCGAAGAGGAGAGTCTTACGGACTCCCTTCCCGGCACCAGAGCCGCCTAGGAGGTTATTCTGTCGTCGGTCGCTTCGAGTTTGAACGGAAGAACGGTTTGTCATACCATGAAGTTGCCCCTTTCGTTTCACCCTTCGGGTGGGTAAATGGTTGTTTTGGACGACGTCCATTTTACCAGAAACGACAAGGGGTTTCTTGTTTTTCCTCATTCAATTGCGATTCTTGGGGAGATGTATTTTTATTGTAAATTTTGGAGATCATTGATATCAGTACTCATTTAAGGACCTCATTGGTAAGATTGGGGTTTATAATAACAAGATGAGGTATGGTTTGGATCCGAGCTATGTGGTATATATCGACGAATCTGGGGATGAGGGCTTCGTGTTCAAGGAAGATGGGAATGGAAGTTCTCGCTGGTTTGTTCTTTCAGCGGTCGTAATTCGTAAGGAGAACGATCTGCAAATGGTGTCGTGCCTCAAGGAAGTTCGCGAAATATTGGGCAAACCACCGAAGATGGCATTACATTTCAAGGATTTGAAACACGAGCAACGAGTTCCGTATATCCGTCGTGTCGGTCAAATACACATGCGCACGGTCAATGTCTTGATTTATAAACCAATAATAAGTGAACCAGAAAAGTTCCAAAACAACAAATATTTACTTTATCGTTACGCAACGCGTTTGTTATTGGAAAGGGTATCATGGTTGTGCCGGGACCACCACCACGCCGGTAAAGGTGACGGTTCGGCCAAGATTATCTTTTCTAATCGTAGCAATATGTCTTATGATGATATTCGGGATTATCTTCGTGGATTGCTGTCTCAATCAGAGAGCAATCCTCAACAAATTCAAGTTGATCGATCTGTGATTAATCCCGACCATATTTCTTCTGTAGAACATTCGAAACTAGCGGGATTACAGGTAGCAGATGCAGTCGCCTCCGGCTTCCATTTTGCCTTAAGAGTCAATCGGTATGGAGAAACTGAGCCGGGCTATTTGTCTCATTTGAAGAGTACGCTCTACCACTATAAAAATAGGGTATTTGGTTATGGGATTAAATTATGGCCCGAAGAGTTTAGCACGCTAAAAGCACAAGCCCCCGAAACAATTTGTCTCGAGGGCTTGTAGTGATTCACTCTATGGCCCCAGGAACCGAGGATCCCGCCCATCCGGGCTGCTACTTACTAGAAGTTGCCTCTACCTGTCCTGCGCTTGCCATGCGCTTTTTTATAGCAAAATGGTAAATTGTGTGGCACTTTTTGTCAAGGGAGAGCCTCATCCATGTTAGCCCCAAGTGATAATGTCCGGTTCTCCCAAATAGAAATGTCCGCAGTTGATTAAGATCACTGATGATAAAACAGTGGCGGATATTTTAAACAGGGAGAGGCTTATGAGTGAAAAAGAAGAGAACCGTGCCCAGATATTGGATCTGCTGAAAGGACATCAAATCAGCCAGCAAGATGCAGCAAAAAGGCTGGGGATGACGACCCGCCAGGTGCGCCGGCTGAGCAAGCGTTATCAGGCAGCAGGCTTGGCGGGATTGCTCAGCAAGAAGCTCGGTAAGCCATCGAATCGGAGAATGGATGAAGCCGTATGTGCTGTGGCCATGAATCTCATTGGCATACACTACCGGGATTTTGGACCCACACTGGCTTGTGAGAAGCTGGCCGACCTGCATGGCGTGCGACTGTCCGTCGAGAGCACGCGTCAGCTGATGATTAAGGCTGGCTACTGGCGCCCCAGGAAGGGCAGCACGGTGTGCGCACATCCGATGAGGGAACGTCGCACGCGGTTTGGCGAGATGATCCAGATAGACGGCAGCCCCCACGATTGGTTTGAAGGACGCGGAGATTATTGCACACTACTGGTCTTCATTGACGATGCCACTGGGCGGCTGACCCAGTTGCGTTTTGAACAGGCCGAAACCACGCTGGGCTATATGCGGGTGCTGCACGATCATATTCTGAGTCATGGCATACCAGTTGCCTTATACTCTGACAAACACAGCCTCTTCCGCATCAATGCCAAAGAGGCCGACCCGGATGCTGAAACACAATTCTCACGGGCGGCCCGCGAGATGGGCATCGGATGTATTCATGCTCATAGTCCACAAGCCAAGGGGCGTGTGGAGCGAGTCAATCAAACATTGCAAGACCGGTTGATCAAGGAAATGCGACTGGCTGGTATCAGCGACATAGACAGTGCAAACAGCTGGTTGCCAGACTACGTTGAAAATTTCAACAGGCGTTTTGCCGTGGAAGCCCAAAACACTTCTGATGCGCATCTGACTTATGCCGGAACACCGGCCAGCTTGCTGCGCACCCTCTCCGTTCAGGTCACGAAAACGCTTTCAAAAAACCTGTCTTGTCAACATAAAAACCAGCTGCTGCAAGTCGTCACGACTGGTACAGGAGTTGGACTGCGGGGTGCAAAGGTCACGATACACGAATACTTTGATGGAAACTGTGATCTGCTTTGGAAGAACAATAAACTGACCTATGGCGTGATGAACAAACCG
>JAKCCY010000234.1 GCA_021838765.1 Nitrospirota bacterium
GAGGTGTGCCTTTTTCCATGCTGTCATTATAACCTATTGAGTTAATCAATCAAGTAGGTTCTTTTTATTGGTTACACGTTACCATTTATCTCCGGGAGGGGGAAAAGAATCTTGTTGACATAAGATCCCTTATTTGCGGACCAGGAAGAAGCCGGAGACGAAATATTTGGGATCGGAATTGCACCTTTCCGTTAATACTCTCCCAAAGCCATTGTTGTTTTCGAACGACGCGAAGGGTTACTCCAAAAAAAATGCTGGAGGGCTTCCTGCAAGGAGAGACTTACCTCCGCCAATTCCGATTTGAGGCGTTCCAGAGCCTATTGTGTTCTGTCTGTCCCGAGCCGACAAGGCCTCTCCATGCTAACGAGAAGATACTGTTGTATCTGTCCCAAGGTGTCGAACTGGACGGTTCCCACGTACCGAATCCTTCCGGAACTAACCATCCACCACGACCGTTCAACGTCACCCAACCTCAACCTAATCAGTGAGGGTGCACGCCAGTCCTGAAAAAAGGGCTGACTTTTTTCCCATCGACTGATGTATTCTCATCTCATGACCAACACTACCGATCACCAATCCCTCGACCGGCACCGTTTTGACACGCTGGTCATCCGTCCCGTCAAACCCTCCGAATGCTCCCGCACTCTCAGCTCCTATTTATTTCCTTGACCGGTCGATTTTTTCTCCAGTTCATCCGTCCTCATTTTATTATTATTTTTTATTCTTTATTCGCAGATCGGTGTAACTTGTTCAGGCGAAAATATTTCTTATTATCCTAGAATCATTGATATTTTTTGCCAGTGTATTAGAATGGGTATTAAATTTTTGAGTGTTGGGATCGTTGCCCAATTATATCTGGATGCTGTCCTTGCGATGTTTTTTGTCTGCTCGGCTTTTTCTTTCAACAAAGGGGTGTTTCTGAAGTGGGAGATCCTACGCAAAAAAAACCTTCCGAATTGGCCGCAAATACGCTCCGCCAGCTCAGTCGGGATGGCTTGCCTCCCACTCCGTGGAATTATGCTGAAGTCTATTATCAGATGGAGTCTCATCCAGGAAAGGAGGCCTTGTTGGACCTCGTCGAGGTGTCTTCCATCTTTGCCCAGATGGAAGAGGATTCTTGGACACTGAGACAGCTTGAAGGATTGAGCAGGCTTCTCCCCAAACTCCATCTTTTGTCCGAGATGGAAACGGGGCAGAAGGTTCATTTCATACTGAAAGACATCCTGACTAGAAACAGGAACTTTCTGAAGGAGGTTCTTGAAGATAAAAAGCAGTTTCAGAAAACCGTTACCATTTTAAACCAGATGGTTTCCCAAGTTTCGGGGACGCTGGAAAACGCTTCCTATAAACTTGAAAAAAATATTGAACGGCTCAATCAATCCAAATCCCTTGAAGAGGCGAAACTGATTTTTCAAAAAATCACCGAGGAATCAAGAGATCTTCTTGCCACAATCAAAAAAATTGGAAATGATATAGTAACGGCAAACAAGCAACTGATGGCCTCTTCGATTGAAGCAAACCTCGACCCCCTGACAGGAATCCTGAACCGGCGAGGGCTTCAGCGAAAGCAGGGGAGCTTTATCGGGAAAAAGGTTGTGTTCATGGTGTTTGATGCTGACCACTTCAAGGCTCTCAATGATCAGCATGGTCATGCGGCCGGGGACCTTTTTCTCCGGGAAGTGGTGCTGTTTGTTTCAAGGCAGCTGGGAAAGATGAGTTTTTCTTTTTGTCGCTGGGGGGGGGATGAGTTTCTTGTTGTTTTTGAAGGTGAGGTGCTGGAAATAATTGCCGAAAAAGCTGAAGGGATCCAGAACGATTTGCCAAAAGGTGTTCAGTCTCCCAGGATTTTTCTTCCTGGAACACAGAAGGATCATGTGACGCTCAGTATCGGTCTTTCCGGAGGGGATTATTCTTCCCTTTCCGACTTTGACCGATTCTTTTCCCTTGCAGACAAGGCCCTTTACCAGGCGAAGCAGGATGGCCGGAATCTCGTTCGCGCCATCCATCTTGATGATTATCCCGGATAACAAGAACGAAGTTCTGGTCGGATGTTCCTGAATTCATCTCCCGTTTATCCTCTTTTTCCTGACCCGATTCACCGGTCGGGTCTCTGGTGTGCTGCCCCCTGCTACTCCCACTTCTTCCCTGATCCACCCACTCCTCTTTCATCGCTCCGGGAGTATCGAGTTCCGACAGGATCTCTTTCAAAAAAACCTTCAGACCCTACCGAACTATCGGAAGGGTCTCATTTTTCCAGAGCCATTTTTTAATGACTGGCTTTTCCACGATTCGAAGGGTCTCCACTCCCTCGTTCACATAGTAATCATCGAAGGAGGCATCGGACACGGGCGATGATATATCCTTGGGCCACCCGAAGACGATCCCACCCTTGTCCTTCCCAGTGCGTCCCGGAAACGAAAAATTCAGATCCCATGGAGGGGGACAGAGACAAATTCGTAAAGTTGGTGTATACCCCAAGTTGACGTCAACCAGATGGCTAAAAATGCGTCACAATAGGGTCCTTTTTCCTATTTATTGACACTCTCCCTCAAGGGTCTTAGACTCTATCGTGACACTTTTTCTTTCCCCCCTCA
>JAKCCY010000235.1 GCA_021838765.1 Nitrospirota bacterium
CAAATGTTCGAGACCAGTAGTGATTTTGGAGAGGTGGCCGAGTGGTCGAAGGCGTCCGCCTGCTAAGCGGATGTGGGGCTAATAACCCCACCGAGGGTTCGAATCCCTCCCTCTCCGCCATATATGGATTTTATCGAAGTTCCTTCCCGAACGATCCTCTTGAAAATTGACTTTTTGGAACAATTTTGGAACACTGAACTCCGAAGAAAATAATCAGCTTCGGGAGGTATTCCAGTGGCGACGTTCGACAAGCGGGGCGATCTGCAATGGCGAGCCCAGATTCGGCGAAAAGGCTATCCGGTTCAACGGAAGACGTTCAACTCTCGGGCAGAGGCCGAAGCTTGGGCCTCTGTGGTCGAATCGGAAATGGCCCGGGGGATTTTCGTTTCCCGCTCGGAATCGGAATCGACGACGCTCAAGGACGCGCTAGATCGTTATAAAAACGAAATACTCCCCACAAAAAAAAGCCAGGTATCTGTCCTGTCGCAGATCCGTCTCCTTTCAAACCGCCTCGGGCAGTATTCCCTTGCAGCGGTCACGCCGACTCTCCTTGCCAAATATCGCGATGAGCGGGGGAAAGAGGTCGGGCCCCAATCCGTGAAACACGATCTTTCTCTCCTGTCCCGTCTGTTTAACGTGGCCATCAAGGAATGGGGAATCGCTCTTCCCATGGGAAACCCCGTGCGGCAGATCCGGATGCCCAGATTGCCATCAGGCCGGGATCGAAGGGTTTCTTCCGGAGAAATGGAGAAGGTCGCCACGGTCTCCGGATCGGGAGAGTTTGGAGATCTGGTCCGGTTTGCTGTAGAAACCGGCATGAGACGGGGAGAGATTGCCTCCATGCGGTGGGAACATCTGGACCTCAAAAAACGAATTCTCCGGATCCCAGAGACGAAGAACGGCACACCAAGAACTGTTCCCTTGTCCCGGGATGCCGTCCAGATCCTCTCCGATCTTCCCCGGCGGCTTGATGGATCTGTATGGAGTTTCTCTCCCAATTGGCTTTCCCATATTTTCGCCGATTCTTGCAAGAAGGCCGGGATCGAGGATCTTCATTTTCACGATCTCCGGCACGAAGCCACCAGCCGGTTCTTCGAGAAGGGACTGAACCCAATGCAGGTCGCCGCGATTACCGGGCATAAGACGCTCCAGATGCTTAAGCGATATACTCATTTGAAGGCCGAGGACCTGGCGCAGTTGCTAAATTGAAGGGATTGCACCTGGCATCGTGTGAATACAAGCATAACTTGGCCGTTTGGCCACTTTATGCTTGTTCGGACATTTTATGCCTGTTTTCTTGGCCCGCCCACTCCTCTGGACCGGAGTTGACATAAGAACCCTTATTTGCGGGGAGGGGGTGACACGCCACTTTACCCAAGTCGCCGGACTACAGTAAAGGTCCGGCGAGATTGAGTAGATACCGCTTTCCGGCAGATCACGATCATGTATTCAGCACATAAAATTCCCGGAAGGCCATGCCATGTTTTACAATGGAACCCGTCCTCAAGGAGGCCATGATCGCGGTTTCCATGCCAATGCACCACCAGCCCTGTATCCAAGGAGTTCCTGTGACGAAAACAAACTGATCGAAAAAGTATCCGAGTCTTCCAAAATTTCAAAGAAAGATGTTCATGCAGTCATTGAGGGTTTTCTGGTGGCGATTGAGGATTCCCTTAAAAAAGGAGAGAAGGTGGCACTCGTTGGCTTCGGGACGTTCGAGACAATCAAGCGAGAGGCTCGAATCGGACGCAATCCTCAGACCGGGATCGCCTTGATCATTCCGGCCAAGACCGTCCCCAAGTTTTCCGCTGGCAAGGCTTTTCGGGAGGCTATGAATGCCACGGTGAAGGTTTCGGCTCCAGCGAAGCTTCCGACTTCAGTGAAATCTACAGCCCCAAAAAAGAAGTAAGTCAGAATCCTGTCACGAAAAAGGCTCTGTTTTTTAATCCGGGAACGGAGCTTTTTTATATGTCGCTGTAGTGATAAAAATAATCAAAGTAACAATCGATATCAGCCAGTTTGAGCCTTGGCACACTGCCCTTTCGGTAGCCGAAGCACAGTGAAACAAAGCACTTGATTCACGCATTTGAAAGGAAAATTATGAGCACTACCACAGATCCAGTTTGCGAGATGAAGGTCGACAGTGAATCGCGACATAGTGTGGATCATGCTGGTAAGCACTATTACTTTTGTTCACAACAATGCGTGGAAAAGTTTCAGGCAAATCCTTCTGATTACATCAGGCCAATCATGGCGACTATCACTCCTACTGTTCAAGTGAGTCAAGCGACTCAGGCTGTGGGTGTTTACACCTGTCCGATGCATCCAGAGGTGCGTCAGGCTACGCCCGGTTCGTGCCCCAAATGTGGCATGGCCTTGGAGCCAGTAGTGCCGGCGCCAACCAGATCGAATCAGAGCGAATACACTTGCCCGATGCATCCACAGATTGTGCGCAGCGAGCCGGGCAACTGCCCGATATGTGGCATGGCCCTGGAGCCGCGCAACGCCACTGGGGA
>JAKCCY010000090.1 GCA_021838765.1 Nitrospirota bacterium
CCGATCTAAACGCGATCGTTCATGTGCGATCAAAACCGCATCCTGTCCATCACAATGTTGCCCCCCTGAAGAAACCAGCCGTCGTCCACAAACCAACGATCAAACCGCTGAAACCGTCCAGGGCGGTTCAAAAAAAAACCGGGAAAGCCGTCCACAAGCCCGCTTCGAAAAAGAACCTGGTCAAACCGGTTCCGACGAAGAGCAGGGTTGAAAATGCCAAGTCCAATCCTGTTAAGATGGACATACAGGGAGAGGCTTTTCCGACCTATCTTGAACACCTGCTTATATCCCGGATCAAGTCAAACTGGTTTCCTCCCCCCAATTCACAGGGATTAAGGGCAACAGTCCGGTTTGTCCTCAAAAAGGATGGAACCATCAAGGGTGAACCCGAGGTCATAACCGGTTCCGGCTCGGCCATGTTCGACGAAGCCGCAACGATGAGTGTCTTGCGGTCTGTGCCGTTCCCCCCGATGCCCCCTTCTTTCAAGAAGGAAGAAGAAGTCGTGACCGTTACACTGGAAGCCACTTCGCATGGAGATGTTTTTGATGGAAAATAGAACCCTTCTCTCTTTTTGCCGGAAGAAAACCGCAATCAGAAAACACGTTCTGGCATTGATGGCTGTTCTCGCCCTTTCCCTGCATCTTGAAGGGCTGGCCGATGCGATCGATCTGAGCGTGATCTCAAATCGGACAGGACTGATGTTCAAGCTTGCCTATATCCCTGTCACCAGCGGAGGGACCTCGTCCAGAGCCACGCAGGAAGCCCAGAAACTCATCCTTCGGGACCTGGCGGAATCAGGCTATTTTGACGTATCGATTCCAGAACCGGATCTTGTCGCGAAACTGCAGGCGATCGGACTGACCGGAGAGGGAACGAATGCCCTGGCCGCAGGAGGCTATGAAGGTGTCGCCGCGGCCAGGGTGACCGAAGACCAGACCGGAATCCATGTCCTCGGCATTGTCAGGGATCCTGTGTCGGGAAAGGTCCTCCTGTCCCGGCAATATACCACCTCAGGGGCGGCACGGCATGCGGTCCACCGTTTTGTCGATGATGTCATCTACCAGTTCACCGGACTGTCCGGCATCGCCAGGGCCAAGATCGCCTTCATCGGAAAAAATCCAAGACGCGGCTATGATCTCTATACCATGGACTTTGACGGGGAGGGATTGCATCGCCTGACCTTTGACCATGTCCTTGCCTATTCACCGGCCTGGTCGCGCAAAAGCCACCATATCGTCTATGTCTCCTATCTCCACATGGAGCCGCAGATCCTCTCTTACGACCTGAGAACAGGGAAGCGCTCAGCCCTGGCCCGGTTCCCGGGTCTCAACATCACTCCGGATTTCTCAAGGGATGGTGTTCATCTTGCTGTGGCTCTTTCAAAAGGAAACCGGGCCCAAAGAACAGAGATTTATGTGACGACCCTGAAGGACAGGAAGTTCAATCGCCTGACCTTTTCCCGAAGCAACAACCTTTCTCCTTCCTGGTCTCCTTCAGGCAATCAGATCGCCTTCGTTTCCGACCGGGACGGCCACCCCCAGGTTTTTGTCATGGACTCCGATGGAACGAATGTCCATCGGATTACATTCAACGGTTTTTATAATGTTTCGCCTGCATGGGGGCCATCTGGAGATCTTGTTGCATTTGTTTGCATGAATGATCGGCATCGTCCTAAGATATGCCTGACCACGCCCGATGGATCGCGGTCCATCCAGATCACGCACGGGCGCGGGCAGGATGACAGTCCTGACTGGTCTCCGGATGGAAGGAGCATTATCTATGCCCATCAGGTGAGGGGGAAGAGCGTTATCATGAAAATGTTTCTGGACGGTTCGCACAACCATCGCATCGGAACCTTTCAAAGAGACGTCATAACCCCCATGTGGGCTGTTCCCTAACCAGAACTTTCGATGAATGTTCCTAGAAGGAGTCATTGATGCACACCCGAGCAGTTCTCTCCCGATCATCACTTGTTCTGGCCGGATTATTTCTGGCTGGCTGCGCGACTTCCGTCGACATGTCCGACCTGCGGGCGCGCGTTGATAATGATGAGTCCAGATTGCACAAGCTCCAGTCGCAGCTTGGATCGTCAGGCGGAGACCAGCTCAACAGCCAGATCGCCGATATGGAAGCCCGTCTGGACCGCCAGAAAGCAAGGCTTGAGTCTCTCAGGGGGCGCCTTGATACGATTGACCACAGGATCGACCAGCTGAGAGGCCAGATCGCTTCGGCTCCGGCCCCCCAGCCATCGACACAGCCAGCACCGGCTCCGGGTGGAACAACGCCGCTTGCGGCTCCTGTTCCGGGAGCTCCCCAGGGCGGATCGCCCGGAGAAAATGCAAAGTCCATCTACTCGCAGGCCATGAGAGACTATCAGTCAGGGCATTTCACGCTTGCCCAGAAAGAGTTCGCTGAAGTCATTTCCCGCTATCCGTCCTCCTATCTTGCGGGCTCTGCCCAGTTCTGGATCGGACAGTCCCTCTTCTATTCCAAAAATTACAAGGATGCGATCGACGCCTATAACCAGTTGATCCAGAAGTATCCTGAAAGTGGAAAAAAAGCCGATGCTTTTTACAAGAGAGCGATGTCTTACGAGCTTATGGGAGATAAAACCCAGGCGATCCACTACTACAAAAAGATTCTGGAGGTCTTCCCCGCAGAGAACGATCTCGATGAAAAGGCAAAAAGACGCATCAAGAACCTGGAGTAGATCCTGTGGGAATCATCAGGGAGCTACCGATCCATGTCGTCAACAAGATCGCCGCGGGGGAGGTCGTCGAGCGGCCGGCATCCATTGTCAAGGAACTCTTTGAAAACAGTCTCGATGCCGGGGCAACGAAAGTCTCCATCGTCGTCTCCGATGGAGGGATCAAAGAGATCTCGATCTCCGACAACGGCTCCGGAATTTTTCGGGAGGATTTGCCGAAAGCCTTTCTCCGTCATGCGACAAGCAAGATCTTTTCCTACGAAGACCTGTTCAAGACCGTTTCAATGGGGTTCAGGGGCGAGGCGCTTGCCGCAATCGCCTCTGTTTCCCGCCTTGACCTGAAAACAAAGACCGAAGGCGATCCCGAAGGCTCCCACTATGAATCTGTTCCCGGCATGGATCCCGTTGTTCGCGGCTGGGATGGCCCGAAAGGGACAACGATCAGGATCTCCGAGCTCTTCAGGAATGTTCCGGTTCGACAGAAATTCCTGAAGACTCCGGCGACGGAACTCTCCCATATCCAGACAACGGTCCTCCAGATTGCGCTGGGGCATCCTGAGGTTTCGATCTCCCTGTCCACTCCGGACAGAACTCTTTTGTCCCTTCCCGCGAGAACCTCCCTCGCGGCCCGTCTTGTAGACATTTATCCGGAGTTTGACCAGAGCGAGCTTTCGGAGATCCTGATCGAAGGGGAGGAGCTTTCCGTCAGGGCCTTTGTTCTCACTCCTTCCAGGATCCGGAAGGATCGTCAAAACCAGCACCTTTTCCTGAACAGGAGATGGGTGCGCCATCCGGCTTTCTATCAGGCGGTGACCGCAGGCTCCCATGGGCTTATCCAGCGGGATGTCCATCTGGGCGTATGGGTGTTTCTGACAATTGATCCCAGGAAGGTTGACGTCAATGTCCATCCAACCAAGAAGGAAGTCCGTTTCCAGGAGCCGGACCGGATCTTTGCGCTCGTACGCCGTTCCGTGTCGGAAGGGATCGAGTCGTTTTCCGGCAAATCTCCATTCGCTCCGGAGAGCCGGACGTTCCCGGAGAGCTTTCCTGAGCCTCCATCCTCCTCCGGTCCATCGCCCGAACAATCATTGTCCGCCGATCATTCCGGCCATGTTTCGGAAGAACGGTCGCCCGGATCCCTGGGCGCTTTTTCGGGAACAGCCTCCATGACCGGCGACGACC
The DNA here is from genome assembly GCA_021838765.1 of Nitrospirota bacterium. The sequence goes on from JAKCCY010000090.1 coordinate 3,891, forward strand.
GGTCTTTTTCCCATCCAAGCCCGGTCCGGACCGCCGGATGGTTTCCCGAGAGGGAGGGATCCTCCCCTTATCACAAATCCTCTGGAACTTTTTCAGGGCTTTCGGAGAAGCTTCGCTCCTTGCCTTCTCCCGGAGCGATCAAGCCGCTATCGATCGACTTTCGGGAAAATGCGTCCGCCCAGGTGCTGTTCCTGGCCCAGGCCTATGAAACATTCCTGATCGTCTCCGTTGACGGGACACTGGCACTGGTCGATCAGCATACCGCTCATGAGCGGATCCGCTATGACGCCCTGAAGAAGATGTTTTCTGCGGGAGAAATAAGGACCCAGCCATTTCTCTTCCCGGCCGTCGTGAGGCTGTCGGCCGGAGCGATCAGCCGGATTGAGCCACGGATCGACGAACTCAAGGCGATTGGCTTCTCGGTTGAACCGATCGGGCCGGAATCTCTCAGGGTCGACTCCATCCCCGCCATTCTGGAAGGGGAGGATCCCCAGCTTCTGATGGAAGAGCTTTCCGGGTCTTCCGGCGGCTTTGAATTCTCGCTTCTCCGCTCCGACCGGATCGATGAAACACTGATGACCCTTTCGTGCCATACCAGCATCAGGGCCCATCAGGTTCTGGAAAAACCCGATGCGGAGCGTCTTGTCAAGACGCTCCTTGAAACGGACTATCCTTTCAGTTGCCCTCATGGTCGCCCCACCATCCTCTCTCTGGAAAAAGGAATGATCGAAAGTTGGTTCGACCGGACTTGATGGAATTTGATATGGTGGTTGTTGGTCCAACGGCCTCGGGAAAGACTGGCTGGGCCGTTTCCTGGGCGCTGGAAAACGATGCCGAAATCATCTCTGCCGACTCCCGACAGCTCTATAAATATCTTGATATCGGCACAGGAAAGCCAACATTGGCCGAACAGGAAGGGGTTCCCCATCACCTGATCGATGTGCTTTCTCCGGAGGAGAGTTATAGTGCGGGGAGATTTCGAAGGGATTGCCTCGACGCCTTGTCGTCCATCAAGAGCCGGGGCAAAAAGGCCGTTCTCGTGGGAGGAACCGGTCTGTACCTGAGGGCTGTCCTTGAGCCGTTTCTGGATTTGCCGGATGAGGACGAACGGGAAAAACAGAACTTTTACGATCAGTGCGAGCGGGAGCCTTCGGAGAAGCTCTTTTCTGAACTTGGCGATCTCGATCCCGTCAGGGCGGCAGAAATCATGCCCAATGACAGGGTTCGGATCACCAGAGCCCTCTGGATCCACCAGCTCACAGGAATGGTCCCCTCTGTCCTTTTCCGTGAAAAAAGCCTGGCTCCCGTGAAGTATCATCAGATTGTGGGCCTGCTGTGGAGCCCCGGAGACCTCTCGGGAAGGATCTCCGAAAGAATCCGGAAAATGATCGATCGGGGATGGGTTCGGGAGGTCAGGGATCTTCTCTCGAAAGGATATACGGGAGAGGAAGCGGCCTTCCAGAGCCTTGGCTATCCGGAAATCATCAGCGTCGTCAAGGATGGTATCGATCTTGACCTGGCCGTCTCCAGGATCGAAATCAGGACCCGTCAGTATGCCAAAAGGCAAAGGACATGGTTTCGCCATCTCAGGGATGTTCAATGGACGGCGCTTCGCTGATCAAAGATGTTCGCCTGTTTTCCGGGACAATAATTTTTTATTTTTGATAAAGATCATTTTTGATTCTGGGCCGATTTTTGCTATTGTAGGGAAAAGATCATCGGGTCAAACGAAAATCAGGAGGAACGGGTTGGCGCAGAAAAAGAAAATTGCCCCGATTGGGATTATCGGGGGGTCCGGGCTTTACCAGATGGCAGGCCTTGACGTAGACGGGGTGATTTCGGTCGAGACTCCATGGGGCCTCCCTTCAGATCCTTTCATGACAGGGAGTGTCCATGGGGTTCCGGTCATATTCCTCTCAAGGCATGGCAAGGGCCATCGATACCTTCCAACCGAGATCAATTATCGGGCGAATATCGCAGGGCTAAAGTCTCTCGGCGTCGAAAGGGTGCTTTCGGTTTCAGCGGTCGGTTCGCTCAAGGAAGAGATTCCTCCGGGCATGATGGTGGTTGTCGATGACTTCATCGACCTGACCAAAAAGCGCGAGATGACATTCTATGGACATGGCGCAGTGGGACATACAGGTTTTGGTGATCCTGTCTGCCCCCAGGTGGCTTCTTCTTTCGTGGCCGGAATCAAAACGCTTGGGTACCCCTTTCACAAAGGCGGCACTTATGTCTGCATCGAAGGTCCCGCTTTTTCGACAAAGGCAGAATCCCGGCTCTACCGGAGCTGGAATGCCGATGTGATCGGAATGACCAATGCGACGGAAGCCAGGCTTGCGAGGGAGGCGGGACTTTGTTACGCGACCCTTGCCTTGGCAACCGACTATGATTGCTGGCATCCTGATCATGACATGGTAACGGTATCGGATGTTCTTGCCGTGATGCATGCCAATGTGGAGAAGGCAAACAGGATCCTCCTCGAAGCAATCGTCAACCTTCCGGAAAGAACCTGCAATTGTGCTTCCTCCCTGACGAGCTCCCTGGTTACGGATATTTCCGTCATACCGGAAAAAACAAGGAAAAATCTGACTTTTCTGGGGATTATTCAATGACGCCTTCTTTGATTATTGTTGGAACCGTTGCTCTTGACGATGTCAAAACTCCTTTTGGACAGGTGAAAAATGCCTTGGGGGGCTCTGCCTTTTTTGCCGGCATTTCCGCTTCCTACTGGACCAATGTGGGGGTCATGGCAATCGTTGGCCCAGACTATCCGTCCCGCGGCTTTGAGACGATGAAAGACCGGGGGATCGATGTCGCCGGCATTGAGGTTTCAAAAGAACCATCGTTTCACTGGAGCGGAGAATACGGATTCGACCTCAGCTCTGCGAAAACACTGAAGACAGACCTGAACTGCCTGCTGAGCTTCAATCCGGATATCGCCGGTGTCTATCCGTCGGTGCACACATTGTTTCTGGCCAATATCGACCCGGAAATCCAGAAGAAGGTCATCGACGATCTCCCGGCCCGTCCTGAGATCATCGCTCTCGATACCATGAATTTCTGGATTGAAAACAAAAGGGAAGCGCTGCTCGATGTCCTGGGCCTGGTCGACATTCTGACAATCAACGAAGGGGAAGCGCGAATGCTCTCCGGCGAGAGCAATCTCATCTCTGCCGCCCGGACCATTTCGGCAATGGGCCCTCAGATCCTCATCATCAAGCGGGGAGAATATGGCGCGATGGTCTTCAATCGCGGAAAGATCTTCCTGTCTCCGGCCTATCCCCTGGAATCCCTGAAAGATCCGACGGGGGCAGGGGATTCCTTTGCCGGTGGTTTCCTCGGATATATGGCATCGGAAGGCGGCAAAGACGACGACACCCTTCGCCGGGGCATTATAGTCGGCTCCGTCATGGCATCGTTCTGTGTCTCCGAGTTCAGTTCGGCGGGAATGGAGAATCTCTCCCCGCTGGCCCTTGAAGCCCGTCTCTGCGAGTTTTCCGAACAGACCAACTATCGTCCGGTGTCTCCGGTTTTCAGGATGCTTGGGGGATGAACCGGCTCCAATGGGCAAAATTTCTTCCCATGCTCCTTTTGCCCTTTCTGTTTTCTGCCTGTACCCCTTCGGTTTCTCCGAGGAACAGGCACCTGGCTCTTGAACATTACGAGTCCGGCCTCAGAAAGCTCAGCGAGAACCAGATTCAGGGAGCTTTCTGGGACTTTGAGTTCGCCAATCATCTCGATCCGAACCTGGGTCGGGTGCATTATGGACTTGGCCATGTATATTATAAAATGCATGACTTTCAGGATGCGACCAACGAGCTTTTAAATGCCAGGAAGTTTGTCCGTGAACGGGCGGCGGCCAATAACTACCTGGGGCTCATCGAATTTCGCCAGCACAGCTATCAAAGGGCGATGCATTATTTTAACCTGTCCTTGTCCGACAGTCTTTACCGGACGCCGGAGCGTCCCTTGACGAACCTCGGCCGTACCTATATGGCGATGCACGACCTTGATGCGGCAAGGGACCATTTTTCAAAGGCAATACTGCGAAACAATTCTTTTGCCCCAGCCCATTATTACCTTGGGGCGCTGTTTTACTCTCGGGGAAAGCTGAATCAGGCACTGAAAGAATATTCGTTTGTCATTCGTCTTGCTCCAAAATTTCCAAAGCCTTATTACGAGATTGGAAAAATTTATCTGAAACTTGAAAACCGACAGAAGGCACTGGCGGCTTTTGAAGAGGTTGTTCGTCTTGATCCGGACTCGGTCGAAGGCGTCAAGGCGTCGCATTACGTCAAGAAACTTAAGTAGACCAAATGAAATCTCCATTGTTTGAAATATGCTGAAGGAGCCTCGATGAACCCTGAAGATTCCCGCTCTGAGGAACCTCCAATCAAAAACGAGACGGACCCGATTTCTGAAGAGAGGGAGCGCATCGAAGGAGAAATCCGGAACATTGGGGCTTCCACGATTGGTGCGTTTCTGAAATTCAAGCGCCAGGAAAAGAATCTGACACTCGACGAGATTGACCTGATCACCCATATCGGGCCTCGCTGGACAGAGGCCATCGAAGAAGGAACATGGTCAATCTATCCAAGCATGCTGTACGCAAAGGGCCATGTCCGTGGATACTGCGAGGCTCTGGACCTTCCTTCCGAGCTTCTCCTTCAACACTACAGCAAGGAATTTATCACCGCGTTTCCCGAAGAAACCTTTCATCCCCATCCGGTATTGCAGGTCAATCAGATCCTTCAGGACTCCTCCTTGACTTCGGGCGGAACCACATCAGGATCATCGAGGTTTCTCTTCTGGATTCTCGCAGGATTTCTTCTGTTGCTGACGTTGCTCGGGGGACTGAAGGTCTGGATGGACAAGGCTGAAAAACATCATGCAGAGGAAAAAATCCATTCCTCTTCAATGAAGGCCGCGCCAAAACAGCCAACGCCCGCTCCGTCTGCAGCGACTCCCTCTTCCTCCGCCCCTTCAGCGCCAATGGCACCTGTAACGCCATCACCTACTGTTTCTGGCTCACCCCAGGTGAGCCAACCATCTCCGCCTGTTCCAAATGCGGGCAATCAAAATCAAGTCGGTGGATCTGCGCTCACGCCTCCGCCTTCTCCGGTATCACCGTCAGGCTCTCTTTCCGGTCCTTCCAAGGCCGAGCCATCTAAAATTTCTGAAGCGGCTGGTGGAACCCCTTCAGCCCCATCAGGGCAGCCTCTTTCAGCGGCCAAAGAACCATCTCCACCGTTTCACATATTGAAGGTCACGGCATTAAAGGATACCTACGTGGCGGTCAAGGAAGGCGACGGAAAAGCAAGACGCTATCCCCTGGCCAAAGGGAAGTCAAAAGTCTTTCACTCCAAGACAGTCTTCTGGATATCAACAAAGGATGGCGGAGCAATACTCCTGTCGCTTGATGGACATGCTCTGGGACCGGCAGGTCCGGACCAGAAGTCCATCCAGCACAAAAAGGTTGTCTTGAGGCGGTAGGGCAAGGCGGGGCCACACCATTTCCTGTCCCCAAACTCCGAAATGGCAGGAAGATCGAACAATCTCAAAAGAAATGGAGCAAAATGACCGCACAAATTGTTACTCTCCTTAAAAAAAGAGGTTTCCGTCTTCTCCTCGAAGCAGTCATGGTCTTTGTCGCAGGAACTGCGATCGGTTGTGCCCAGGCGCCGGTCAAGCTTCATTACCGTTCTGATGCGGGAATGACAAAACCTCATCAATATTCTTCTTCTCTCAGGTTCGGGGTCGTTCTTTTTAAAGATGACCGGGCAAGCACCCTGATGACCGGCGATCGTCAATACATCGGGTGGGGAACAAATACCTACCGAACAGACTCCGATATCGACTTGCATGTGACCAGGGCATTTGTTGACCAGTTCAACTACCTGGGTCTGAAATCCACCCTGATTCATCACCCTCCGGCAGACTTTTCTTTCCAGACAAACAGCTGGGTCCAGACCTTGAGGTCGAGATTTCCCAATATTGATGTCTTTGTGGTTGGTCGGATCATGAACTATCAGTTCCAGTCATCGCATACCGGCTATATCGAAGGGACCGGGTCAGCAATTTCGAAGGACCAGGTTGAGCTGGATGTCTATTTCATCAATGCGCAAACAGGACATCCCATCTGGGGAACCAGGATACACGAGCGCTCAATGACCAAGAGCCGCCACTCGAAACCCCTTGAGGTCGCGGCCGAACGTCTGGACCGGGATCTGCAAAAGGTGATCCTTGGGTACGCAGACCGTTCCGTAGGCCATCTGGTAAAAGTCTTTCCTGGTTCCATCCAGGTGGAAGCTTCCGCCAATCCTGCGACCGTTTCCGGAAAAACATTATCGGCTGACCAGTTCAATACACAGAAGAATCCGATACCTGCCGGCAAGGGAAGGCTTGTTGTCACAACAACACCTTCAGGAGCAAAGGTTTACATAGACAATGTCTTCTACGGCGTCACTCCATTGATGCTTGACCTTGATCCTGGAGTTCATCTTCTAAAGGTGAAGATGCATCAGTACCATACCAGCAGGGACAAAATCGGTATTTTGGGCGGAACGATGACTCCCTGGCAGGAAGACCTCCAGAAGAAGTTCTAGAATCGATCCATATTGCCATTAATGGCAAAAAACTTTATATTGGCTGGAGAATCTTCCAGCCAATATTTTTTTCTGCCGGCGTAGCACAGTGGTAGTGCAGTCGATTCGTAATCGACAGGTCATCGGTTCAATCCCGATCGCCGGCTCCAGTTTTTTCTTAAAAAAACAAATACCAGAGCCAAAAATAGCCCTTTCCGACTGTCTCATAGTGTAGCCCTTTGTAGCCTTTTGTAGCCCCTTTTTCCTTTCTCAGAGTGACAAGAAGATACACGGAAAAAACCATATCTGTAGCCTTTTATGACCCTCTCTATCTTTCTTATCGCTACAGCATCGTGTCAGGCCCCCCGGTCAGCATTCAAAATGTCGGGCCTTTACAATGCCTTCCAAATCCCGGCGACAACTGTAGTGCGCCGGCGCCGATTCAGTGCAAAATCACATGGTCAAACGGGTACTCGATAACGCAAGTTGCGGAAGTCAACAACTCGTGTAATGAAAGGTATAATAACGAGGTCTTAGGATCGTGGAAGTCGTGGGGGATTAACGAGCCGGTTTTTACGTACACAGCGCCGATTGTGCCCACGCCTTGAAACCCGGGGGGCCGGGAAACCGGCCCTATTTCAACATCTCTGCCAAATCCTCGGCCTTCAAATGTGTGTACCTTTTCAACATCTGGAGTTTCTTGTGACCCATGATAGTTCTGACCTCCATCGCATCAAAACCCTTCCCAAAAAGCCTGGTGGTCGCTTCATGTCGG
>JAKCCY010000091.1 GCA_021838765.1 Nitrospirota bacterium
CTCTTGAGACGGTCTATTCCCAAACGCTCCAGAACGTGGCGGTTCGCATCGATCTGGCGTTCCAGGCGTTTTTTCGCCGGGTCAAAAACGGTGAAGACCCCGGCTATCCCCGATTCAAGGGAAAGGGGCAGTACTCTTCCCTGACCTTTCCCCAGTGGAATAGCGGATGCGATCTGACGGGAAAGGGACTCTCGAAGATCGGGACCGTTCCCGTCATTCTCCATCGCCCGGTCGAAGGAAAGGTCAAGACCTGCACTGTTCTGAGGTCTTCCACCGGAAAATGGTGGGTGACGCTTTCCTGCGAGGATGTTCCGGAGACGGTTCTTCCGTCGAATCCTCTCCCGGTGGGGATCGATGTGGGGATCAAAACCTTTGCCTCTCTTTCCGATGGAACGGCCATCGAAAACCCGACGTTCCTGAAACGCTCCGCCAAAAGGCTGGCGCAGGCCCAGCGGAAACTGGCTCTTCAGGAAAAAGGCTCTTCGGAACGAGCCAGGATCAAAAAGGTGGTGGCGAAGATTCATGAACGGATCGCTTTTGAGCGATCCGACTTCGCCCATCAGGAAGCCCGAAAGATCGTCAATGCGTATGGACGGATCTTTGTTGAGGATATTACGGTCAACGAAATGAACTCCCACCGATGCCTGAACCGAAGCATCCGTGACGTGGCGTGGTCGCAATTCTTCTTCTTTCTCTCGTACAAAGCTGAAAATGCTGGTCGGGAGTACCGGAAGGTGAATCCGGCCTATACAAGCCAGACCTGTTCCTCCTGTGGCCATCGGCAGAAGATGCCGCTGTCCGACCGAACCTATCATTGTCCGTGCTGTGGTATGGAAAAGGATCGGGACCACAACGCCTCCCTGAATATTTTGAGACTCGGGCTGGAGTCTCCGGGTTAGCCCCGAGAAGCCCCCACGACAACCATTTCATGGTTTAGTGGCGGGAGCAGTCACTGCGACGATGCCCGGAGCTTTTGAAAAAACATAAAAAATACATTTTAAATGTACTTTCTTTCGGGGGACAAGGTCATGTATTCTTGATCAGATGCGCGGCAAACCTCGTCCTTCAGGGCGGGGAAGGATAGCGCGGACGGCAGAGCCGTCCTTAGTATGAGGATCGATCCATCATCAATTGCGTGCAGGAGAAGACATGAATCTGGTCGAGGGGAGCGGACCGATTTCAGGCGATCCGGGTACATCTCTTTTTGAAATCCTCCATCGGACAACGTTGGTTTTTCTTGAGGAGATGATGGACCAGCTCGACCGGTGGACATATGAGCGCCGGTTCCATTCTTACCGGGTCAGTCTGCTGGCGATTGAGGTCGGCAAGAGAATTTCCCTGCCAGCGAACCGTCTGATGACACTCAGGGCGGGAGCGCTTCTCCACGATGTCGGGAAAATCAGGGTGCCGCAGGAACTTCTCAACAAGTCGGGTCCGCTCGATGCGGCTGAATGGACAGCGATGAAAGAACATCCACTCCATGGCCGCGCCATTCTTTCAAGGATACCGACGCTTTCCTTTGCCGGGGATGTCGTCTGTCAGCACCACGAGAGATGGAACGGGTCAGGATATCCTCATGGCCTCAAGTCTTCGGATATCCTGATTGAGTCCCGGGTTTTTGGAGTGGTTGACAGTTACGATGCGATGGTTTCTCGCAGGTCTTACAATGTTCCGAAGTCCCATGATGAGGCGATCGACGAGATCCGTCAAAACGCTGGAGTCCTTTTTGATCCGGATGTTGTTGACGGATTCCTCGAGATTCCGAAGTCCTTTTTCGATCAGCTGGAATCTGTTCATAGCCATACGCGTTTTATTCAGGACTCATTTGATCCGGCGGAGTATCTTTCGCTCCTGATTCCTTTGGGACAAAAGTCGAAAGGGACGTGATGGAATCGATGAGAGACCAGACCATTCGTGATCGGCTCCACTCGCTTCTCAGGCGACTTCGTCTGGGGGCGGGGGCTTTTTTTATCGTCTGGGCAGGCTTTGTCCTTTTGTACGTTTTCACAGGGCAGAGCATTCTGCAAGAAGAAGACAGGATCCGGACCACTGAAAAGATTGAAAACAGCTTCCTCTCCCTTCAGGAGCCACTGATTGTCTACCTTGAAACACAAAGTCCCTCCCAGAAAATCCGGTTTGACACCATCCTTCAGGAGACTCTTGCCAGAATGCCTGCTGGTTCGGGCATCCTGGCGGAAAGTCGTTCCCGTTTGTTTGCCGAACGGGTCAGGGGAATGCTTTTCCAGGTGCAGGCGCTTGGAAATGCCCTGTTCGTTCCCGGGATTACACCCGGAGAGCGGCAACAGCTGACTCTTTCTCTGACGAACCTCCTTTTTGAGGCCGTGCACAACGATATCCATCCGTTCCTTCGCCACCTGAGGGCCAGTGAGCGCCGGACCATCCACCGGATCATTCTGGTGATTTTCTTTAATCTCCTGTTTTTTGTTTCCGAGATTGTTTTGTTTTTGTGGCTTGAGGGTCTCCTGAAGGAGCTGATGGAGAATGCGGTCCTGAAACCGCTGGAACGTCTCGCGGTCTGGGCTTTGTCTGTGGCAAAGGGCGATTCTCCCGACTCTTTTTCACCGGAATCGATACCCAAAGATGCGGAGATGAGGGATCTGGTCGAGTCGATCAACATGATGAAGGACTCGCTTGTCATGGCGTTGGGACAAACCCGTCGAAAGCTCCAGCATAACGAACTGTTGTCGATGATTATCCAGGCATCAGGATTTATGTCCAGGGAACAGGATGTCATCGATGTCTCCCGTCAGGCACTGATGACGGTGTTCGAAGACGAGACGGTCGAAATCCATTTCAATCTCCGGAAAGAGGAAGGGATCGACGAATGCTGGGCGATCAGGAAAGGAGGTCTGATCAGCGATCAGGACTGGAGCGGTCTGGTCCGCTGTCATCAATGCGAGCATGCCCAGGAAGGCCGGACCTATTTGTGCTCTCCCATTCAGTCTGCGGAAGAAACGCTGGGAACCATTACCTTGAGATCGGGTACCCGGATCGACTGGACGGACGAAGATCGAACCTTTCTCCGGGATGTTGCGGCTCATGTCGGCATGGCGCTTTCAAAGCTCAGGCTTTTGCACCGTCACAGGAATGAGGCGATCCTCGATCCTCTGACCGGCTTGTACAACAGGAGATATCTGGAGGATTTCTTTCAGAGGGTTTCTTCTCTCATGAGACGGCACGGGAAGCCCCATAGCTTTATCATGCTGGACATCGACCACTTCAAGGAAATCAATGATGCCCATGGCCATGAAACAGGAGACAAGGTTCTGAAGGAGGTGTCGGATATTATCCGGGGAAGCATGCGGCAGGGGGAAGACATGCCAGCAAGGATCGGTGGGGAAGAGTTTGCGCTGATTGTTCATGGCGGGCGGGAGCAGGCTTTTGTTGTGGCGGAGAAGATCCGGAAAAAGGTTTCTGAGAACTGGGGACCATCCCGGGGGCTCAATGTCAGCATATCTGCAGGGATTTCGGAGTTTGCCCCCGACAGTGTCCTGTCAGGTGTGATGAAAGAGGCGGACGAGGCCCTTTATCGGGCGAAGAAAGAGGGCCGGAACAGGACCGTGATTTCGGGGGAAAGCAAGGGGCCCGACTGAGAAAATCTCCTTCAGTTCTTGTAGAGAAGAAGGTAAAGATGTTTATGGCCAAAAATGGCCAGCTTCTTTTGGTCCGTTGACCAGAATCCCGGGATGGGGCGTGCATTGTCCGGAAGGCTTATGATGATGGCTTTTTTCAGGAGGAGTGTTTCCGGGAAATTTCTTGCGAGAGGGCGTCTGTGGGAGATGACATCTTCAAGATAGGCCCGGTTGATCGTTGCGAGGGTCCAGCTCCCGTTTCTTTTGAGGTGCAGAAGGAATGTCTCCCGGGTCCCTGAAAGGATGCCGTCTGCCGGCAATGTAGCGGTATCGACCGGGTGGCATGGCCCGATCTTCGATGAGATCTCTCCGGAAGGGATCTGGCAGACAACGGACGGGTCTCCCGCAAAAAGGACTCCGGTCTGTCCTATCGGAATCATCCCCATGGAGACGTCGACGGTCCCGGGTATCCTGATGGGGAGATTCGAGACCGACTTTTCGGTCGGTCTTTCCCGTTTGAGCAGGAATAGCCTGCAGGAGAGGCAGTCGTTTTTTTCGACCCGGCTTCTTCGAATGGCCGGCAAGGTCTCCGGTCCCTCCGGAGATCCCGTTGAGAGTTTTTCTGTCAGGGCCTCGACCGGGGATGTTGAAATAATGGTTCCCGGGGTGAAGAGGAGGCTATGTCCGTTTAAGACCTCTCCGTTGTTGAATGAAATCCACAGGGTTTCATTCGCCTTGTCGAGGGTCATCTCCCGGATCGGGGTTCGTCCGCTTTTTGGCATGAAATCCGTATAGCCTGCAATCTGTTTCTGGTCTGGAGAGAGTTTCAGGACTCTCAGAATTGGCTCTCCTGACGGGCTGAGGCCAGAAAGGTAGGCCAGATGGTTTCCAAGTGCGATCGACGAGATCCGTGAGAGGGTTTCGGGTGCCGGAAGCGGGATGTCGACCCACTGCTCATGAAAAAAATGGGAAGATCCCATCGGATGGTCAAGTGTGAACATGTGAAGGACAGCCGGGCCTTCCGGGTTGAAAAAGAGAAATCGCCTGGCATCCCTGGATGCGAAGAGAAAGCTGTCCTGAATATGGGTCCCTGGCGGTAGTGGAAGCGTCAGAAAGTATTTTTTGTCTTTGGGAACGGGAACCATGAATGCCGAGAGGGATATGATAAGGAAAAGTCCGACGAAGACAGAAAACAGTCCACGAAAGGAGTTCAAGGTGAGTGGACGTTTTCTGGTGTTCCACCCAAAGCCAGCCGGAGGTCTCAAGTCTGTTTCTCCTGTCTAGATCCTTGCAAGATGGCCATGTTTTCTGTTGTCGGAGAAGTTTGAATTCTCTTCCTGACGACTCCCCTTTTGGAGAAGGGGATGGATCGAGGGGCCTGAAAGGTCAGACCGCCGAAGGGACTTTTTCGCCTCCGGAGAGTCGCTGCGGGCTTGCCCAGTCCTGAGAGTACTCTTTTCGGCATTGGTGTCGGCGTTCTCCTTAATAATCGCAGGCGGAGCCGGTTGGGTTTATGTGCCGGAGAACATGTCCCTGCGAGAGGCTGGATCCGTTCTCTGGAAACTTGAGTGCTCACTGCCGGGTCCACAGAGGGCAGGAACGGTCCTGGGTCAACGCCTCCTGCGATCCCGATAAAACGCAAAGGTCCAAATTGCAACGCCAGCTTCATGGCGGGTTGTTTACGCCGGAAATTATCATTGGCCTCAGGGAAAAGTCAATCGAACTCAGGCGCGGAAGATATTGCTTTTCCACTTGGTCTTTGTGACGCGAGCTGCATCTCTTGATCCAACTCCCCCCGAGGGTGGCAGGCTCTGTTGTAGTGCTTCCTCACTTACAAGATGCCGAAAAGGGGGAATATGAGGAACGACCGTTCCGTCCGCGCTGATCTTGCCCGTCCTGGACGGCGATCTGTCTTTCGATTCGTGGTAAAGTAGCGATCTGTATCCTTTTCGACGTATTTTTGTTCCTGGGAAACGGAAAGTTTCTGCGGGCACAGTTTGTCACACGTATCGTTGGCCTTCGAGAAGCCGTTGGGGCGCTCCGGGGCAAAAAATCGGGAGAGCTGAATATGTTGTCGATTTTGCCAGAAAAAAAGGATGGGCAATTTCCGCTGCTGTTATGGGGAAGATGGGAAAGTGGCCGGAAGCAGGAATCCGGAATGCCGCTGACGCGTTTGATTGCTGGCCCTGAGGGAAGCGATCCATGGCGATATGCACTTGGGGACACTCAGACCGTTTCATCGGTTCTTGAGGGGCTTCCTCAAGCTTCCAGGGTGATGGGGGCAATGACCCGTAACCGCCGCTCCGCCATTTTGGCGGAGACAGCAAGGCTCCTCGAGATCAACAGGGATGCTCTGGCAAACCTTCTTGTCTGCGAAGTCGGAAAACCGATCGCGGCTTCCCGGTTCGAAGTTGAGCGGGCAGCAACGACCTTTCTGCTTGCTTCCCGGTTGGCGGGAGATTTCGGGAGCCGGCTGCTTCCCGGAGATATCGTGCCCCAGGGGGTGCGTATGACCGGTATGGTTGAGCGGGTCCCGATCGGTCCGGTTCTTGCCATCACCCCCTACAATTTTCCGTTGAATCTTCTGGCGCACAAGGTTGCTCCGGCTTTGGCTTCAGGATGTCCTGTCATTGTCAAGCCGGCTCCGAAGGGAGTTCTCTCGGCCCTGGCGCTGGGAAAGATCCTTCTTTCGGCCGGTCTTCCTCCTGAAGCCCTGTCGATTGTTCCATGTGATATTCCGGAAATCCTCGCGATGGTGGATGCTCCTCAAATCCCTGTGGTTTCTTTTACCGGATCGGCGGATGTCGGCTGGTCCCTGAGGGACCGTGCCCCAAGAAAGCAGGTTCTTCTCGAGCTTGGGGGAAACGCAGCGGTCATGGTTCTAAACGATGCTCCGGAAGAAGGACTGTTCGATCGTCTGATGGCCGGTGCATTCGCCTACTCCGGTCAGGTCTGTATCTCGATTCAGCGGATTCTGGTTGATCGTTCGCGTTATGACCGCTTCCTTGACGGCTTTGTCCGGCGTGTGGAGAAGATGGTGAAGGATGGGGGGGTCGGAGATCCGGGCGCACAGGGAACCTTGATGGGGCCACTGATTTCGGAGGCTCATGCCCGGCGGGTTCATGAAAAAGTCCTGTCCGCAATGGCGAGAGGAGCATCATCCTCCCTTCCGGTGACACGCAGGGAATCCCTTCTCGATCCGGTGATCCTGAGCGGGACCGATGCCGATGATCCCATTGAGCAAGATGAGATTTTTGGACCGGTGGTGACAGTGAATCCTTTTGATTCTCCCGAAGAGGCGGTTCAAAGGGTCAATCATTCACGATTCGGGATCCAGGCGTCGATCATGACCGGTTCATTGGAAAAAGGGATACTGATGGCCGGTGCGATTGAGACGGGCGGGGTTCTTGTTAATGAAATCCCGACATTCCGGCTCGATCACTGGCCTTATGGAGGAGTGAAAGAGTCGGGCAAGGGATGGGAGGGTGTTGCCTATGCAATGGAAGAGATGACCCGTCCCAGACTTCTGGCGTACCGTCTTCATGGATGATCGGGGACGACCTGTTCAGGAATCTCCCGGGCGCTTGATGGTTCAGGCGATTCTGGAATCGTCTGAACCGTGAAAATCGTCCCGGGCAATTTCTTCCCGGCAGCTTCGGCAGATCATGATGCCATCGGAGCGATCCGAAAGGATGATCTGTGGAGCATCGCAAAGCTCGCATTCGACGATGATGGTGGATTTGTTCAGGACAGGAACGGACTCATTGGATGGCTGAATTTTTTGCATTGTGTTCTCCTTGAACTGCGGACTATCCGCAGGATGATTTTTCTTTCGTCTTTTGCCAACTGTAGATTCTCACACCAATATGACTTGATAATCAAGATCAGATGACAAGATGCGAAAATGCCCGATATTCACGATTCCTTTGGTGGAGGCGGTGATGAGAGAGAAATCAGGGCTCCGAAAATGGGTCATCCTTTTTGCCGTCTTCGCTCTCTTTTGTTGCCTGAGCGTTCAAAAAATGCCGAAAGATGCTTATGGAGATGGGTGTGACCCATTGGCTGACGAGGAGGTCGGTTATCCTCCCACGACCGACTGGCAATGGGTCACGGATGCCTGTCCACCACCACCTTCCGCCGAATCCTCCCCTGCCTTTAACGGAGTAGGGGTGACCCTTTACGGGGGAATGACCGTTCCTACGCTCGATGATTTGTTCGGGGTGCCGGTACCCTCAGGGACTCCAAGAATCAATTCGTTTGTCAGGAATGGTTACGAGGGTGGGCTGTCCATCAACAGCTGGATCAATCAGGACATTGGCTTTCGATTGAATATGGGGATAGAGGATTTTCCGAAACAGACAGGAGGAATGTCCTTTCAGGTTGGGGAAGTGACCTTGGGGACGGTTCTGAAGCTTTTAGGGAGTCAGACAAGCTTTCTTTACCTGGCGATTGACGGAGGTTCCGCCCTGAGCGGTCTTGATGTGACAAACGCCTTTTCCGGGACGGCTTCCTCTGCCTACCTTGATGTGGGGCTGGGAATGAATATTTCCTTTGTCACAGTCGAGGTCGACTACGTTGCCCTCTTTTCTCCCGGCGGGCTCCCACAGGGTGGAAGTCCGTTTTTTTTCGTCCCTGTAACGATTGGCCTTCATCTTTGAGCGGAAGATATCAGATCGATTATAGAGGATGCCCTGTCCTTTTGTGAAATTCTGAAACCAGATCCATTGGTCCGGCGATGAGTGGCACCCTTGCATGAAGGTCTGATCCTGGCTTGATCGATAAAATAGGGTTGACCCCATCCGTTGCGATACCTCCGGAAAACTGGCAGATCAGGGCCATGGGATAAGCCTCGTAGAGAAGTCGCAGTTTCCCGTGGCCTTTTCCCGGAACCCCTTCAGCGGGGTAAAGATAGATTCCTCCCTTGAGCAGATTGCGATGAAGATCTCCCACGAGGGCGCCGATGTAACGGCTCGTCATCACAGGTTGCCTTGCTGTCTTGACCCAGGTGATGTAGTCCTGGATCCCTTGTTCCCAGAGCGGGGCGTAGGACTCGTTGGTGCTGTAGATTTTCCCTCCGGAGGGAAAGAATACCGGCTCTCCTGTTCCGAGAAACTCGCCTCCAAAAGAGGGGTCCATCGTGAAAAGATAGGTCTTTTGGTCGATGGCCATGACAAATGATGTGGAGGCGCTGTAGAGGATGTAGGCTCCGGCCAGAATCTCCCTCCGGTCTCCTCCAAACAGATCTTCCGGCTCCTGTGTCCGGGATCGGCGGAAGATGGCAAAGATGGACCCGATCGAAGCATTGACTGAGATGTTCGATGATCCATCGAGAGGGTCCATGGCGACGAGAAGTCCATCGGGGTCGGATTCCGGAAAGAAGGTCGGAAGGGGTTCCTCTTCCGAAAGGAGCTCCCTCACTTTTTGAGTCTGTCCGAGAGCCTGACAGAATGTATCTTGCCCGATTCTGTCGAGGGTCTGGACCTCTTCTCCCTGGATGTTTTCCTTTCCGGCGGATCCGGTTATGCCCAGAAGCGGACCCCTTGAGATCAGGGAGGCCATAATCTTGCCGCCTCTGGTCAGGGCGGAGATGATCGGGACAAGTTTTTGCCTGAGGTCGGAGGAAAGTCCCGGGGTTCCCAGAATGACTTCTTCAGGCGTTTTCAGGCGGGTTCCGGATTTGGGTTCCTGATGCATGCTATGAGCCTCTTTCTTCATATCAGTGTTGAGTGTCTTCAGTCGGAAGCCTTGCGGCCAGAACTTGCTGCAACTCGATGAGAAGAAGTCCGACCTCCCGAGGGGGGAGAAGAACATGGATCTTTCTTCCCTTTTTGACGTATTTTTCGATTTTTTCGACATGGCTGATTGCATGGAGGAGTGTTGTTTCCTCGGAGAGCAACGATGAACCGTTTGCCACAAGCTTCTCAAGTTCCTGATGAATGCTTCTGACGTCCCTCTGGTAGCCTTTCTCCAGGGAGCAGGGAGAGCAGAACCACTTGGGATGGAGGTCTTCGGTATGTGACAGGCGGTCATAGGTTCGATTAAAAAAGTCTTTTCCCAGGCTCACCTTGTAAAGGTCCACCCCCTCTTTTCCGCAGGCATCGCATATTCCTGAAAGAACTTGCGGGCTGGCGGGGATGGGTGGATGGTCCTGATGGGATGGATGGTCATCGTCGCTCAAGTTGATGGCCTCTTGTCATTTGGTTCTGATAGGGTCGGGAATGCTTCCTGAAGTCTCTTTTCAATATGGGCGATAGTGCGTTCCATGGACTCGATGAAGCGGGATCGGCTGCCTTGTCCTGTCGGATCGTTGGCGAGGGCGTATCCGACGAAATGGTGATTCCGTTCGTTGAAAAGAATCTTGGCCCTTACAATGCGCAAAAGCTCCCTCATTTCACCGCCCAGGAGCGGATTGGCCGAGGACAGGATCGGGAGAAGGTTCTCTTCCATTTTGTCCCAATGGGAAATCAGGGTGCGAATGCCGGCGCTGTCTTCTTCCCTGGGACTGAAACACCATTCCCCCGGGGCTCCGGGCAGATCTTTCCTGACAAGGGGGATACTGTTGGAGATGACTTTCCAGCCTTGCAGGGTCGTCTGCAGGATGTGGTCGAAGTCGCGGGGATCGGCCGGATTTTTTGTGGTCAACGGTTTAATCCCTCCATGTAAGATCGGACACTTTTTTTCAGCGCCAGAAGATTATACCCGCCTTCGAGGATCGAGACAATAAAAACCCCCGGGAGCGTTAAAGCGATCTGCTCTCCAATATGGCGGTAGATCTTTTCCGTGAGAAGGAATCCTCCGAGAGGATCATCCCTGTGACCGTCGAAGCCTGCTGAAACGAGAAGGATATCCGGAGCAAAAGAGGCGAGGCGTGGCAGGATCGTCTCTTGCAGGGTTCTTGAGTAGACATCATCGTTTGTTCCCTGGGGCAGGGGAATATCCAGGATGCCGTCCCCATCCGGGCCGGTACGATTCTCCCGGCCGCTTCCCGTGCCAGGATAAAACGGGTACTGATGGGTGCTGATATACAGTGTGCCGGGTAGGGCTCCGAGAATTTCTTCTGTTCCGTTTCCGTGGTGAACGTCAAAGTCATAGATGGCTATGCGCAATGTGGGATCTGACTGCAGAAGGGACATCGCCTGCGTGGCGGCGGTATTGACCAGGCAAAACCCCATTCCAGCCCCTCGCCTTGCGTGGTGGCCGGGTGGTCTTGCGACAAGAAAGACTGGTTGGGATCTGTCTTTTTCGAGATTGATCATGTTGATCGCTCCGGCGATTCCCCGCATGGCATCGAGGGAGCCACTGGAAAGCCTGGTATCCGGGTCGAGATCGATTGGAAGCCTGTTGTCGTGCCGCTCGAGAAAATCAATGTAGGCCGGATCATGGGCCAGTCGAAAAAGGGAAAGGTCTCTGGATGGATGAGGCTCAATCATTTTGGCCGTTCCCTCTTTTTCCATCCCGGTCAGGAGGGCCCTGAGCGTTCTTGCCCTCTCGGCTGATTCCGGATGGGACGGACCGGAGTCATGCAAAAGGGATTCCCTGACGAAATAGGATTTGATCATTTTCGACTCCGTGGATTGGTTAAGATCTTTTTGGGGGAGGCCCCGTTTGCCTTATACGCATGGATAAATCCGCTTTGCAATGTGAAACAGGAAA
>JAKCCY010000092.1 GCA_021838765.1 Nitrospirota bacterium
CCACATTTGGCCCATCGGAAAGATCAAAAATGAAACAGTCACTTTCGTTCGAACAAGCCGCAAAAAGCGACATTCCTGACCTCTTGGAGCTTCTCAAGATCCTCTTTGAAATTGAAAATGAGTTCCAATACGATCCCGAAAGACAAGCGGCAGGACTGCACCTCCTGATCGATTCGGACCATTCGGTGGTTTTTCTTTGCCGGGAAGAGAAGATCAACCGGATTCTCGCAATGGCAACGGTTCAACTTCTGATATCGACATCTGAAGGCGGGCTGTCTGCCCAGATCGAAGATGTCGTGGTTCTTCCTGATTCCAGAAGAATGGGGATTGGAACTGAGCTACTTGCACAATGCCAAGCCTGGGCCATCGAACGCGGAGCCCTCAGGATGCAACTTTCTGCAGATGACCGGAACCTCGGAGCAAAAAAGTTCTACACTCGAAACGGGTGGTTCCGCTCCGCAATGCGGATTTTCCGAAAGGGGGTTTTCCAGAACAGCGAGGGAAGATAAGGAAGAAGGTCGAAGGATGAACCGGAAAACTCTGAGAAGGACTAAAGGTCCCGGGTAGTTCGAGCAAGACGGGCCAAGGCCGCCTGAGCCGCTTTTTGCTCAGCCTCCTTTTTGGACCTGCCGCTTCCCTCCCCATAAGACCTGCCCCGAATCAGGACCTGCACATCAAACTCCTTCTGATGGTCGGGACCACGCTGGGCGACGATCTCGTATTGGGGAAGGATTTCAAGCTCCCTTTGGCAATACTCCTGAAGGTCCGTCTTGTAATCCAGAATGGAGGCAACTGATACCGTCGTCTCGATCGCCTTCTTGAAGTGGGTCAGGATAAATGCCCTTGCCGCAGCCAGTCCCCCGTCGAGATAGATTGCGGCGATAACGGCTTCCAGTGCATCGGCAAGAATCGAGCTTTTTTCTCGCCCCTGAGTCAGTTCCTCCCCTTTTCCGACACGCAGGTAGGATCCGATATCCAGAGTACGGGAAATCTCCGCCAGTGACGGTTCCGAGACGATGCGGCCCTTGAACTTTGAAAGGGTTCCCTCAGGATAGTCCGGGTGGGTGGACATGAGATGTTCCGCTATGACCAACCCGAGGACAGTATCCCCTAAAAACTCGAGACGTTCGTTATTCGATTGACGACCCTGGCGTGGATCCGCCATATACGACTTGTGGGTAAGAGCATCCTGCAGAAGATCAATCTTCCCGAAACGATAGTTGAGTGCGGACTCAAGCTCATTGAGACTTCTCTGGGTTGAGTATCGGGGAGTCAAAGGCTTTACCCTTCCGGAGAGGTGACCTCCTATGAATCGACACTGCCAAAAACCAGCGCCGCATTTGTCCCGCCAAACCCAAAAGAGTTTTTCAATGCATAACGGACTGGCATCTGTCTGGCTTCATTGGCGACATAATCCAGATCGCAATCCGGATCCTGGTTCACAATGTTCATAGTGGGGGGAACAACTTTTTCATTGATCGCCATCAGACAAAAAATGCTCTCGATCCCGCCGGCACCCCCCAAAAGATGGCCAGTCATCGACTTTGTGGCGCTGACTGTCAGCTTCCTGCTATGGTCCCCAAAAACTTTCTTGATGGCAAAAGTTTCCAGTTTGTCGGCGAAGGTGGAGGTTGCATGGGCATTGATGTGGGTCACCTGATCTTTGGGTATCCCTGCCATATTGAGGGCCATCTCCATACAACGGACAGCTCCATTGGCATCTTCCGGCGGTGAGGTGATATGGTAGGCATCTCCGGTCAGACCGTAGCCCAGAATTTCACCGTAAATACGGGCACCCCTCTTGCGGGCATGCTCGTACTCCTCAAGGACCACCACACCGGCCCCTTCAGAGAGAACAAATCCGTCCCTGTCCCTGTCAAAAGGCCTGGAAGCGGTCGCAGGATCATCATTTCGGGTGGAAAGGGCTTTTGATGAGGCAAATCCTGCAATCGTCAAATCACATATCGCTGATTCGGTCCCGCCTGCCAGCATGACATCGGCATCTCCCCTGCGGATAATATGCATCGCGTCGCCAATGCAATGCGTTCCGGTTGCACAGGCGCTGACCGCACAGGAATTCGGACCAGCAAGATTCAAATGGATACCGATCTGGCCCGAGGCCAGATTGATAATGACCATGGGAATAAAAAATGGAGAGACTTTCCTTGGACCACCTTCCAGAAGAGCCGAGTGATAATGCTCGATACCCGAAAGACCTCCGATGCCGGAACCAACATAGACACCCATCCGATCCCGATTTTGATCTGTAACCACAAGACCGGAATCGTTAAAGGCCATCTTTGCGGCAGCAAGGGCATAGAGAATAAAGAGATCCATTTTCTTGACTTCTTTTCGATCGGTCCAGTCCGATGGTTCAAAGCCCCGAACCTCCCCGGCAAAGGTCACCGGAAAGCCGGTGCTGTCAAACCGGGTGATCGGACCGATCCCCGAGCGCCCGGCCAGAAGGTTTTTCCATGTCTCGGAAACAGAATTGCCCAGAGGAGACAGCATTCCCATCCCGGTGACAACGACCCGCCGGTGCCCGGAGCCTGACATCAAACCCGCTCGCTGATATAGTCGACTGCACTCTGGACAGTTGCAATCTTTTCCGCATCCTCATCAGGAATTTCAATTCCGAACTCTTCCTCAAGAGCCATGACCAACTCAACAGTATCGAGGGAATCGGCACCCAGATCCTCGACAAAATGGGATTCCGGCTGAACTTCACTCATCTCGACACCAAGTTGCTCCGAGATAATTTTTTTTACGCGCTCATCAATAGCCATACCTAAACACTCCTTTAGGGCGATCCTTTCGCCAACAATTCAAACTGTTTCCTCGGCCCTGCGACCCCAAAGGGGTGCCGGTAGGGCCGCATCCCGGCGATCAGACGAGAGCGATTCCGCCATTGACATGAATCGTCTGTCCTGTCACATAACCGGCTTCCGCGCTGGCGAGATACACAACGGCAGCAGCCACTTCCGACGACAATCCAAATCTCCCTGCGGGAATCCGCGAGAGAGCACCCTCACGAACCTTGTCCGGGAGTTCCCTGGTCATGTCCGTCTCGGTAAACCCCGGTGCCACCACATTCACCGTAATTCCACGAGATGCAACCTCCAGAGCGACACTTTTCGACATGGCCACAAGCCCGCCCTTAGACGCGGCATAATTGGCCTGTCCCGGATTGCCTGTCGTTCCAACAACGGAAGAAATGGAGATGATCCGTCCGAATCTCTCCTTCATCATGGGGCGAAGAACCTGCCTCATCAACCGGAAAGGGCCGACGAGGTTGGTCTCGATCACGGAAAGGAAATCCTCGTCTTTCATCCGGACCATCAGACCATCCCTGACGATCCCGGCATTGTTCACAAGAATATCAATGCGCCCGGAACGATTCAAGAGAGTCTCAACTCCATGGCTGATCGAATCGGGATCCGATACATCCATAAGCAGTTGCTCTCCCCTTCCGGAAAGACCTTTTATCATTTCCGCAAGCTCAACGTTTTCGGAGCGAACACCGAAATAGACATGAGCCCCGGCGGCATGAAGGGCCAATGCCGTTGAGAGACCGATTCCCCGGGCAGCTCCGGTCACCAGTGCAACCTTACCGCTCAGATCAAAGGGACTCCTCATAAGGACCCCGGTCGATCTGACGAAAGCCACTCGGCCTCTTTCGCGATCTTTTTTCCAAGTCCTGTTAAAACGGATCCAGGGCCAACCTCAAGGAAGGATGTCGCACCAAGTCTTATGGCCTCCCTGATGCAGTCCTCCCAAAGTACCGGTTTTCGAATCTGTTCGACCAGGCGGATCTTCAGCTCGGACGGATCAGAAGAGGCCGTTGCCGTCTGGTTTGAAATCACGGGACATCGGGGAGCCTTCCATGTCATCCGGTCCAAAACCTCTTCCATTTTTTTGGCTGCACCATCCATAAGCGGAGTATGGGAAGGGACCGAAACCGACAATGGAACGATTTTTCTGGCGCCTGCCTTTCTCAATGTCTCAAAGGAGTCTTCGACCAGAGACCGGGTTCCGGCAATCACAATCTGGCCAGGACTGTTGAAGTTGGCCGCTCCGATAAAACCGGCCGAAGGAGAAGAGGCCTTTCGGATCTCCTCCAGAATATCCACGAGTGCGGATCGTTCCATTCCAAGAACCGCCGCCATCAGACCTTCACCTTGTGGAACGGCCTCCTGCATAAAAGAACCACGCTTGTGAACGGCAATGAGTGTCTCCTCAAAAGACAAGGCCCCGGCCAGAACCAAAGCAGAATATTCCCCCAAAGAATGTCCAAGGACAAGATCTGGAAAAATCTTCAGTGTCTCGCTCACCCGGCCGGAATACAGTGTTGAGAGGAGCAGAAGCGCCGGTTGGGTCCATTGGGTCTGATCAAGAAGGTTGTCTTTTCCGGAGAGAATCGCCTCCATGTCAACATTCAGCAACTCCCCTGACCGACGGATCAGATCCCGTTCGGCAGGCCGGTCAAAAGAGGCCGCCATGTTGACGTACTGGGAACCCTGTCCCGGGAATATCCATGCTTTCACTTGCTGTCCTCCGGAGAAAAACGATCCATCTCCCATGTCAACAACCCGGATCCCCATGTCACACCCGCACCGAATGCCGTTACCACAACCCGATCTCCTTTTGCAATCCGTCCGCTTCTGACGGCTTCATCAAGGGCAACCGGAATAGAGGCGGCTGAAGTATTTCCATAACGTTCGATATTCAGGCAGAAACGGTCTTCCGAAATTCCAAGACGTTGACCCACTGCACCCAGAATCCTTCCGTTTGCCTGATGGGGGATCACCCAGTCAATATCCGAAGGAGTGAGTCCTTCCAGTGCCAGCACCTCCCTGATGGAAGATTCGATCGTCCGAACCGCCATCTTGAAGGTTTCAGCCCCTTTCATCCGTATCTTGGTCAGATTCTGGGCGACCACCTCGCTGGAAGCTGGCAATCGGGATCCACCACCCGGAACATAGATCATCTCCCATCCTGCCCCGTCGGCGTGAAGAGCCATTTTGCCCACTCCACGGGATCGGGGATCTGATGATGCGGACAACACCAATGCTCCGGCCCCATCACCAAAAAGCACACACGTTGTCCGGTCCTCCCAGTCCAGATATCGGGACATCACCTCTGCACCAATCACAAGGATTTTTTGGGCAGAACCGCTTTTGATCATTGAGTCGGCAACTTTAAGGGCATAGACAAAACCGGAACACACGGCATTCAGGTCGAAAGCAAAGGCCTTCCCCGCGCCGAGATCCCTCTGGACAAGACATGCGGTGGAAGGAAAGGGCATGTCCGGAGTCGTCGTCGCAACAATGATTCCGTCAAGATCCGCCCCGGAAATTCCCGCCATTTCCAAAGCCTTTTTTCCGGCAAGAACCGCCAGATCAGATGTAGCCTGGCCAGGTGCCGCAATTCGCCTTTCACCGATGCCGGTTCGCTCCCTGATCCAGGAATCGGATGTCTCGACAATCGACTCAAGATCAAAATTCGTCATGATCCGGTCAGGAGCATAGGATCCTGTTCCTGAAACAATCGATACCAGAGGATCCATCACAGACTTTCCTGAATTTTCGAAAGGCGGGAGACAAGATCCCCCGAAGCCACCGATTTCGCAACCCGAAATGCGTTAAAGATCGCCAGATCCGAAGACTTTCCGTGACAGATGAAAAAGGGACCGTTCACACCGAGTAGAGGAGCACCGCCGTATTCTGCATAGTCAATTCTCTTCTTCATACGGGAAAGGGCCGGGCGAATCAGAAGTCCTCCGACACGTGCCAGGGGAGAGGAGAGGACCGCCTCACGAACCATGGTCATCAGACTATCCGCCAGTCCTTCTGCGGTCTTGAGGACAACATTCCCGACAAATCCGTCGGTCACAACCACATCCGCCCCACCTTCAAAGAGTTCCCGCCCCTCGATATTTCCCGCAAACGGAAAGCCTGTTGTCCGCATCAGCTCGGCGGTTTCCCGCACAAGCTCATTTCCCTTGCCATCCTCTTCTCCGTTTGACAAAAGGGCAACCCTCGGCTTGTCAATGTTGAGGGCCATCCGGGCGTACTCATGGCCCATTCTTGCGAACTGAAGAAGGTGATGGGGCTTGCAGTCAACATTGGCACCCGCATCAAGGAGAACAAATGCTCCCTTGCGGTGAGGAAGGATCGTTGCAATGGCAGGACGGTCTATGCCCTTGATTCTTCCCAGAACAAAAAGCGCCGTCGCCATCGATGCTCCGGAATGGCCTGCAGAAATGACCGCCTCCACAGCTCCGTCCTTCAAAAGCGAAGTCGCAACCCAGATGGAAGATTCCTTTCGCCTTCGAACATCTGTGGCACCATCAGACATCAGGATCGTATCGGAGGCGTCAGCAATGGTAAAGGGAATATCTTTCAATCCCAGAGTAGCGATAGTCTTCTCAAGGTCCGGACGATTGCCGACCAAAACAGGCAAAACCCCTAAACTCCGGTATGCCATTGCGGCTCCCGAAACCAGGGGCGGAGGGCCAAGATCCCCTCCCATCGCATCAATGGCAATCTTCATCAAGGGGATGATTTAGCCGTTCTTGACCCGGATAACAGCCCTGTTCTTGTAAGTCCCGCAGGCGAGACAAACATAGTGGGGGCGTTTTGTCATACCACAGGACGGACAGAGCACATGGGCTCCGATGGTCAGTTTTTTATGTGTTCTTCTCTTGTCCCTGCGGGTTCTCGAGATTTTGGTTTTTGGATGTGCCATGGTCAAAAACTCCTTGTCATCTGTCTATCATTAATCGAACAAAAAGAAAAAAGCGAATTCTTCTTTCAATTTGGCGGGAACATCCATTCCCTCGGAATCAACCAGAATAGGGAAACTGGCAGATTTCGTCATTTGCGGCCAATCAATGCGCCGATGAAAATTCCTGAAGGGTAGCCTCTCCCTATGAGGGACAGATACAACCTCCGTCGTTCAGACTTTTTCGGCAGACCTCACACAATCCGAGGCAATCTTCTCTGCATAGCGGGTATTCCGGCAGACTGACCAGGATCAACTCACGAATCCATGGAAAAAGATCGATCCACCCATCATTCTCATACTGCTCGTTTTCCGGATAGGTTGGACCACCTTTTTTTCTATGGATAAAAAGGCTCCGCTCGGTCAATTCTCCCGACACGGGAAAGATCGCAAGGCAACGGACACACTCAATGTTGACCTTGTAGCGAATCTCCGCCCTGACTAGAACATCCGTTCCTTGTCTAAAAAGGCCTGCGGAGAAAAACACTTCGGATCCGGAAAACTCTTCGCCCCAGAGCTTCGACGCAAGGATTTCACCCGATAGGGTTAGCTCTCCACCTTTACGCTCATCAGGAATTTGGTCAAGATGTGCCCGGTAAAGAGGAACATCGGATTCTATCGGCCGATCAGACATGTGTCAAGCCTTCTTTTCTGAATGGTCAAAGGTTGGACATTTGCAATGTGTTTCAAAAGATCCCGTCTTCAGCCGGCAAGGGTTTTCAAAATCTCTGAAATCCGGGTAGGGACATCCGCAAAGCCAAGGATTTCACGCTCTCCTGTTTTGCGCACCTTGATCTCCACTTTCCCGGCAGCCAGATTCTTCTCTCCGCAAATCACCTGCACCGGAAATCCCTTTAGGTCCGCATCACCAAATTTCACCCCTGCACGAAGATCCCTGTCATCAATATAGACCTCGTCCGGAAATCGGCTTTCGAGATCTTCGATCATCGAGATCACCGACGGATTCTCGCTCGCCACCGGGCCCAGAGGAAGGACTGATATCTGAAAAGGGGCCATGGAAACGGGCCAGATGATTCCTTTTTCATCATGGGATTGCTCGATAGCACACGCCAGAAGACGTGACATTCCGATTCCATAACATCCCATGACGAAGGGCTTTTCCTGCCCATCCTGGTCCGAAAAAAGGCCGTTCATGGGCAAACTGTATTTGTGACCAAGGTAGAAGACGTGGCCAACTTCAATAGCCGTTACCCGGGAAACATCAGCCTGACAAACAGGGCAGGTGGTGATTCCTTCCGCTTTTTCAATGTTGGCGGCCCAGTCACAGCTGGAACAGGAAATAACGGTATCTTCACCTGACGGAGCCATGATCATGAACTCATGGGAGAGATTGCCTCCTATCAGACCGGAGTCGGCTTCGACCATTCGGGCACGAAGACCAAGTTTGCGGAAAATTTCCTTGTAGGCCTCCTGCATTTTTTGGTAAATGGCCTTCGCATCTTCTTCGCTTGTTGAAAAGGAATAGGCATCCTTCATGATAAATTCCCGACCACGCAAAAGGCCAAAGCGAGGGCGGATCTCATCCCTGAATTTTGTCTGGATCTGATAGACAAGAACAGGAAGTTGACGATAGGAGCCCACTAGCCCTCCAATCAGGCTGGTGACAACCTCCTCATGTGTCGGACCCAGGGCAAAAGAGCGTTCATGGCGATCCGAAAGGCGAAAAAGCTCTTTTCCATACTTTTCCCAACGACCTGTTGACTCCCAGAGATCGGCAGGCTGCAGAGATGGCATCAGGATCTCAAGCCCCCCTGCCCGGTTCATCTCCTTCCTGACAATGGACTCGATCTTTCGAAGGACTCGCACAGCCGAAGGCAGGTATGTATAGATTCCCCCCGCCAGCTTGTGAATGAAGCCCGCACGAAGCATCAGCTTGTGACTTGCGACCTCTGCATCCGACGGGTCTTCATGCAACGTCAAAAAAGGATCCGAGAGGGATCTCAACGGGCCCCTCCCATGGCAGGATGCATTGGCAAACCGTTTTTCAGCGGATTCGCATTGGGATCGATACCCTCTTTCCGCATCTTCTCGACCCTTTCTTCGACCTTGGCAATAATAAACTCCTCGATCTCGACGTCCTTGATTTTCTTGACGACCTCTCCATTTTCAAAATAGATGCCCACTCCCTGCCCACCGGCGATTCCGAGATCCGCTTCCTTCCCTTCGCCGATACCGTTGACCACACAGCCAAGGATGGAGACATCCATCGTTTCCGAAATATGAGCCAATCTCTCCTCAACACGCTGGGCAATCCCGACTACATCGATTTCAAGGCGGCCGCAGGTTGGACAGGCAATGATATTGACTCCTCTGGAACGGAGACCAAGTGATTTGAGAATCCCCCAGGCGACTTTGACCTCTTCAGCAGGATCGGCCGCAAGAGAGACCCTGATGGTATCGCCAATGCCGTTCGCAAGAAGGTATCCCAGTCCGACAGATGACTTGACCGTCCCCGAAAGCAGGGGGCCCGCCTCTGACACACCGATATGAAGAGGATAATCACAGCGCTCTGACATCAGGGTATACGCATCAATGGTATCGGGAACATTCGACGCTTTCAGGGAAATCTTGATATCGTGAAAGTTTTCCTTTTCCAGCAAATGGACATGTCCAAGAGCCGACTCAACCATGGCCTCTGGTGTTGGATGACCGTATCGTTCAAGGAGATCATTCTCGAGACTTCCGGCGTTGACTCCGATTCGGATGGGGATTCCCCGGTCACGGCATCTGTCAACAATGGCACGGACCTTGTTCTGATTGCCGATGTTTCCAGGGTTGATCCGGACGGCATCAATCGCTCCGTCGAGAACCTTGAGCGCAAGGTGATAGTCAAAATGAATATCGGCAACGATCGGAATCGGGGACCTGAGACGAATCTTGCCGACCGCCTCGGCAGCCTCCATGTCGACGACAGCAAGGCGGATAATTTCACATCCGACCGTGGCCAGGGATTCGATTTGGGAAACGGTGGCCTCGATGTCTCTCGTATCGGTCGTTGTCATGGACTGGATTGCGACCGGTGCACCATCCCCGATCGGAACGGAACCAACATTGATCCTGCGTGTTTTTTTACGATTGATTTTCATATTTTCGTCCTTTTTCTTCCAATTAAGTTTCAGAACATTCAAACCGGAAAGCGGCTCATATCAATGGGAACCAAAAACCCTCATCAAGTCATTGTAAAAAGCAAAAACCATGATCGAAAGCAAAAGAACAAAACCCACCTGCATCGATATCTCCCTAACCCTGACTGACAGGGGCCTCCGGAGAAGTCCCTCCGCAGCCAGAAAAAGGATATGCCCGCCATCAAGAACGGGAACAGGAACCAGGTTCATCACACCAAGAGTTACACTGATGAACCCCATAAAAACCAGAAGGTTCACAATGCCGGACTGGGCCGCTCTGGCAGACATCTGGGCGATCAGGATCGGCCCCCCCAGATTTTTTGAAGAAATCTCCCCTGTTACAATCTTCCCGAGTGAAATAACGGTGATCTTGGTGACATGGACGGTCTTGAGAAAACCTCGCCCCAACCCGGCGAACAAACCATATCGCAAAGTTGTTGTCTCACCCCCCGGAGCCACACCGATCTTTCCCTGAGGAACGCGTTGCCCGTATATGTTCTGACCCATCATGCTTTCAGGAGACAGAGAAATGGAAAGGTCCTTCCCATTTCTCCCGACAACGAGAGTGATGGGCTTTCCGATACGGTTTTCCACAAGTCCTCGAAGGTCGTCCCATGTGGAGAGCGAATGGCCATCTACTGACAGGATCCGGTCTCCGGGAAGGAGTCCGACCTTTGCTGCCGGTGAACCGGCCATGACCTTCCCCACAACCGGCAAAAGGGCAGGAATTCCCGCCCAGAACACCACGGTGAACAGAAAAAAAGCGAGAATGAAGTTGGCAACCGGGCCGGCCGCGGCGATCGAGATCCGTTTCCAGACCGGAAGAGCTCCAAACGATCGGGCCTGGTCTTCCGGGCTTACGGACTCGGGATCCGTTTCCCCGAGCATCTTTACGTATCCGCCGAGTGGAATCCATGCAAGCCTGTATTCAGTTTCTCCAACGGTTTTGGAAAAAATCTTTGGGCCAAAACCGATGGAGAACTTTTCAATCTTGACTCCAAAACGCTTGGCCACCAGAAAGTGCCCCGACTCGTGGATGACGATCAGGACACCCACGACCAGGATAAAAGACAGGAGAGCTTCCATTTAATTCCTCCTGGCGCCACCTGGAACAGGTGCCGCCATCTGGCCATTATGATTGGGATTGCCCGGAATCTCTTCCGTTCCGGCATATTTCTCAGCAAGTTCCTGTGCTTTGTTACGGGCAGCTTTCCCTGATTTTCGTATCTCATCAAGGGTTCGAGCCTCAAAAACCGGGGCCTGCTCAAG
>JAKCCY010000093.1 GCA_021838765.1 Nitrospirota bacterium
AATACGTCCCGGAGTTGGCGGTCAACGCAAGTATCCCGAAGGATATTTTCCATTGTCCAGTCGTCCGGGGTCGGATCAAAAAAGACGAAGTCGGTCGCATAGAACCGGAAGTTTGTTTTCCAGACGGTTCTTTCTTCTTCCTCTTCCCGCCACACCCGGGTCTTCTCCTCTTCAGGAAATCCGGAAAGATGCCGGTCATCTACGATTCGGCAGGTGAAGCGGGGCGATTGAGTGTGCGCCAAGAATTCGACCGGTTCAAAACAGTCCGGACTTTCCATCAATTCTTTCCAGGGAAAATCGCACAGAGAGTCTCCCCAGAGGAATCGGGGCAGTGGGCTGGAGGAGCGGTAAGAGGGCGGAGCTGTCATGGATATTGGGTTCCTTTCGAAGAGGGGGAGAGTGTGTTGTCTCAGGAAAAAAGATAAGCGTTCGTAGGGGAAAGGTCAACAAAAGGGAGGGGAAGAAAATAAACCAATGAAATTAAATAGGAAAACCTTCATAAAGTGATTTTGTCTTCTTTTAATCGTACATCCCTAAATACTTCCGAGAGGGGGCTACATATCTTAATTTATTCCTTCTGTAGGTCAGGAATTGTCATGTCAATTGTTCAGGTTCTTAGGGAGTGACTTTTCCTTGAATCTAAAGAATGGATCAATCGTCCGATCTCAAATATTGCTCCTATCCGTGGGTCCAACATTGGTGTTAATATCGTGTCAGTTCTCTTGTTCATATAATTGCGTCCGTCGCATTCTATAATGGTAAATATATAAGACATATCATAAACTTGATCAGGGATGACTTTGGCTCCGCTACAAAATATTCCGGCAGTAATTGAGTGATTCCCGTTGTTGACAAACGCAAGTCGCCACGGTAACCAGAGTTCTATCGAATGGTTCGGATCTTGGCGCCATTCAGTATTCACCCATTCAGGTCCAGTTTCTTTAATCACATTTTTCAGTCTTTGTTTTCTCCATGGCCACGGCAAAACTCCATCCGTAGACAAATTTACTTCAAAATCATTTTTGTCTTCAGACAGATTAGTTCGTGATTTCTCATCAAATAATCCCTCGGATTTATCACCCATGAAAAAGTACTCTGGGGAAGATACGTCCGGGTATTGATCTGTCATAGAAACGTCTTCGGTTTGGCACTCTATTACACGCATAATGATCTCTGCTTGTATGGGCCTAACCAATATCTTTATCAACTTCTCCAGTGAAGGTCGATTGTTACTGATAGTACCCTTTGCAAAACTTAATATTCTATTAAACTTTTCGAATCTTTTCTGTTGATCCAGTGATAATTCATCTATTGACAATAGCTTTCCTCCAGATTAGTTCCCTCCCCGGCAGGTGTCACAAGGGCCGTTCTTGCTCCCATCGACTCGACCGCATGTACAGACTTTCTCATATTGCAAAGAAAGCTTTTCCAGAGAAGGATTCGCCCCTTCCATAGTGAAGTGTTGGATTGTCAGGAAAAAAGATAAGCGTTCAATGGGAAAAGGTCAACAAAAGGGAGAGCAAGATAAAAGGGGGTCATGTGCGGCAAGCCTCCTGGGCTTTCCCCGCAAGGCTTCCGGATCATGTATGCCTCATGACAGTCAATGACGTGGAGCTACGAAGGGCGTGTTTCAGGCAGAACACGGTCAATGACTTTTTTGCCGCACACCGGAGAGGACCGTCCTGTGCGATACCCAATCGGGGGAGGGGCCCGGGACAAGGTGACCGCACTCCGGGAGCGTCTGGGGAGGGCCGAAAAACGCTTCCTGAACAATTTTGGTGATTTTTTATTTTTTGGGGTATAAAATAAATATCCCCCTTTCGGGGATGGAGGAGGAAACAATGTTTAGCGAGAGCAGAACCGCCCAGATGGCCGCGTTTTTTCTGGATAAAACTACAGAGAAAAAGATGCCTCACTTGAAACTGATGAAGCTTCTGTATCTGTCCGATCGGGAGTCCATCCAGGAAACAGGGCTTCCGATTTCATGGGATCTTCCTGTTTCGATGCCACATGGTCCGGTTCTTTCTTTGACCCTGAATCTTATGAATGGGGATTGGGGAAGCGACACGACTGATGGGTGGGCGAGTTGGATTTCCGGAAAAGAAAATTATGAAGTCGGCTTGGTGCGTCCGGTCTCAAGAAAAGCGCTGGATAAATTAAGCGATTTTGATCTGGACGTTCTCGAGTCCGTCTGGGCCCGCTTTGGAGAAATGGACCAATGGAGACTCCGCGATTGGACGCATGACCATTGTGCCGAATGGCAAGATCCGGATGGTTCCTCAAGGCCAATCGCTCCAGGGGAAATTTTGAGAGCTGTCGGCTACAATGATGACAACGAAGTCAAGAATATCATCCGTATCATAGAAGAACAACGAAGCTTGAGCGCAACTCTTTCCAGATTGTGAAAATCTGGATACCTCAGAAGAGAGCAACCCTCCTTATCCCCTCCGGTCCACGAGACTTTCCTGATAAGTGTCATCTTTTCATAATAATGACCGATCCTTTTGATAATGGTTCCGGTGTTTCCGAGGTGTTATTGATCCCGATCTGTTCGACTAGGCCGAAGCATGATCCTTCATGTGAGTTGTCTGCCGGATCCTCGAATCATCCCTTTATTACACATGACAGCTTTGTCGAGTATGCCTTGGCCAGGATCATGAGCAAGGAGTCTCTCCTGAAGGGGTACGATACATCAATTTTTATTCCCAAGCCCTCCCTTTCGACCGAAATCTTTCAAAAAGTCCGCCAAGGGCTTGCAGTCACTAGACGAATTCAGCCAATGTTTCGTGATTTCTATGATAATTTTCTGAGCAAGAATCCATAAAATCTTCCGAACCTTATTGATCGAGAGGTCAGAGGAACAGCCTTTACAAGCGAATTAGAATAACGCTTTTCCATCGAACTTTCGGAACGATTCTGGAGGGGATGCCCGGTTGGAAGCTTCATGGCTTCCTACTCCGCTTGTCGCCTTCCGGCAGCGCTCGGGGACTCTTGGGCTCTGTGCGCTTCGCTGGTCCTTGATGCGTATTCTCGCGAAGATTGAGGACCCGGCGCCTGCGCTCCGGACGGGGCGTCACTAGTTTGGGGGAAAAGGAAGGCGAAAGGGCAGAAGGACCGGCTCTCCTTTTCGACGACCGTCCTTTTTATTTCGGAATTGTAGGTGAGGTAAAGTCCTTTTTTCGACCGGCTTCCCAGGCTTTTTGCGACGAGTCCGACGGTCGTCGCTTTGCCCGTTCCAGCCAGGGCCATGATCACAAGGTCGCCTCCCTTGCCGCACCATGGACAGGATCGTTTCCTGTTCCTCTGTCAGGGTTAGTTCACGGGCCGGGCATTGCGGCATTGATTGTCTTCCATGCGGATCCGCATAAGTCCTAATCCAAACTCTCCAGCTTGTGCTGAATTTCCTCCGGATCAGTCTCCGGGGCGAGTCCAAGACGCTCCAGCAGTTTTTTCCAGAGCGACAGAGAGAGCCGGACGGCGACGACCGGGTCGGCGTCTCCAGATTTTCTGGCCGGAACGTGCTTCGCGTCTTCGATCGGGATCTCCCGGCCGTAAGGCGGCTCATCCTCGGACCGGGCTTTTGGCGTCTCCATCCCCGTCGTCGGATAGGTGCGGCTCCCTCCTTCGATTTCCCTCTGGACCGGGGCCTCGCTCCGTTCGAGCTCCTCGCGCACGGTCCGGACCGAGACTGGGGTGTTCGTTTCGATGG
This sequence comes from Nitrospirota bacterium, assembly GCA_021838765.1. The sequence continues at coordinate 3,710 of JAKCCY010000093.1, forward strand.
CCCGGTCGAGAATCTCTTTCTTTTTCTCCGGACTCATCCGGTTCAGGAGTGTGACCGCCTCCGGATCGCGGATCGCTCCCGATTCGAGGGCCTTCATCGTGAGTTCGTCCGACTGGAGAAGCCCGATGTGCCGGGAGACGTACGTCTGGGATTTTCCCAGGGCCCGGGCGCAGGCATCCTGGGTCATGCCGAAGGTTTTCAGAAGATCCGAAATGGCCCGGGCGATCGCAAGCGGCGGAAGATCCTCCCTCTGGATATTTTCGATCAACTGGACAAGACGGACCTCCGAGATTTCCATCTCGCGGACGACGGCCGGAATCCGGTCGAGACCCGCGAGACCTGCCGCCCGGACCCGTCGTTCGCCGCATATGAGGATCCATGCGTCCTTTTCTGGCCGGACGAGCACTGGTTCGAGCACGCCATGGCGTGTGATCGAGTTTGCGAGCTCCTGGAGAGAGTTTTCCGACATTGATTTCCGTGGCTGTTCCGGATCGAGCCGGATTCTTGCGAGTGGAAGCGTCTGGATGCCTCCGGAGGCAGGGGAAATCCCTACTTCGCCCGCGTTCGTTCCTTTTGTTAAAAAATCCAGATCGTTCAGAAATTTCGATTTCTTCGCCATTGTTCCCTCATCATCTCATTCTTATGGTTTTTGACCGCTTCTCTCTTTTTATGCGGATCCGCATAAGTACTAACACGAACTAATTGCGAAAGTTCCTGAAGACGCCGTCCGATATTTCCGCAACACGTCTCAATATTGAGAAAATCAGCTTCCAGATTGAGAACGGGAGATTGATCAATCAGAGGCGTAAAGCCATTTGCTCCTCGTCGAAATAGCGGTCATTGATTTTAAGTCCTCTCGGCTCGAAAGCGAAAGAAACAAAGCCTTCAGAGAGGTAGAGATCTTTTGCTCTCTTGTTTGTTGCCACGACCGTTAGATTGATCTGTTCGAGGCTGTCCATCTGGCGTGCCAGGTGGACCATTTCCCGAATGAGCGCTCGCCCGAGTCCTTTGCCACCGTACTTTACTGGAACATACATACGGTACATCAGCCCTTTATGGTGTAGTTTGAGTTGAGTCTCCCGCCGGAAACTGACCGTTCCTACTAGCGATTCGTCGTCCAGAACGGCTCCGAGAGTGAAACTGTTTGGGGAAGGTAGAGACGACAGAAACGGAATCAACGGTTCTCCAGGGTCCTCTGGACTGATCCGGAATTCTTCGGGATGATCCAGAAGACCGCCTTGCATGAGATTTCGATAGGTCTCTGCGTCTGCAGGCGTGAGTTCTCGGATCAACAAGACCAGCCTCCTTCGAATGGGGAGAACAAAGCTTGCTCCATCTGATTTTCAGTTCTGAGGATAATTTCCATCAAGACCATCCTTTCCTGTCAATTGACTGTTGGACAAGTTTTAAGCGGTTCTTTCCTTATTATGCGGATCTGCATAAGATTGAATTCAGACTACGAAAGTATTCGGAGTTTTCGTGTCATTCGCTGTCATTTTAGGTGTCATTTTAGGTTGACAAGGTTCCTTTCCAAATGTAAGCTTCCTTACATGATACCCCCTGAGGTTTCGACCCAGGGTGCGGGGACACTTCGGTGTCCCCTGTTTTTTTTGTGAGGCCCGATGAGAATGATCGTCTACGTCGATGGGCTCAACCTCTACTACAGCGCCCTCAAAAGAACTCCCTACAAATGGCTTGATCTCAAAGCTGTTTTCCAAAAGATTCTTGCAGGATGTTCTTTCTTCCGCTCAACTGTCGGATCCGATTCCGGAGACTTCTCTCCGCAAGCCTGATACATGGTGATTTCCTTTCTCCAAATTTTATGCGGATCTGCATAAGTCCTAATTCAAACTATTTTCAGGATCGTTTCGCAGACATCACGCATGGCTTTCGCCCGGACCGGGCTTTTGTAGGCGTAGTCCCAGGCGCTCACCCGTTCGCTGACCGCTCCGGAAATCGAGCGGGATTCCGCGAGAACCGGCCGGACGAGATCGTCTCCGAACTCCCGGGCGATCAGATCGATAACTTCCCGCTCCCGGGGCACATCCGGATGATGGCGGTTCACGACGACCCGGAGGAGAAGACCCGGATTTTTTGTCCGGACCCGATCCAGCGTGTTTCGGACATCCGCCATGCCTTTAAGCGAAAAAACGTCCGGAGTCAGGACAAGAACCAGTATATCGGACCAGAAGTAGGGTGCAACTTGACGGACGCCGATGGCCGGGGGCGTGTCGATCACGACTACCTCCGCCAGAGATTCGATCCTGTCCCGCCTGTCGATCGCCTCGCGAAGCTCGACTCCTTCGTCGATCTCCTTGAGTTCCGTTCCACCTGGAAGGATAGATAACCTTTCGGATACAGAAGTCGGCGCGATGGAGTCGTTCCCGAACACGAGGGCCGCGTCTCCGGGGGTCCCCACGGTCCGTCCGAGAAGCGTCTGGGTCAGATTGGCCTGGGTGTCGAGGTCGATCGCAAGGCAAGTTCCTTCTTCCGCCGCCCGCCAGGCGAGATGGCAGGCGAGCGTCGTCTTGCCCACCCCGCCTTTCTGATTTGTCACGGTGATGATCATCGGTCCCATCCTTCTTGTTTTGTAGATTTTGACCGCTTCTCTCTTTTTATGCGGATCCGCATAAGTACTAGTTAGTGCTAATTTCAAACTATACAAGCTCCCGGAGACGCCGTTCGATGTCCCCGGAGGATATTTCCGGAGCGAGCCCCAAACGTCTGAAAATGTTCTTCCAGGTCGAAAGAGGGAGATCGACGCCGACCAGAGGATCGCCCGTAGACGCAACAGGCTTTTTCGACGGGACCGTTTTTTCTGCCGGGAGATCCCGTCCCGGGCCGCCCGTCTCTTCCGTCCGCCAGCGCTTGAGATACTTCCCGGCCAGGGTGAGATGCAAGGCCGCCTCGTCCATCTCGGTGGCCGCCCGGGTCAGGACCCGCTCCAGGGCATCAAGTCCCCGGCTCACTTCCTGCCGGGCCGGTTCGGAACACGCCTCCCGGGACCAGGCTCGAAGAGCCGAGAGCACGGCTTCACCGTATTTCCGGGAAAAGGTCCTGTCCTCCTTCGGAAGAACGGGAAGATATTCGATGGTGACGGAATCGATCCGGAAGGACGATGCTTCCGGTCCCCTCAGCTGGAGGGTTTCGAGATACGCCTTCGCCTCATCGAAACGCGATGCCGGAAGCTGGGAGTATTTTGCGATCCGGAAATGGTTGTCGAACCGGCTCCAGATTTCCGCCCGGAGCTTTCCGGAGTCCTGAGCACGCCGGGCCACGATGACCTGAAGCTCGTGCTGTTGTGCGGGGGAGATGGTTTCGATACGAGGATTGGCGACATATCCTTCCGTCCAGTATTTCCACAGAACGTCATCGCACTCGTTCTGGTACTGGAGGATCTTCTCCCGGATTTCGGGTTTCACCCGGGTTGGGTGGATCGTCATGAGCCAGCCGGGAAGTTTCCTGAGCGGCATGCAGAGGGTTTCTTGGGCACCACTTTTTGATGGTATCACCATGATGGTGATACCCCATCGTTCTTTGTTTGAATCCAGTTTCCGATGTTGGACCTGCCACGCAAGCCCCATTCCTTCCACGATGGGCTTCATCGGGGTGTAGGGCTCGTTGTTCTGTTCAAGGAGAAAGAGGGTGTGACCGTGGAACGGGACGGAAAGGAGGGATGTGTTCATTTTTGACTCCTGTGCTCGATTTCTAGTCGAAGAGAAATGACTCCATCAAAATGGAGCCGGGCGCTAGAAACCGTCACAGGCACGGCGGACTTATTTCCCCGAAGGGTCTTGTATTCGTCGCACGCCCGGCATGAGAAAGCGGAGGAATCGGAAAAGAGGAAAAATCTGGGCACAAAAAAATCCGCTTGTCTTTCGGGGCGGGGACCGCCTGTGTGGGTGTTTCTAGCACCTGCCCTACAGTCTGAACTCGGGAGAGGGGAGGTGTCAAGAGGGAGGAAAAGGCCCGAAAGGTCGTTAGCGGCCATGATTTCCGTCCCCGTTTTTGGTAGGGTGGGAAGGAGTTTGCTCCATTTCCTTGTCGAGAGGCCGGAGCCCTTCAGACGGAAACGATCCGAGGGGAGGCCACCAGGAAACGTCCCGGGAGTAGAAGGGTTTGTTTCCGACCGTCGTTGGATGGGGAACAAGGTGCAAAAGAAAGACCCGGTTTTTTTCGTCCAGAATGACAAGATCCGACCTCTTGGCATTTGGCAATGCTACGATTTCTATTTCCGTGACGATCGAGCGGTCTCCTTCCTTTTTGGAAGTGTAGAGGGGGGCATTGACCGTTCGTGCTTCATAGTCCCATCCCCCGGGATGATCCATCCCGATCTTCCGGAGAGCGGAAGAGGGGAGATAGATGGTTGTCGGTAATTCTACATTTCCGGAGGCATGGAGTGTGCCCGAAACGATTACCAGGTTTTCCGAGTTCGATTTGGATTCTATGGCGTAGAGAAACGGATCGTCTTTTTCTGCAAAGCTATTGGCCGGATTTGCCAAGAAGAGGAGAAGACCAGGAAGAAGGAGAAAAGAATGTGTAACTCTTTCAAAAAATCTCCCCTTTTTAAAAGAAGATCCCTTGTGACAAAATGGATTGCACTCGTTCTTGCCGGAACTTGTATGCTCTTTCATCCCGGATGGCTCTTTGCTGACGACAGCTTCATGTATGTTCATCCCGTGCCCCCTCCTTCGCATCATCTTGTTTTTCGTGGAACGTCTGTTCATGCCGATCTTCTTCTTCCAGTCGATTGCGGGTTGGCATTGAGAGGGCCGATGGTCGTCCGGACGACCGAACCCCTCTACAACTCGATCCAGGGTCGGTGGAAGGAAATAATCCTTCCGGCGGGAACACGGATCGAAGGGTCCTATATGTGCTATCCGAGATCTGTTTACCTCGTCTTCGATCGTTTTGTTTTCTCCGACTCCATCTCATCTTCCCTTCGATGTCGATATACCTCCCCTCATGTGTGTACCCATGTTCTGGATGGAAATACCAATGATCATCTCCAGGTCCCCATCGGATTTCAGGTTCTTCTGACGGCCGACCATGCTCTCTGGATTCCTGACTCCCAATAGAACCTTTGTCAAATCAAGCGATTAAGAGTCTTCTGGATTTCCCATGCAGAATGGATCCAACCCTCCCAGACCTCCGGATGCCAGACGAGAACCGCTCCGTCCGCGACCAGAATTCCGAAGGAGAGCATGTATTCCAGAATCCCGCCTGTCCGGGTCAGACGAAAGGAAAATCGTTTGCCGAAAGGGTGGATGAGCGGGACGCCTCCGGTTGTCAGGCTGTCTTCTACTATATGGAGAAGGACCCCGGCCGACAGCCACAGAAAGAACGCTCTCCATGGGGAATCGGAGCCCAAAAGGAGCGCAGCCCCCATTCCTGTCGCCGGAGGAAGCCACCAGTGGGTGACAGTTCGGTGGGGAATTCCGAGCGGGATGTCCAGGTCCGGAAGGACCGAGCCGGCAAGCGCTCCCGCAAGCCCCGGAAGACTGGCTCCCGAAAGAAGGGCAATTCTGGCGGTGATGATCCGGTGGTTCGAGTATTTCACAAGGGCGGTCCCGGGGCGTTTTCGGACATGATTTTATGTTTTGTTTTTGTTAGTGTCTTCATCGAGTTATTTCTCTTCACATTAAAAAAGGAGGTTCTCTTGAGACTTAAAGGCATCTTATTGATCTTGTCACTTGGGGTACTTTTGACTTCCATTGACGATGTTTGGGCCGCTTCGCACCAGTCATGGGTTTTGTGGGAAGAAGTTATCGGAAAAAGAAACATAACGGCTTTAGCTCTCAAGACCTGGAAGACTGAAAAAGAATGTGAAAAAGCTACCTCCCCGGACAAACTTCCTTCGTATCTGATTCTGAATAAGGGGGAATCTTCCGGTCCAAAGGTATTTGAACGGATCAAGATGTTATGTTTGCCCATCGGGATTACTCCTTTGGTGTCCGTTCCGAAGCCTTCCGGATTGACTCACCGTGGAAAAGAGTTATTTCAATAGGTGAATGACGGAACCATAGCGTGATTCGTCCAATATCGATTCTCTGGCCAATGATGGCCATGTTTTCACACACATGGTAGGGGATTGAGAGATTTCCTTTTCCGGTACTAACGAAAATAGCTGGATAGGATTTATTGTCCAGAGTCGTCCGGAACCGGATGAAACTCTTGTTCTCCGACACATAAAGCCCGACAGGGCTCATCGGACTATCCGGATGATTGGAAATAAAGCGAATTTTATTCATTGACCGCGTAGGAGTGTTGCAAACAGGATGGGCTTGAGCGGAGAGACTCAAGCCCATTTCCGCAATCATCACGATTGAAAAAAACATCCAAACCATCCATTTTCTCATGACATTCTCCTTCTTGTTTTTATAGTTTGTGACAGCTTTTTTGTTTTTATGCGGATCCGCATAAGTTCTAATTCAAACTTTATGATTCAGCCTTTTCATCCGGTTCGGGCAGGACTTCTGTCTTGTTCCTGAGGCGCTCCTGGACAATGGAAAGAATTGCCCGGTACCGGTTTTCTCCGGAATTTTCCATGGCCTCCCGTCCTGGGAAGTTCCCTGGAATCTCCGGCGTATAGAAAAGATAGGCGTCCAAAAATTCTTCGAGAAGAAGTTCCGTCCGGGAGAGTTTGTGGGCCATCTTTCCCATCCGTCGGGACAGATCCAGAAGGCGGTCCTGGACCTCCTCCTCGAATCTCTGCTTCCCGGACAGGCTTTCCTCAATCATGGATCCCGCCAGAGCGGACAGCGAGACCTGCCAGGCCCCGGACAATTCCTTCAGATGACGGTAGTGGTCTTCGGAAAGACCCACGGATATTTGACGCGATTTCATCCTCCGACCCTTCCTTCGCTGTTTTGTTGTTCCCTTGCCTGCCATGCCATTTTCTTCCGGGGTCTTCTCCCGGATCTCCCTATGTCCGGCGGAGTTTTTCGATTTCCTCCAGCACCCGTTCCTCGAAGCTTCGTTTTTCGGACAGCTTCTCTTCGATGAGTCCGCCGGCCAGGGCGGAGAGAGAGAGCCGGCGAAGGATCGCCAGTTCCCGGAGCGTCCGGTAGACTTCTTCCGGAATCCGTATTCGGATTTCACGAGCCATTGAATCCCCTTGTTTTTCTTTCGGCCCCGAAAGGTCGCGTCATAGCCGGGGCCTGCGGTTCGGATTCCTCCGGTCTTCCCGCAGAGTCTGCCCAGCACCTGGCAAACCATGAACAATATAAGTATCAGATATCTTTTTAAGGGTGTCAAGCCGCAGAATGTATGCGGCAAAAAAGTCATTGACCAACTCGGTCCGGAAAACGGCCGATGACGATGGGGGGATCACTTGCGGTCTTGTGCGGCACATGAGCCGGATTCCTTGTCTCCCAAGGCCCGGAGGCTCGCCGCACATGACCCCCTTTTATCTTGCTCTCCT
>JAKCCY010000094.1 GCA_021838765.1 Nitrospirota bacterium
CCTGAGATCTTCACCGACTGATAACGGTGGCCAAGGAAGCTTTTGCAACACCTGCATCAAATACCTCTCATTGAAAAGAAGCTGTTCTGAGTACTATTACAAACCCGGCATCACCATCAAATCATTCTAAAAGCACTGTATAAAGAACATTTTCAAAAGATAATATCAAATAACCGTTCCAGAAATATGGTATAACCCTTAAGGGGAAATAAATCCCTTCATCAGAGCTTGTAACGGATCAGGCACCCACCATCCAGAGCTGCCTGTTATTCAGGAAAAGCGAGCTCATTTCACTTATCATCCAAAGATTTCAACAATATCATTTCCTATCAAGGTTCTTGTCAGAGAATAACATCTCCTGTAGAAATATAGAAAGAAAAATTTGGATTCAGCCTCGACATATCCGTGGAAGCTTCAAGATCCCTTTAAGTTTAAGTGATACGTTTCATCAGGAGAAAACTTCATTGATCACCTTGTTAAAACAGCTGAATGAACTCCTGACATCCACTCACCGAAAACGCCTTGCCCTACTCAGCATTCTGGTACTTCTTTCGGGGATCGCAGAAATTGTCGGTATCGCGTCGATCATGCCTTTCATGGGAATGGTCGTCAATCCCGATATTGTTGTCCACAACCATTATCTGGCTTTCCTTTACCAACATTTCTCTTTCTCGTCCACCAACACTTTTCTCCGTTTTATCGGGGTTATAGTCCTCCTTATCATGCTTCTGTCCAATCTGATTTCCGCCGTTACCATCTGGGGAATCCTCCAGTTTTCCTTTTCTCTTGGTAAAGATCTTTCCAACAAAATGTTTTCCGCCTACCTGAACCATTCCTACGTCTTTTTTCTGAACAGGAACAGCTCGGAGCTCGTACAAAACATCCTTTGGGAGATCGGCCGTATCGTCAACGGCATCCTCATCCCCTTGTTAACGGTCTACTCAAAGATTGTCGTTGCCTCATCCATCCTTGCTCTCCTCGTCTGGATGAATCCTGAACTTGCCCTGATAGCCGGTCTCGTTTTGGGCGGAGCCTATTCCCTGGTGTTTTTCTTCGTGAGAAAGAGCCTTTCAAAGTCAGGCAATGAAGTCTCTGTCGAAAACACAAAACGAACCCAGATCGCCTACGAAACACTCGGCGGAATAAAAGATATCAAGCTGTTGGGCAGAGAGCGGGACTTCTATGACCGGTTTCAAAAGCCCATTGAGCTCTATGCCCTTTACCAGTCCAAAAGCCAGATGATCTCGCTTCTTCCCCGGTATGCGCTTGAAACCCTTGCTTACGGCGGCATCATTGTTATCGTCATCTACCTTTTAAGCGTTCAGAAAAGCGCCAGCCACGCACTTCCCATAATGGCTCTTTATGCCCTTGCCGGATACCGGATCATGCCGTCTCTCCAACAGATATTTGCGAATCTCGCAAGCATCCGGTTCAACATCTCGGCGGTTGCCCGCATTTCGAAAGATCTCGAGACATTATCTCCGCAAAAAGACGGAGAACCGCCCGTTCCATCGCCGGAGACAACTCCGCTCCCCTTTTCAGAAAAAATCTCTCTCGAAAATATCGTCTTTCGCTACAAAGATCGTCCGGAACCCGTTCTTAAAGGCGTCTCCCTCTCGATCAAGGCCAATACCACCATCGGCATTGTCGGTTCGACCGGATCAGGCAAAACGACAACACTTGATATTTTCCTCGGCCTTCTTGAACCGGAATCAGGCAGACTTCTGATCGATGGAGTTCCGATCTCAAAAGAAAACGTCCGGGCATGGCAAGCCAATATCGGTTATGTTCCCCAACAAATCATGCTGATGGATGACACCGTTGAAAGAAATATTGCCTTCGGCATCCCCGATGACAAGGTCGACCGGGAAAAGGTCATCCGGGCGGCGCGTCTTGCCCACCTTCATGACTTTATCGAAAAAGAGCTTGAAAAAGGCTATGAGACAGAAATCGGAGAAAAAGGGGTACGGTTAAGCGGTGGACAACGCCAGCGGATCGGTATCGCCAGAGCCCTTTACCATGAACCATCTGTGCTGGTTCTCGATGAAGCCACCAGCGCCCTCGACAACATCACCGAAAATGTGATTATGGAAGCCATTCATACACTGTCGAAAGAAAAAACAATCCTGATGGTTGCACATCGTCTGACAACCGTCAGGGAATGCGACTGGATCTTTGTCATGGAAAACGGACATCTGTCGGATCAGGGAACCTATTCAGATCTTCTTTCCAGGAACACGATCTTCAGACAGCTTGCCCAAAAATCCTGAGAAGGTAACAACTCAGGGCAATAGAGTCTGATTCTCCTGCAGCTTTTGACCTTGACGAAAACCTTCCACGAAAGTCCGCAAAAAACAAAAGGCCAAGAAACGACACATGAACACGACTGATACCCCTCGCATCGAATTCTTGAGCGTCATTTGAGTTAAAAGTACAGATATGAGCCATCCATACCCGGACCCTCCCCCCTGCGTTTTCCCCTCAAATCCAGCAACGAATTTTTGTGCATCGAAACGCCTATTTGACACGGAGCCATGGGAAAGGCAATCTGTCGTAATCTACGTATCCATCCCCATATGAGAATAGAGGAGCACATCATGCCGCAATATCGTTCCCGCACCACCACCCACGGACGCAACATGGCCGGCGCTCGCTCGCTGTGGCGCGCTACCGGCATGAAAGACGGCGACTTCGACAAGCCGATCATCGCCGTGGTGAACTCGTTTACCCAGTTCGTGCCGGGCCACGTGCACCTGAAAGACCTGGGCCAGATGGTCGCAAAAGAAATCGAAGCGGCAGGAGGCGTCGCCAAGGAATTCAACACCATCGCCGTCGATGACGGCATCGCCATGGGCCACGGAGGCATGCTGTACTCGCTGCCGTCACGCGACCTGATCGCCGACTCGGTCGAATACATGGTCAACGCACACTGCGCGGACGCGATGGTCTGCATTTCCAATTGCGACAAGATCACGCCAGGAATGCTGATGGCCGCACTACGCCTGAACATCCCCGTGATATTCGTGTCGGGTGGTCCGATGGAAGCGGGCAAGATCCTAAAAGTCGTCAACGGCGACCAGAAAGTCATCAAGCTGGATCTGGTCGATGCGATGATCAAGGCCGGAGACAACACCGTCAGCGATGCCGACGTGGCCGAAATCGAACGATCCGCATGCCCGACCTGCGGTTCCTGCTCCGGCATGTTCACCGCCAACTCGATGAACTGCTTGACCGAAGCACTGGGACTGTCCCTGCCGGGCAACGGTACCATCGTTGCAACGCACGCCGACCGCAAGGAATTGTTCCTGTGCGCCGGCCGCCTGATCGTCGACCTGGCCAAACGCTACTACGAACAGGACGATGCATCAGTCCTGCCTCGCAGCATCGCCACCATGGCCGCGTTCGAGAATGCGATGACGCTGGACGTGTCGATGGGCGGCTCCACCAATACCGTGCTGCATTTGCTGGCCGCCGCGCACGAAGCGGGCGTGCCATTCACGATGGCCGACATCGACCGGATTTCGCGCAAGGTGCCATGCCTGTGTAAAGTCGCGCCGATGACGGACAAATACCACATCGAAGACGTGCACCGAGCCGGCGGCATCATCGGTATCCTGGGCGAACTGGCGCGTGCCGGCCTGCTCGATACGTCAATGCCCACCGTGCACGAAAAAACTCTGGGCGAAGCGATTGAGAAAAACGATGTCAGGCGAACCAGCAATCCGGCCATACACCAGTTCTTCCGCGCGGCGCCGGGTGGCGTGCCGACGCAAGTCGCATTCTCGCAATCGGAACGTTACGAAGCGCTGGACCTGGACCGTAGTGCCGGCTGCATCCGCGACCTGAAACACGCATATTCAAAAGACGGTGGGCTGGCGGTACTGTACGGCAATCTGGCCGAAAAAGGCTGCATCGTAAAAACAGCCGGCGTGGATGAAAGCATCCTGAAATTCTCCGGCAGGGGACGAGTGTTCGAAAGCCAGGATGCGGCCGTGGAAGCCATCCTGGGCGATACCGTGCATGCGGGCGACGTCGTCGTCATCCGTTATGAAGGTCCAAAAGGTGGCCCTGGCATGCAGGAAATGCTGTACCCGACCTCATACATCAAGTCGAAAGGACTGGGCAAGGCGTGCGCGCTATTGACCGACGGACGTTTCTCGGGCGGGTCATCCGGCCTGGTGATCGGCCATGCTTCTCCGGAAGCGGCAGAAGGCGGCGCGATCGGACTCGTGGAAGAGGGCGACATAATCGACATCGATATTCCGAACCGCACCATCAGTCTGCGCATCAGCGATGAAGCGCTGGCGGCACGCCGTGCAGCGATGGAGGCGAAGGGTGCAGACTCCTGGAAACCGGCCAGCCGCGAACGCGCAGTATCCCAGGCGCTGCAGGCGTATGCGGCGATGACCACGTCGGCCGACCGTGGCGCGGTGCGCGACTTGTCGCAGCTGAAGCGCTAGCTGGGCGTGAGGGTCCTCATGGACTTCCCCACACTGGAATACCCGTTGCAATGACTTCTCTTTTGTTCATCGACAGATTTTTCCACTTTTGGGTTCCCGGTAGGGGGAGCACCAGACTTTTTTCCCTGCGTTTGCCCACTTCATCTTGGAAAGCGCAGGGAACGCAACAGAATCTTTGCCATGAAAAACGGACATCTGTCGGATCAGGGAGCCTACTCCGAACCCTTTTCCAGAAACACGATCTTTCAGCCCCCCACACCAAGGAGTACAGAACGAAGTAGCCCAAAACAGTTAAAGGCGAAAGGGTTTTACTGAAACTCCCATCGCCTGGTCGTGAAATCCTGCTTTGCTCCAGAAAATCAGGACAGGAATACCCTTCCGAAATTTCCTGGTATTTTCTCAAGCGAGCCGGATTCGAATCGGTCGAACCAAAACAGGCGGGGGTAGAGCGATTTCGGTAAAAAGGTCTTGAGATAAAGTTTTAATGTGTAGATATCCGATGGATCCTCTATAAGAGACCTTTTCAACAGCTCGGCTCCAACGGATGCGCCATCAGGATACCTCAGGGCATGAGACCCCACCGTTCGGAGAATAATCGCCTTGATTCTTTTCAGGTGGCGGAGATTGTCCGGAGAAATCCTTGAAAATCGCTCCTGCAAAGAATTGAAAAAGACCTGGTCGTTCTGATGCCAGTTGGGATGAACCTGGTATTTCCCCGGTGTTTGGGCAAAAGACTCCTTGTTCATCTTCCAGGGAGATTCCCTGAAACAGAACAATGCTTCCGGAACCTGCCCAAACGGGCCCTCTGCAAGCATTCTGACCTGAAACTCGTAGTCCTCCAGAAACTGGGGGTTGAACCGCAGATCAAAAAGACCCGCCTTTATGGCTGTTTCTTTCCTGAACATGAAAGCCGATGGCACGTGAAAATGAAATGATTCTGCATGATCGATCGCAACCAGACTTTTGAACAGGGAAATGATCTCGTCCTCAATGATCCGGAAAGAATTCTGCGTATTGATCGTTGGGGAAAGGATATTGTCTTTCAGAATCCTTTTTCCATCAGGAGACATAAGGTCGTATCCTGAAGTTACCAAAGAAAGATCCGGGCGGCTTAAAAGGAGCTCCCGCTGGCATTCAAGTCTGTGAGGTTTCATCAGGTCATCTTCATCCTGAAGGGCAACAAAACGTCCCCGACTTGCCAGAATCCCGGAATTCCTCGCCGAGCACACCCCCTGTTCCGGCTCATGAATCAGCCGAATTTTGTCTGGAAACTTCCGGGCAAAAGACTGGACCACTGCCCGAGTCGCATCCCTGGCATTGTTATCGACCAGAATGATCTCGAAGTTCTGAAATGTTTGGGACAAGGCGGACTCTATCGATTCGGAAAGTTCCCAGCTTCGGGAGTAACACGGGATAATGACGGAGATATCCGGAGATTCCAAGTTCCAGCTCCTTTCATGAGAGCATCTCGCCTGAACATGACACCCTGGCACCAGGATCGATGGCCAAAAGTATCATGCCGTCGATCCAGTCCATATTGACCTGTTCTAGTATCATACAATATGATCGTCTTGACGACTAACCAGTATCGTCACAATAAATATCAAGAAAATGTATTCTGTCGATTACGGGAGAAACTCCGCTATGACCGACCAATCGGTGGCGACAACAGCCTCGGACACAGAAGACATTATCGCCGCTTTCTTCATGACCAATCCAAACACACTCTCCCCCATCAGCCTCAATCAAACCGAGCCCGAGTCTCCCGAAGAGACCTTCTCGGAACGGCGCCAGTTTCGGATCCGTCTCGCCAACACTCCCGAAAGGCGAGAGTCGGCAAACGTCCTGATCGACCGGATGTATGCCTGGAAGGGGTACGGACGAGGCAGTCTTGTCAGCGAAAATCCCCACAGGATTACCCTTATCACCTATGGAATGGACAATCAGGTCATCGGGACCATCTCGGTCGGGATGGACTCTCCGGAGGGGCTTTTCGCAGATGAAAACTACCATCAGGAGCTTGAGACACTCAGAAGTCAGGGTTGCCGGGTTTGCGAATACAACGCACTGGCGGTGGACTCGAGCATCAAGTCCAAAAGAGTCCTCGCCAGTCTTTTCCATATCGCCATGCTCTATCCCTATGGCCTCTTTGGATATACAGACGGATTGATCGAAGTCGCCCCCAACCATGCGGGATTTTACCGCAAAATGATGGGATTCACCCAGATCGGAGACGAACGGATCTGCCCGAGAGTCAATGTTCCCGGAGTACTTCTGAGGGGAAACTTCCAGGAAGCGAACGAGCGCATCGCCAGAGTCGGAGGTCTGATGGACAAGGAAACCTCCGACATGTCCCTCTTTCCATACTTCTTCAGCAAAACCGACGCAGACGGTATCCTTGGCCGTCTCAAGAACATGGCCTGACCAGGTGAGCACAACATTCGTCTATGAAGAAGCTTTTTCCAGGAATATCGGCTGGATCACAAAAGCCGAACAACAGATCCTTCGGGGAAAAAGAATCGCCATCGCCGGAATGGGCGGCGTCGGCGGCGTTCACCTTCTGACTCTCGCCAGACTTGGGATCGGAGCTTTTCACATCGCCGATCTCGATATTTTCGAGACCGTCAATTTCAACCGCCAGGTCGGAGCCACGATCCCGCACCTTGGAAAACCCAAAGCCGATACCCTTGCGAAAATGGCGCTCGAGATCAATCCCGAGCTCGACATCAAGGTTTTCCCAAAAGGCGTGGACAAAGACAATCTTCCCGACTTTTTTAAAGGTGTGGACCTCTACATCGACGGACTCGACTTCTTTGCGTTTTCCGCCAGACAGGCCACCTTTGCCACCTGCGAAAAACTCGGGATTCCCGCAACAACCGCCGCCCCCCTTGGAATGGGAGCATCCCTTTTGAATTTTCTGCCTGGACAGATGACGTTTGAAGACTATTTTGGCTGGAACAATTGTTCGGATGATGAAAAAGGGCTTCTGTTTCTTTTGGGGTTGGCTCCGGCAAGACTTCACTTCAATTATTTAGTCGACCCCACTGCCGTCAATCTTGAAGAGCACCGTGGACCCTCCACCATAATGGCCTGCCAGATCTGCGCCGGAATGGCCGCAACCGAAGCGCTCAAAATCCTTTTAAAGCGGGGAAAGGCTCTGGCAGCCCCCCGGGGGCTTCAGTTCGATGCCTACAGGAACAAGCTTTCCAAAACCTGGCTTCCCGGCGGGAACAGAAATCCACTCCAGCGTCTGGCGCTGATGTTTGCAAGAAAAAAACTGGATTCTCTCAAGAAACACTGACGACGAAGTGTATAGCGGGTGGACGGGGTCCCATAAACCCTGATCTGCCAGAAAGCGCCGCTTCACCGCCCCCTGAACCTCTACCCGATTACAGTCGGAGAGTTGCGGCGCTCTTTCTGGCATACAAATTATGGTGAGGCTGCCCATATTTACTGGAGTACCCATTCCCCATGCGCCTTGATAGCGTCATACATGGCATCAGGCGCGAGGTCTACATCACCTGGCCACGTTAAAGCGCCATGATCGATATGGACCTGGATGAACATCAGTGGGTCTTTCAACGCAGCGAAAACACCCGTCAGATGGCTTGGCTCAAAGCGCACCTGTCCTTGTGTTCCGTCAGCAAAGCGCACTTTCAGCGCCAATGGCGGCTCTGCATGGACCTCTACTACATCCCACTCCATGATGTGTACCTCCTACAGTAAAGGCTCTATCGGCTTTGGTTGCTGCTTCGCCTGACATAAGGCCCAATCTTCCAAGAGTTCCTGCTGATGCAGTTCGGTCCAGTCGAGAACCAGCTCCTGAGCACGGCGTGGCAGGTGACCTCTTATGATGGACAAGGATTCGATGGCGATGACAGCTTCAAACTCTGCATACTGAACATGAAAATGGGCTGGACTATGATCATCGAAAAACATCTTGATGATCATCCCGTAAAATGTGCTTATTGTGGGCAAGGCCCCCTCCTCCGTTTTCTCGACACATACTACATTTTCCAGCAGGAACTTCTTCGGCCGCTCCCTCTCGAAGAGGCTTTCGACCCGGAGGTCGAAATGGACGGGTTTGATATTGCGGCATTCTGGATTTTCGCATAGCAGCTCACTGTTTCGCGAGCAAATTCCAACTCGCGAGCAATACGCCGATGTGTCTATCCTTCTCGCAGTAATCCTATAATCGCTTGAGATTGCGCTATCTTGAGTCTATTCACCGTATCCCCTCCTTCACAAAAGTATACAGCATCTCCTCTCAAACTGGTTGGTTTTAATCGACCGCTAAGGGCCTGTAAAAAAATATCGTAACAAGTCATCCATCTTTTGGATGAAGGGAATAATTCCATTCTCCATGGAAGGAGTGCCTCACCAGATGAAGAGCGGCCAGTTCCTCATCAGAGATCTTGATGCCTTTGGGGTCGTTTCCCGGATCACGCTCGGCCTTGACCGTGCGTCCGCTTTTCGTTCTGGTATTGGCAATCAGATTCAGAAGGACTTCGTGGCTGACCAGCGCTCGTCCTCCAGTTCATGCTGATAAACGAAAACAGGCGATGCTCGATTTTGTTCCACTTCAGGAACGATCACGGGCTTTCGGTTCATTTTCGGGCTGGGACGGACTGTCCGGAACCGGTGCGGAAAAAGGCTGGAGAGTTGTTTGATGCGGAACGCGAGGGTATGCTGAACCCGGAGAGATTCGGGGAGATTGAACGGTTCATGGGCTTCGTTGCGCAGTCTGCCCACGAACTGCGGGCCCACGACGACGCGCTTGACTTCATTGCGGGAAGGAAGGACTCTGAACATCGCGCCGCGGTCCTGAAGGAGCTCTTTGGGCACAAGGAAGGGAAAGAGCGCCTTTCGAAACTTCTCAATGTGCCCCTTTATCCATATCAGGCCGAGGGGGCGCTTTTCGCCGTCCGGGCTGGCCGGGCCCTGATCGGCGATGAAATGGGGCTGGGGAAGACGGTCCAGGCGATCGCCGCGGCCGAAATTCTGGCACGGCACTTCGGCGTTTCGAAGATTCTTGTCGTCTGTCCGACCTCCCTCAAATATCAGTGGCAGAGCGAGATCCGGAAGTTCGCCGGCCGGGAGTCCAGGGTGATCTCCGGGGGGCGTGCTCACCGTCAGAAGGAGTTTGCCCTGGAGGACTTCTGCAAGATCACCAACTACGAGAAACTTCAGCCCGATCTCGACCTGATCTCCGACTGGGGGCCGGAGCTGGTGATCGTCGACGAGGCGCAACGGGTCAAGAACTGGAACACGATCGCCGCCCGGGCGCTAAAACGCATCGATAGTCCCTATGCCGTGGTTCTCACCGGGACCCCTCTGGAAAACAAGCTGGAGGAACTCGTCTCCATCGTCCAGTTCGTCGACCGCTATCGGTTGGGCCCGACCTGGAAGCTTTTGCACGAACATCAGGTCAAGGACGAGAGCGGTCGGGTCGTCGGCTATACCGGTCTCGAAAAGGTCGGTCAAACCTTGGCTGAAATCATGGTCCGCCGCCGGAAGTCGGAGGTGTTGACCCAGTTGCCGGAACGCACCGACCAGAATCTCCTGGTGCCGATGACCGAGCCCCAGATGGTCTATCATCGGGAAAATGCCGACATTGTCGCTAAAATCGTTCAACGCTGGAGAAAGACGAAATTTCTGTCGGAGACGGACCAGCGGCGGATGACCTGCGCCCTTCAGAATATGCGCATGGTTTGCAACAGCACCTATCTTCTCGACCAGGAAAGCGACCATGGGGTCAAGTCGGACGAGCTGGCCGCCCTGCTGGACGACCTCTTCGGTGTTCCCGGGACCAAGGCGGTGGTCTTCAGCCAGTGGACGCGGACCCACGATATCATCGTCCGTCGTCTCGAAGCCCGGGGGATCGGGTATGTCCGTTTTCATGGAGGAGTTCCCTCCGACAGGCGTCCGGCCCTTGTGGAGAGGTTTCGGGAAGATCCTGAGTGCCGGGTCTTCCTGTCGACGGATGCGGGCGCAACCGGCCTGAACCTCCAGCACGCCTCGATTCTGGTGAACATGGATCTTCCCTGGAATCCGGCCCTCCTTGAGCAGCGGATCGCGCGGATCCACCGCATTGGACAAAAACGGCCGATCCAGATCGTCAATTTCGTGGCCAAGGGAACGATCGAGGAGGGGATGCTTTCGGTTCTGTCCTTCAAGCGGTCTTTGTCGGCGGGTATCCTCGACGGGGGTGTGGGGGAGGTCTCGCTGGGAGGTTCGCGTCTCACCCGCTTCATGAAAGAGATCGAGAGTGTGACCGATCACATGGGCACGGCCGAAGCCGTGCCTCCCGCCGAAGAGACGGGAACGACGGAGAAGCCATTCGAGACCCACTCCGTCGGGGGAGAGATGCGGGAGACGAATGACGGAGGTCCCGAAGGAGACACCGATCCGTGGCAGGCTCTGGCGAAGGTGGGCACCCTGCTGGCATCCGCGCTG
>JAKCCY010000095.1 GCA_021838765.1 Nitrospirota bacterium
ACTGACCTTTCATTCCCAGATAGAGATTGTCGTCTTTCCAGAGCCGGTACTTGACCTCGGCAATATCTCCCGCCTTGTATCCCTCTGCCTGATAATAGTTCTGGAGGAACTGGTACCCAAGCTGGCCGCTCATGTTTGGAGCGATGGAACCTGAGGTAGACGAAGTACAGGAGGTCCCGTTGCAGCTCCCGAATCCCGCCGGCATGCTTGTACTTCCGTAAGGCTCCACATTTGCATATAGAGAGTTTTTCACCCGGATCGACGGGGTGATCTGGTCCTTGACGCCCAGATCCAGCATGAACCGCCCGTATTCCCAATTTTTGAAAAACGGCGAATTGGGCGTATCTCCCGGGTTGGTCGGGTTACTATAGCTCGGACCGCCATTGTTGGTCGGGCCGTAGGTATTGTAATTCGCGAGACTCATCGATGCGCCGCGGTCATAGGATTTGTAATTCGCTGTGGTGATGAAGTAAAGCTTCCCTCCCGTCAGATACTTTGTAAGATTCCCGTAATACTGGTATTCGGTAAGAGGAGTGAACTGCTGGAAGCCATCCTGGTGAATGATGGTGAAGTCGTTGTAGCCACCGATGTTTGTGATCGAATTGATCCCTGAGTTGTTGATGTAGCTTGTGTAATAGAGCCCGTAGGAACCGCCTCCGGCGTTGACAGTCTGAAAGGCATCCTGCATGGGATCAACCAGATGGAAGTTCACGGAACATCCCGCCGCGTAGTTTCCGGTTTCCCGGGATGTTGTCACACCCCTGTTGACGGTTGCGGACTTGATGTCGGTGTTCATGATCCCGAGATCATAGACTTCCCCGCCATCGGCTTCAATGTTCATCGGAACGCCTTCAACCGACATTTCAATTCCGGCATTTCCGTTCGGATTGGTGTTGGCGCCGCCCACTGTATAGCCACGGCAGGACATGTAGTTCATTCCCCCTGAGATACCCTGAGCTCCGGAACGGGAATAGTACTCGATACCCGGCGTGTTCTGCATGAGGGTATAGCCCGCACCGGTTGTCAGATTCTGCTGAAATTTCTTCTGGTCAACAATGGAAATGGCACCGGTATTGTCCTGGATTCTCTTGTTTCCCTCCGCACGGATTTCGGCTCGCGCCATGCGATTGAATTGAAGTGAGATATTTTCTCTTGTCTTCCCGCTGACATCGACCGTTTCGGAGACTGGAACAAAGCCGTTTTTTGTGACTTGTACAAGATAGGTTCCTCCGGGAATCTGGGCGAGCGCATAATTTCCATTTTCATCGGAGCTTAGGGTATAGATCTCATGGGTGGAGAGGTTTTTGGCCTTGATCGTTGCAGAGACCGGTGTTTCGGAGTCACCCTTCTTCTGGGTGATCGTTCCCAGAAGGGTGGATGAACCTCGAGAAAGCATCTGGATTGCAAAATCGATCTCTCCGGTCATTCCCGCTTTCAAGAATCCTTCTTTTCTCGATTGGGAAAAGTTTCCTCCTCCGACCAGGATTTCATAATCTCCGGGTGGAAGATCCGTGAAAAGGTATCCACCCTGGCTGTTTGTCTTTTCCAAAATGGAAGTGTCATTTTTCTTGTTGTGCAGGATGATGGAAACTCCTCCCAATAGCTTCTGGTCTTTTTGAGAGCGGACGATCCCGTATAGGGTGGATGACTTTGATAGAGCAGGTGTGTTCTGGGCTTTGGGGGAAGCAGGATTGTCGGCTGCATTGGCCGTTCCGGATGCCCCAAGCGCAAACAAGGCCAAGGAAACGGAGGCACATTTCCTTGTAAAGGTTCGTTTCATGATGGACTCCAATGGTTTTTGACATCAAGTTGTTTTTAGAAAGATAGATAGGTGTTCTGGAATGAAAGCGGATGCATGGTAGGAAAAGTCTGTTACGGGAAGATTTGAAATGCATCAAGATGGGAATATGTTCAGATTGTTTTTGAGCTTTGATTTCCGCTATGGAAGGGATGTTTTGAAAGTCAAAGAGATATTGGCTTGCCAAGGAAGACCAGATGGGGCCCATTTTTAGAATGGATCTGAAATCAAAAGGAACTTCTGTTCCATTGAGATATGTTCCCTCATGCAGCAGGAAGAAGGCCCATGCGGAAGGTCATGATGTCTTGACAGCCTATCGATGCACAGATAGACTTCCTTCATGGTCCCGAATGAGATGAAAGAGCGGATTATTGATGTTGCCCAAGAGCTTGTTCAATCCCGTGGGTTCAATGCGTTCAGTTACCGGGATCTGGCGGAACAAATCCTGATCAGGACGGCCAGCATCCATTATTATTTTCCCAAAAAAGATGATTTGGGTCGTGCCCTCATTCAGAGGTACCGCTCCGATTTCGAGGGGGCCATCCGGAACATCGACGATACGGAGCGATCACCAAAAGATCGCTTGTCGGCCTATCTGAAGATGTTTCTGGATCTTTCAAAAGGGGGCGCGCGTCTTTGTCTTTTTGCCGTTTTCTCTGCGGAGCTTCCGACCCTGTCGGAGACGGTTCAGGAAGAGATCAAGATTTTTTACGAGAAGAATGTCGGCTGGATCAATGAAGTGATTGATGAGGGACGATTAAGTGGTTCTTTCTCTTTTCCAGGAGAGAGCCGGGATGTCGCCTCTGCAATCTTTTCTTTTCTTGAAGGGGAAATGCTCGTTCGAAGGGTTTTCCAGGCGAAAGAGCCCTTTCCGGAAATTCCATCCGCAATCCGTATCCTGTTGTCCTGGAAGGACTGAGAAAAATCTTCAGGAATGTTGATTTCGATAGAGCCTGTTTCCGAATGAATGAGCCTATCTATCAATAGATAGTTTTATGCGGCAGACAGGCTCATCAAGGCTGTCCCGATGGTCGGGCAGTCCTAATCACCCCACTCTGAAAAGGAGGAATAATCATGTCCCAGAAACATGTTTTTGTGGTTTACTCAGGAGAGTCCGAAGCAAGTCGTGTCTATCATGCCCTGGTCTATGCCCGGCAGGCGCATCGCCGAGGAGATGAGTCCAGGCTGTTTTTTGCCGGAGCGGGATCCTATTGGCCTGAAGTTCTTGATGGGGACCATCCTGTTATGGGGGATCTTTTTAAAGAACTCAAGGACTCGGGAGTCATTGAAGGGGTGACAAAAAACTGTGCTGTGGCTTATGGACGGGATGCGGCTACAGAAAAGATCCTTCCACTGGTGTCCGGTCCGGAAGAAAGCAAAGGTCAGATCGATCTCCTTGATTATGCCGATCGTTCCTATAAAATCTGGATCTATTGAGCGTCATCGAATTGGCCAAGTCTCCCCCAGAGCTTCAAGACACTGAATGGGAAGCCTTGGCGTCTGTTCAGCGGGGACCACTCTTTTTTCTTGAGGAGAGGTCCCTGTCATTGGGAGATGAGAAAATGGGATTCTCTTGCGGCTTTCTGAAAAACAGCATCATTCGGGGGGGATCCAAAAAAAGGAGATTGTTATCGTGAAGGGAAATATTCTCAATGATTGAAAAGGCCAGACATATATTGCCGGGACTTTTATTGACAGCTTCCATTGCCCTTGTGGCCAAGCTGATTTCTTCGCTGGATTTTTTAAAAGCCCACCTTCCCCTGGGTCCGGTTATGGTGGCTATCATTCTGGGAATTGCGGTCCGGAACCTTGTGCCTGTTCACGGAATTTTTGAAGGAGGGATCCGTTTCTCTTTCAGGCAGGTTCTTCGTCTGGGTGTCGCAGGTCTTGGTTTTTCCCTCACTTTTGGGGAGATTGCCTCTGTTGGGGTAAAGGGATTTTTACTCGATACACTGGTTATCCTGGGGACCTACCTGTTTGCACGTCTTCTAGTTCGTCCGCTTGGTCTCAGTCAGGAGATTTCATGGCTTTTGGCAACCGGCACGGCGATCTGCGGTGCTTCGGCGGTCGCCGCGGCGAACTCCGTGGTCAAGGCCAAAGATGAGGAAGTGGCTTTTGCCGTGACGACTGTGACGTTTTTTGGAACCTTGTCGATGTTCCTGTTCCCGGCCATCGAGCACTGGATGGGGTTTCCTCTGGATGTCTATGGAGCATGGGCTGGTTCATCCATTCATGAAGTGGCCCAGGTCATCGGTGCAACCGTCAATGTGTCTCCCTCTTCACTGGCCCTTGGGACCATTCTCAAGCTGACCCGGGTTGTCTTCCTCTTGCCGGTGATCATTCTTCTCGAATTCTGGATCCTGAAAGGAAGACGGGAGAAAGGGGGCTCGAGCAGGAGGGAACATTTCCCCTGGTTTGTGGTTGCGTTTGCCGTGGTTGTCGGGATCAATTCCCTGCACATTCTCAAGCCTTCCCTGACCGATGCATTCAATAACCTTGACAGCATCCTTCTGGCAATCGCAATGGCGGGTCTTGGTCTTGAAACGAGGCTCTCAAAGGTTTTTCATGTTGGCGTCGCTCCGGTCAAGGCGGGAGTGGCATTATGGATCTTTGTCAGTGTTCTGGGATTCGTCCTGTCCTGGGCCTTTTATGGTCCACATGCGATCTGACGGGCCGGAAACATGTTCTGCTCCATTTTACCGTTTAGTCCCAATCATGGCCCTGAGTCTCAACAGTCCTGCTGTCACAATCTGATCGTTCGGGAGGAAAGGGCCTTCCAGTAGGATCTCTTTCCCGTTCTGCGCCATTTTGGAAACATTCAGACGAAGAAAGCCTGTTCCCCTTTTGACAAGGACCTGAAGTCCTCCCGCCTGATTCTGAAAGAGGGCCTCCTTGGGAACGATATATCCCTCCTGTGGCAGGTCGGGGACGATCTGCACAGAGACCCATAGGTCCGGACGGAAGCGGTGCTTTGGATTGGAAAGAGAGATTCTGATGGGAATGGTCCGCGTTTGAGGATCAGCCATGGGGAAAACTCTCGTGATCACCGCAGGAATTGTTTCAAATGGAGGGTGCAGTGTCCGGATGGATACCGGAAGACCAACCCTTATTCCTCTTTCCTGTCCCGGGTAAAGGTAGGCATCGACCCACAGGTGTGACAGGTCCGATATTTCGAAAAGCCAATCTCCCTGATGAACCTGATTCCCTTCAATCTCTCCGGTCTTGATGATGGTTCCGGCAATGCTTGACCGCACTTCATAGCGATCAGACGGCTTGTGTGTCTTGATCAGACGATCAATTTCCTTTTGTGAGGCTCCAAGAGTCTTGAGTTTTGAAAGCGCCAGGGAGAGAAGGTCCCGACTGCCCGAAGCATTGATCCTGTGACTTTCCAGGACGCTGACCGCTTCCGCTTCGGCGGTCTGGAACTGGCGGCTCCGAAGGACAGCCAAAAGTTCTCCCCTTGAAACGGTATCTCCGGGAAAGGCCTTGATGGAGATGGTTGAAAGGGCACTGACTCTCGACATGACCCTGCGGTAATGAACGGGATCAAATGTAATCCTTCCCGGGATAATGACTTCCTGGGAGAGGCGTCCCTTTTGGATCGGAATGGTTTTGACAAAATCCATCGTGTTCAGCTGTTGCTCCTGAGAACCGGCGTCCTTAGGGTGCTCTTTGGGATGTTTGGTACAGCCGGGAAGAACGAACAGGATTGTGGCACACAAAAGGAGCCCGGAAAACAATCCTGACGGGTTTCGAGGTGTTTTGTGCGTCTCAGATCTGGACATCAGGCAATCCTTCTTGGGGAGATACGGTTCTGGTAAAAAGGGAAAGAGCCGAAGGGATGAGGAAAACGGAAGAAAAAAAGGAGCCGACAAGTCCGCCAAGGACTGCCACAGCCAGGGGCCGCTCCATATCGAGACCTGCGCCTCCGCCGAGAGCCAGTGGCAGAAGAGCCGCTGCGTTGGCGAGATGCGTCATGACGATGGGAAGAAAACGGTCAGAAAGCGCTTCCTTCAGCTTTTCTGAGGCGTTGCCTTCTGCAGATTCAAAGCGATTCGCCACCAAAAATCCGTTTTCTGCGGACAATCCCACCACGAGAATCAATCCGACAAAAGAAGAAATGTTGAGGGTCCTGCCGGAGAAGGTCAGGGCGGCGATCCCAGAGAGGACCGAAAAGGCCATTCCCGCGGTCAAGACAAGCGGTGGCGTCCATTTTCTGAATGTCCCGTAAAGAATGGTCACGATCAGAAGAACCGAGCCCAGAAGGGCTTCTCCCAAAGTCCGGAAGCTTTTCTGTTCCTGCTTGTATGCCCCGGAATAGGTGACCCAAGAGGATTTTGGCAGGGTGAGGGAAGAGACTTTTGCCTTGATCTCCTTGATCACACCTCCGAGATTTCCATGATCCAGACGACCTTCGATCCGGAGGATGGGGGAGAGATTTTTATCCTCTTCCTCGGTGGCAGGGGGTGTATTGGTGAAGGTCACCACCTGAGAGAGAGGAATCAGGGAACCATCAGACTCCGAAATCGGAAGATGGGAGAGGGGGATCAAGCCATTTCTGTATTCGGAAGGGTAGAGGACCCTGACCGGCAGGGGGCCTCCGGGAGAAAGGACCGTTGTTGCGGTGATTCCCATAAGGTCTTCCCTGGTTTGTGCGATGATCGCCTCCGGCGTGAGTCCCGCCAGGGAGGCGAGGGGAGCGATCACGTGGCCATCGAGTGTATCCCCCATGGGTCGAACCGACAGATGGAGATCAACAAGCCCGGGGATTCCGGAGAGTCTGTCCCGGATCATTCTGGCCGTCCCCAGAAGATCTTTCCGGTTTTGACCATGAACCTCAACCACAACAGGCGCCGAAACACCGATCAGATCTCCCAGACTGTCTTCCATGACCTGAGAATAGTCCGTATCGAGTTCCGGCTCATTTTTTTGGACCCATGGCCTGAGTTCCCGGATTAACTCAAAAGTGGATTTGGGGTGGTTTTCCGAAAGCCTGATGACAAAATCTCCCTTGTTGGGTTCGGTAATGTAAAATCCCATTTCCGTTCCAAGCCTTCTTGTCGTATCGATAACGCCGGGAAGTGCCCGTATGTGATCTTCCACCCTGAGGACAGCCCTGTCCATGTCGTTGATGGAACTTCCCACCGGGGCATGGAAATCCAGGGTAAAGGATCCTTCGTCCATTCTGGCCATGAAATTGGTTTTAAGATGGGTCAGTGGCAGCAGAAGAAGAGCGAAAGCAAGAGTTCCGGCTCCAAGGATAACCGCCGGAGAGAGTCCTGTCAGAATCCCTGTCGATATGGGCACTGGCGTTTCCTTCTCCTGATGAATGAATGCGGGCGTGACAAAGGTGTTGACCAGGAGTGAGACACCCAAAAGTGTCACGAAGGAAATTGCCAGGGGGGCGAAAAAAGCACCCACAAGGCCATTCATTCCAAAAAGGGGAACGAGTGCGAGAATTGTGATCAGACCGGAAAGTACGAAGGGGACAAGAAGTCCGCTCATTCTGTGTGCGTGTCTTCCTCCTTCAATGATGACAATAAAGTCGTCGATCACAAGTCCAACTCCGGCAGCGATGCCTCCCAGAACCATGAGATTCAAGGTTTCCCCGAGAAGTCCCAGAATGCCTGCAGAGATAAACAGGATTGCAGGGAGAAGTGATCCCATCAAAAGAATGGGATAGCCTCTCCGGAGGATCAGTATGACAAGGGCCATCGCTCCGGAAAGTCCAATGGCGAGAGCCCAGATGACATGCCGGATCGCATCGGAAACGAGAGCCCCCTGGTCATAGACGATGGCTGGCGTGCATCCCTTCGGAAGAAGCCGCCTGAACTCGTTCATATGATCGAGAAGGGCTCTCTGAATGGTCAGCGCATTGCCTCCATGAGCGCGATAGACGAGAAGAAGAACGGCCGGAGAACCATTGGCACTGATCCTGATGGTTTCATCCGAGGGCCTTACTCCCCGCCGGACGGTTGCCAGAAGGTCGATGGGAAGGGGAACGCCTGATGGAGAGGGTAAAAAAATCTTGTTGATCTCGGCTGTTCGGGTCATTGTGTTATCGATCTGAACGGTTTTCAGCCGGTGTTCCTCAGTTCTCGGTCCGATGACGCCAATCCTGTTTTGTGTGGAAAGGGCACTGATAACATCGGAGAAAGTCCGGTGTGCTCCTGACAGTTTGTAGGGGTCGACCTCAACATGGATCTCCGGATTCTTTCCTCCGGCAATTTCCGTCTTCCAGACTCCCGGGAGGTTCGAGATGTAGGGAATCAGCCGGGTTTTGGCAATTCTTGTGATCTGGGGCAAGTTGTCGGACGTGGATGAAAGCGCCACGGTGAGAACAGGGGTATCGGACGGATACATTCGAATGGCCTGGATGCTGGTTCCGGCAGGGAGATCCCCCCGGATCCGATCAATCGCCTGGGCGACCCTTGGTAACGCCAGTGACATTTGTTCATGCCAGGAAAAACGGAGGAAAAACTCGGCCGATCCCTGCATCGTCCGGGAGTTGAGCTCCCGAACCCCCTGAACACCCCTGAGGGTAATTCCCACGGGTCTTGTGATGCGGCTTTCCATTTCGGCAAATGGAATGTCGGGTGATCTCACGATCACGGAGACTCTGGGAAAATCAATGGAAGGGTACAGGGTCATGGGGAGATTCCATGCCTTGACGATCCCCAGAATGGAGAGCACGACCGTCAGCAGGAGAGAGAATCCCCTGTATTTTTTGATGAGTGTCATGGCAGGTTTTTGGTTGGAAGATTGGGACAATGGTACTCCTGGACAAGATTGATCTGGGAAAATTCCCTGTTTTCCATTGGCCACTCATCTTGATGGGTGGCTTTTCTGAGACTATCAGATTCTTTCAGTCAATACCTCCCCTCGCAGCCAGACCGGACAATTCTTGCCAAGCCAACAAGGTGATATTTTGCATCGCTTGGGAGAGATTGATCATTCGAGCAAAAAACGGAAATCCAGTCGGTCACCTGTCAGGGGAGGACACCAGTAGTATCCTCCCCTGACAGGTCTTGAGAAAGTCAAAAGTGCATCGGTAATTCCGTCATCGAGTCCCATCATTCGCCGAAGGACATTTTCAAAAGGGTCAAGAGTTTTTCCAAAGGCGATGAACTCAAGCCCCTGCTGAAGGTTCAATGCCCAGGGCATGGATCTTCTGAGCATATAGGCAAAAGGAGTATAGGATTCCTGTGCGCTTCTCTTGACGTGGGCTGTTTGCGGGGCTTCGGCCAGTTCTTCGTTGGTGTCCTGCCTTCTCCCGATGATGTTGTCCCGTTCTCTTTGGGAATGTGTCCGGAAATGTCCGAGATCATGAACCCATCTCTGGACTGCGACAAGGCTTGAACCGGAAATTCCGATTCCTCCTTCGATGATGGCAACTTCAGCCGCTTTCTCGCCACCGGGATTTTCTGTTCCGTCCTCGTATCCTGTGAGGTCTTTGCCGCCGGCATATAAAAAAGTGTCGATCTGGTCGTCAGGAGTGAATGCGTCTCCCAGAATGTTGGAAAGGTTTTCTGTTTGGTCAAAAATATCGCTGCGGTTCTCCCCCTGGAGCAAGAACCAAAGGCTTCCCTGTGTTGAGGGAGAAGAACAATTGATGCCAGAGAGTCCCGGAAAGGTCCGGAGTCCGGGGACTTTTTTGGAAAAAGAGGATACAAGGGGTTCTCCAAAACCAAGGATCCCTTGTTGAGGATCAAAAAGTTTACTCAGGTTCTGGATGGCTTTCACCGGGTCCTTTTCCGGGAGATGGCGGTAAGTCAGGGAAAGTCCCAGCGGTTTATTTCCGGAGAGAATGAGCGGCTGTGACAGGCGGGGATTCATGTGATTCTCCTTTCTGACTTAAGTTCCTCAGAACTTCAAGGATCGTTTATTTTTCCTGGAAAAACCATCAAGAGCTTTATGAGGCTGATGATGGAGCGGGTTGCCTGTTACGAAGCATCGGCTCTGATGGCAACCTGATAATCATTTTTTCCACTTTTCTTGACCTGATACATGGCTTGATCGGCTGCATGGATAATGGTTTTTGTGGAACACTCATGAAAAGGGAAGAGGCAGATTCCAATACTGGCGCTGATGGAAAGAGTTTCCGGAATTTCCGGGTGTGAAAATGGTGCCTCCAGCACCCGCAGGAGTTTTTTTGCCAGCAATATGGGTTCCTCCTCCGAGGAGACCTTTTGAAGCAAAATGAAAAACTCATCTCCTCCAAGCCTTGAAAGCGTATCCTCGACCTGGAGGATGGCGTGAATCCGTTCGGATGTCCTGAGGAGAATCCAGTCTCCCACTTCATGGCCCCATGTATCATTGATCATCTTGAAGCCGTCAATATCGATATAGAGTCCGGCAGCATCGAAGCCGCTTTGTCTGGAATGGATGATCGCCTGTTCGATGCGGTCATCGAGAAGTTCACGGTTGGGAAGGCCTGTGAGCCGATCATGCAGAGATCGAAGAAGCTGGTGGTTGCGCTCTTCATCGAGTTCATATTCCCGGATGAAGAGCTTTCTGCGCTGCCTTTCCATGATGTATCCGGTAATGCCGCCAATGATGTTTGCCGCCAAAATGAAAAACAGATGGTAAAAGATGATATGTGGCGGGTATCGGAAATGGACCGTTAAAAGTAAAAAATAGGACAGGATAAAGAAGATATTGAGTCTGACCGCATGGTAGAACCTGAGTCCGATGGAGTTGTACGTCCAGAAGGTAATGAGGATGATCCCGACATAATAGATCTGCTCTGATGAGGAGGGGACGTGGTTCATCGCGAGCAGGAAAAAAGCTCCTGCCGCAAAAGCGGTCAGTGACAGTATCGGTGCATGGGATTTTTGAAAAGTGGGTCGGTAGGTCAGAAAGATGGCCCATGCGCCTACCAGGATCACCATTCCCCTAACGAGCCAAAGAAAGTAACGGTCATCCGGAGGGATAACCCAGGGATCAATTCCTCCGGAAACGACATATATGAAAACGCCGATGAGGATGGCCCAACGGCTTTGAATCTTCAATCTTGGAACAATGGCGTCCTGGTAGGATCTTT
>JAKCCY010000096.1 GCA_021838765.1 Nitrospirota bacterium
GGAGATCCATTCCGAGGGATTTTCGTTCGAGAACAAGACAAGAATGGCTGGGGGACTAGGGGTCGAACCTAGATAGACAGATCCAGAGACTGTTAAAACACCAAATACTACCGAATGGAATTTTAAAAAATTCCTTTAAATTAGCCATTTATACGGATTCATCTTTCTTCTTTTTTTATCTTCTGACATTTCTCACTATGGCATAATTATGGCAAAGAATGGCAATGGATTTCTAATCCAGTCCGAACTTTTTGGCAACCTCATCCGGGAAGATTCCCATTTGATCCAAGACATCGCCCAAAGTATTCCAAGTCCAGTGTTTATCCGTCCTGCCCAAAATGGTATCGATCTCCTGTACATCAAGGTCCGAGTGTATCAATCTGGTCAAGCCCGCCTTCCCAGGAGAGTACATTCCTCTCGAATCCTGGGGGGAGTGATGGAACTGGTAGTCTTCTGGGAGACCGACGGCGGATCTTTCGGGAGGATATAACACAATGATTCGGATATCATCGTGATTATGAGGGTAGAGAACAGAGAGAGGGTTATCAATATCCACCGACCCCGCCTCCCGATCAAAACTTTCCCGAATACAATCGATCCTTTTTCCCCCTTCCGGGAAGAAATAGGAAAGAACCTCTTTAAGAACAGGCTTGAAAAACCATCGGTGAACACCGCCAGCCAGTTCTTTTTTTTCATCCTCAACGGTAATTAGATTTAGGCCCAGAAAACGATAAAGCGTGACCATCTTTTCGTATCCCAGATATCCGCCCGGCCGGCTACGCAGAAAACGGCTCAAATTAGCTTGGTCCAAGCCTGTTTTTGTTGCCAAGCCAAGGACCGACTCTCCTCGAAGCTCGACAATGGCTTGAAGGATTTTTTTGTCATCACTCAATCGCCACTCCTCTTGACATGAAAAATTTATTCATACATAGTAAGGAATGTATAGAAGAGGCACAAAGGATCTCATTCAAGTATAACAATAAAGCGCCGGGAGTTGCGAGCTCCCAGCGCCATTATCCAAACACCCACGCCCTCGATCTTGGCAGACTCTTGTGGCGCTCAGAAAGGATGCTGGACATGTTGGATCATACCACAGTTGAGCCGCTTCTCTCCCTTTCCGACCTCGGGAAAATCCTCGGTCTGGGTCCAAAATCCATTTATATCCGGGCTTCTCAGCACCCCGAACTTCTCCCTCCCCGATTTAACCTCCCGGGATCGCGTCTATTGCGGTGGCACGCTGCGGTGGTCAAACAGTGGATGGACGAGAGAGCCGGTCTTTCTTCTGAAATAACAAAAAACGAACAACCCCCTCTTGCTGCTCCCTCTCTACGGAAGCGAGGGCGCCCCAGCAAAGAAGAGCAAATCAAGAAGGAAAGAAAGACAGGGGGCGCATAATGGCCTCCCTCTCCGCGAGCGGAGAGGGAGGCCCCGAGACATCTGATACTTATCTTATGCCAGCACCAGCGATAGGTGTCCCGTCCGCCCCTCCCCTCCGGCCCCTCTCACCATCCTCGACCGACGCCCTCTCGGGGACTTTGTCTTCCCTCGGAATCGACTTCAAGCGGATCGGACGCTCGGAAATTGAGGCCGATATCGACCGGATCGGTCACAAATCGTACAAGATCAACCCCGCCAAAGGCGTCTGGTTCTCAACCGATGGGCAAACAGGCACCCTGGCGGGACTCCTCCGTCGGCTCGGGCACGATCCCTCCTCCCTGCCCCTCGCCCCTGTCTCAAAAAAAGAAACAGAAGGCCGTCGTCAGCTCGAAAAAATCAAGCAAATCCTGCGAGATTCCGTCCCCCTGGACGACGCGGAAAACAATCGAACCATGATTCGATCCGGAAGAGAGTCCGTCGAAATGTATCTCGAGAGCCGTGGACTCCCCCCCTTGCTCCCTCCCGGGGCCCGCCTTCGGATCCAGCCCAACGGATACGATCTCATTGTCCCGCTCGTCACGGAGAGGGACGTTCCCTCGATCCATATTACGGCTTTGGACAGATACGGCCAGAAGAGGCCGCTCGCCTGGACAGAGGGATCCTGCCGGTACACTATGGGACCACTCGCCGAGGCCTGCGCCTCAATCCCCGGAGCGGAGACGAGGATGACCCTCCCGGAGTTTCCGAACGTCCCGTTCTATCTGATTGGCGAGGGCTTGGAAACGGTTCTCTCCGGGCGATTTTTGACCGGGTGGCCATCTATTTTTGCGATCAACGCCAACGGCGTCCGGAGCTTTTTCGACAATTCCGAAACCGTCAAAATCTTCCGGGAGTCGAGGGCTGGCCTGGCAATACTTGTCGACCGGGACATTTCGGAGGCGGGACAAGAGGCATCGGCCAGTCTTGCCCGAAGGGCAAAAGAGGCCGGAATCCCGGTCCTTTTCTTCCTGCCCCCGGCCATCGTCAAGGGCGGGAAGACGGGCGCAGACTGGAACGATGCGATTACGGAACTTGGGAAAGAGGGCGCAAAAGGGGCGTTGTCGCTTGCAATCGCAAGATCAAAAGAAGAGCTTTCGAAAGTCGAAACGGGGAAGATCGTTCCCCTAGCGAACGTCAGGGATTCTAAAAACGCATCGGTCGAAGCCGACAGGATTCCGGTCGATCAAGCCTTCGGTCGGAGCAACTCTCTCATCAAGGATTTTCTGGACGCTCGCAAGCCCGCCCCGAAACTGGCCGCGATCGACACGGGCGTCGGTAAGTCGCACGCACTGGCCTACCACGCAAAAGACCATATGTATCTCGGGGATCCCGTGGCGATCGTCGCCCCGACCAAGGTTCTGGCCGAAGAAGCCGCCGACAAATCGGGAGGACTTTTCAGGGAGGGTAGGACGGAGGACATGAGCCGGGCCGGGCACTGTCCGATCTATCACGAGGTCGTCCCGTACTCGGACCAGCGGCGCTCCGTGGTCGCCCACAAGTGCCACGATTGCCAGTACGGTGCGGCGGCCATGGCGGTGGGCCGGGGAGAGGCCCCGAAAACCGATCCCTGTCCCTACATCCTGCACACCATCGACGCCCGACAGTCCCCGGTACTTTCGACCACCGGCGCGATGCTGGAAGGGGATCTCCATATCGGGTCGGTCAAGGTAGGAAATTTGGTGGTCAAGTCGAAGATGATCCTCGACGACACCGCCGAACTTTCGGACCACCGGGCAATCCACGGCGTGCATGTGGCCGAGTGGATCCGGGCGGCTCGCCATGCGATGAGGTTTGACCGGGACAAAATCGATTCGGGAGAAATCCAGGGCAAAGGAGAGGACCGGATGGAGAGGATCGAGGCCACCGAATCGCTCCTCCCGCACCTCGAATCCCTCGCCCGATTCGTTGCGGATAGTCCGGGCGACGAACAAATTCCGGTCGATCCGGAAAACTGGACGGAGTTTTGCAAGATCGTCAAATCGCCGAACCTCAAATGGATGGACGGGACGACCGCAGAGGTGGTTTATCTCGATCCCGAAGGAAAAACAGAAATTCCCCTGAAAACCTTAAAAGCCCTGGGGGAGGCGCTAGAGAGAGGGACGGCCTGGATCCGAAAATCCGTCCTGCATTTCTCCGTTTCCACGCAAGCCTTTGAGGCGATCAAAAACGGGGCGCTGGTCCTCGACGCAACGCCCTCCCTCGGCATCCGGAAGGTCGTCGAGGCCCTGGGAGGGACGTCGACCGAGATTCGGGCAAAACAGGATTCTTTGAGTGTGCGGCTGGTTACATCCGGGAATCACGGGAAAACCGCATGTTCGATCGATAGCCCAAGTTTCGAGCGGGAGAAAACTCACTTTTTAAATGCGGTCGAATCCCTGCAGGGCGAGGTCGGCACGGAAAACCTGGCTGTCCTCTCCCACAAGAATTTTATCGAAGCGGTCGGGGAAGAGTTTGGAGAAATCGATGAGGGCCATTGGGGGATGGACGAGCGCGGCCATAACCGGTGGGAAACGAAAACGGCCCTCCTTATATGGGGTGTTCAGCAACTCTCTCCGTCCGTGGTCGAACGATGCTATATGTCTGACCGACAGGCCGTCATCGAGGCTGGAGGACCAACCTGGCCCGTGTGGGACGGATCCCGGACCGAACGATGGTATCAAATTCCAAGTCAGAAGAAGGAAATATTCGCCGCGGGGTACGAAAACGAGTTTATCGATTTCTGGCACCGCGAATGGGTCACGGCCAAACTGGTCCAGGCGATCGGGAGGCTCCGGGCGACAAGGAGACCAGGAGAAGAACTCCAGGTCATCATCCATAGTTCGTTCCCTTTCACAGAATCGTTCGGACTCGAATTTACCAGTGTTGAGCGGCCGGATTGGCGGACCATGAATGATTACCAAATCAGCCGGAAGACAGAACAGGTCGAGAAAGGGATCATCGCCTTCCATGCGGTCGGGGGCGGCGGACGGAGAACGGTAAACGACTGGCTCAAGGCCCACGGAATGCACGGGATAAAGCCCGAAGATTGGGCTCAGATCAAAGGGATAGCTAGTGGTTCCCTACACGAATATACCTTATTCCCGTCGGGAACCACCCCGGATATCTTCGGCGAGGACGCGCATCTGTTGGTTGAGGCCCTCGATCGGCTGGCCGCTCACGCCGCCGAGGGAATGACGCTCGAAGACCTAGCCGGGGGAAGGCTTGTCGATTTGGATCCGATCGAGAGGATCGCGATCGACGTTATTCGGGCATCTGTCCGGGGCCGAAAAACTGAATCACCCCCGACCAGATTCGGCTGACTCGTCCCCCCGCCAGAGGAGAAGTGAAATATCTCTAACCCATGAAGGAGTTAAAAATGGAAGATACAAAAACAAAAATCACGCTCCGACTCAATTCCGAGCATGTTGAGATCCTGAAAGAAATGGCATCGGAAGAAGGACTATCTCTGGCAGAAGTACTCGAGGCGGGAATCGTCTGCATCCAAAGAATGGGTGGGGTTGAAGCATGGAAAGACTTCGACGAAGCGTTTTGGCCTGAATCAGACTTCAATATAGCGTGGCGGGCCGAAAGGGAAAGGACGGATCGGGAGGAATATTAAAAATATATGACCCATAATGAGTTGTCACTTAATGCCCGGATGCTGGCACTCTGCCAGCGTTCGACCTCCTACTTCGAATAAAATAGCCAACATATTTCCATAGAACATTTTTCTGCATTATAAAATCCCTCTCTTCTAAACCGCTCGAAAAAACCACATGTTGATGAGGATTGAAATTTTTTGGAGAGCAAGATAAAAGGGGGTCATGTGCGGCGAGCCTCCTGGCCTTGCGGGACAAGGCTTTAGGCTCATTTACACCATCGGACGATCAATGATGCTCTTCTCCGGACGCCTTGTTTTCGGGAGAAAACAGTCAATGACATTCTTGCCGCACTCCGGAGAGGGCCAACCGGTGAGCACTCTTCTTCCATTCTGTCGGCCCTGCTCCGCTTGTCGCCTTCCGGCCTTCCTCCGGGAACTTTTCGGGTTCCCTTCGGAAGGTCTTGGGCCGTAGGCCCCGGCGACAGCGCTTCGGATGGGGCGGGAGCTGTCCGGGCTGTCCTTTATCGACCGGGCCGAGCTCCAGGACCGAATCAGGGATCTCCGGAAACAGTTCTCGACCGAGTACCCCTCGGGCTTCTTTCCGGACTTTGAGGATTGGGTCCGGAAGACCCGGGGGAAAGAGGCGGCCGAACAATACCGCTATTCGGGGAAGACCAAGGATATCCTCGCCGAAATCCGGCCGGTCGAACCGGTCCGGTCAAAGGATCCGGAGCCCCGCGACATCCGGGATTGTCTTCCGGAGGTTTTCGGTCGGGAAGTGCGGTACAGCAATGCCCGGGGGCAAACGGCGTTTGTCGATTCCGGACCAAAGATCAGCGTCATGGACCATTCCGAGGCCAGCGTTCTGGCCGCGCTTCAGTTGGCCCGACAGAAATACGGGAAGGATCTTGTCGTCTCCGGCCCGAAAGAGTTTCAGGAGAAGGTGATCCGCCTAGCCGTCCGGAACAATATCGCGATCGCCAACCCGGAGCTCCAGCAGAGAGTTCAGGAAGAGAAAGACCGAATCGCCGCAGAAAGGGAGCAGCAGCGGCAAAAGGACCGAGACTCCCCCTCCCCGATCGGTGGAGTCTCGGCCGGAGCGACAAAGAAAACGAGGAAAAGATCTGGGGATCTGATCAAAAGCGCAGGAGCCGGGGCCAGCGGCCCAAGACCTTCCGAAGGGAACCCGAAAAGTTCCCGGAGGAAGGCCGGAAGGCGACAAGCGAGATTCCTAAGACCATGGAATCGAAGCAGGAGTTCAATCGCAGGAAGGAGCCGGATCATATAAATGTGGCTCTACATGTGAATATTCAGTCCAATATCAGAGAGGATTTTCTTTGCCCTCTCCAGTGCCGCATATGAGTACAACCATATAATGGCCAAGCTCAAAAAATACAAGCATAATGTGGCCGAAGGATATTCTGCTCATCGAATATGAGTTTTGTTTTTATCACTACAGCGACATGAAAAAGCACTGGACAAATCCATTCGATCCTGATACGGTTGGAACGATTTCTCTGTCTTCGGACAGGTCGACCAACGTCTTCAGGAGGCCAAAGCCATATGCAACCGACCCCTTCCTTGTGGGAAACCCTTCAGAACCGGACACCGATCAAGGGCGCTCTTGGATCCCTGGGTTCCCTGGTTGTCGATCCGGTCCAGAATGACGGCGAGAAGGAACTCTGGGCCCGGATGGTCAAGGTCCATCACTACCTGGGCTTCGGTCGCCTGTTCGGACACCAGATCAAATATCTGGCCCGTCTGGGCGGTCAGGTGGTCGCCGCCCTGTCTTTTTCCCAGCCGGCCAAGAAGCTCCGCGCCCGGGACGACTGGATGCATTGGAACGCTTCGGAACGGTCCCTCTATCTTCACCGGATCGTGAACAACAGCCGTTTCCTGATCCTTCCGGACGTCGAGGTTCCGAACCTGGCCTCGGCCGTTCTGGGCCGGGTTCTCAGGCGCCTGCCCGGAGACTGGGAGACGCGCTTCGGAGAGGCCCCCTGGGTGGTCGAGACCTTCGTGGATCCCTCCCGCTACAAGGGCACCTCCTACCGGGCGGCCGGATTCATTTGTCTGGGGCAGACCCGGGGGTTCGAAAAGACCCGGACCAAGGGATACGCCTGGCACGGCCAGCCCAAGGACGTCTACGCCTTTGTCCTCGATCCCTCCTTCCGCTCGGTGGTGGGGCTTTCGTGGGCCCCTCCTGCGCCTCCTCCCTCTCCGATCCGGAGAGAGTCCTGGAACCCGTCCTCCGCCGTCGTTCTTCCCTCCGAAGCCGATGTGGAGATCGTGGCCGACGAACTGCTCCGCTTTCACCGGGAGTTCAAGGACTGCTTCCGCACCGAGCCGACCCGCCGTCTGGGCGAGACCTATCTCTTCGGTCTGGTGAGCGACCTCGAGCGAAAGAGCGTGGAGCCCATCGCGATCGCCCTTCTGGGAGAGAAGCGCGTCCGGGGCCTGCAGCGCTTCATGACCGACCGCCCCTGGGACGAAGTCCGGGTTCTGGCACTCCACCGCCAGAAGGCGGCGGCCCTGATCGCCTCTTCCGATCCGGACCTTTCGATGATCAATGCCGACTCGAGCGAGTTCGTCAAGAAGGGCACCGAATCGGTCGGGGTCGCCCGCCAGTACTGCGGCCGACTGGGCAAGGTCGAGAATTGCCAGTCGGGAGTCTTCGTGGGCTATGCCGGCCCCAACGGACACGCCCTTCTTGCCGCCGATCTCTACCTGCCCCGGCAGTGGCTTTCGAACGACCCGGAGGATCCGGATTTCGAGGCGTTCAGGGAACGCCGCAAGAAAACCGGAGTTCCAGACGACACCCCGTTCAAAACCAAACCCGAACTGGCCCTCGAAATGATCCGGGAAGTCCGGAAAAGCGGCCTCTTTCCCGCCCGCTGGGTGGGGATCGATGCGACCTTCGGCATGGACCGGGAGTTCCTTCGCTCCCTGCCGCCCGATCTCTTCTATTTCGCCGCCATCCGCTCCAATACCCATGTTTTGCTTTCGCCTCCCCGGTGGGCGGTGCCGGAGGCAAAAGGCTCCCGGGGAAAGAAGCCCACGAAACCCAGACTGACGGAAGCCCCAAAAAAGGTGTCCGACCTTGCCGAAACGGCCGTTTTTACCCCGACGATCCTGAAAGAGGGGAGCCAGGGCCCCCTTGGGGCCCATCTCTCCTGCCTCCGGGTCTACCGGGCCCCTTCCGAAGAGGGGGAGGCCGTCTCCTGCGAGTGGCTCCTCCTGCTCAAAACCCCGGAGGGAGAAATGAAATACGCTTTCTCCAATGCTCCGGAGGACACCGTTCCCGAGACCTTCGCCCGGGTCTCGACGCTCCGGTGGCCCATCGAACAGTGTTTTCAGGAAGGAAAGTCCTTCCTGGGGATGGGACACTACGAGCATCGCTCCCTGCGCGCCTGGAAACGCCACATGATCTACGTCTTCCTGGCCCAGCTGTTTTATCTTGGCTCCCGGCTCGCGCTTCAAAAAAAAACTCAGCCTCCCCATGATCCGGACCCTCGTCGCCTCCGTGCTTTCCCTGAACCGTCTGTCGCGTGAGGAGGCTCTGGCCCTCGTGAGCTATCACCTCCTCCGAAACCGGAAGGCGGCCCACTACCATCGCATCCGAAAGAAAAAGCAGCTCGCCGCTCTCGGGTTTGCCGATACGGCCTGAGATCCCCGGGGCCGATCCTTGATCCGATCATTTTTTCCCGGCGACCCTGTCCTTTTGGGGTTCGGACCGGAGAGGTGCGTCTTCAGAAGCGGCCCATCATCCAAAAAACTCCTCTCTCTCCTCGTCTCCTCCCCTCATTCGACCTGAAACGCCTCTTTCAAAGTCGTGGGATCTTTCGATCCCCGAAAAATTTCCCTATGCTCTTTGTTGAGGGTGGTCATCTTTTGGTATTGAGCAATGCTTTGTCGCTGTAGTGTTATGGAGCAAAGGATATACTTGCCCCGTGCAAAAACAGACACACACACTGTCCAGGACCGAAAAAACACACAGAAAAAAGGGGAGTTCTTGAATCGAACCGACATCGTCGAGTACACCCGGAACCACGGCGGAGGGGCCGATCTTCCCAGGAAGACGGTTCGCGAGGCTCTTGATTTCGTGACCCGGGAGATCACCCAGACCATCCTGGGGGGGGAGCCGGTCAAGCTGACAGGCTTCGGAACGTTCGAGGTCCGGAAGAGAGCGGATCGTCTGGGGCGCAACCCCAAGACTAGCGAGTCTCTTCTTATCAAGGAACATCGGGTGGTGGTCTTTCGTCCGACCCGGCATTTCTGGGGAGAGGAGAAGGACAAGGAAAATCCGGTCTGAAAGTGTCAGGTTGGACTCTATGACCTTCCGCGAAATGTGTCAAGAAAACAAAAAAAGGACCCTAT
Source organism: Nitrospirota bacterium (assembly GCA_021838765.1). The sequence continues at coordinate 9,374 of JAKCCY010000096.1, forward strand.
TGTGACGCGATTCCGGCCCTTTGGTTGACGTCAGGATGGGTATACTCAAAAAAGACACGAATCGAATCATGCTTCTGTTTCAGGAGGAGCGGTCTCCCCTGTTCTTGTGTTTCGTCCCGTTCTCAGGCTCTCTCCTCGTGTTTTTTGAGGTTGGAACGGAATCCATAACAGGGTATGATGGCAAGGCACCCATATTACGGAAGGAGGTTTTGATGAAAACGACCAGTCTCAAAGAATGGACTTATGACGAATTCATGTCGCTCCCCGAAGGGGGTCCCTTTCGCTACGAGATCCTCGATGGAGACCTCTGCATGACCCCGTCCCCCAATACTCGACATCAGAAAATTTCTCTCCGGCTTTCCTTTTTCTTGGAAAGTTTTCTTCGGAACAATCGATTGGGGGAAGTGTTTTCTGCCCCCTACGACGTTGTCTTTTCCAAAGACCCTCCTCAAGTGGCCGTGCCGGACTTGGTCTTCGTCTCAAAGGAACATTTGTTCCTCATTACCGAGAAGAACATCCAGGGGGCTCCGGATCTTCTTGTCGAGATCCTGTCCGAAGGGACCGCAACCAGGGACCGACGGAAGAAACATTCTCTCTACGAACGGTTCGGGGTTTGCGAGTACTGGATCGTGGATCCGAAGTCGGAAACCGTCCAGGTTTTCCGTCTTGTCGATGGACACTATGTGGCCCCCCTCGAATACGGCAAGGGCGATCTTCTCGACTCCCCCCTTCTTCCCGGGCTGTCGATTCCACTTTCAGAGGTGTTTCCCTCCTGAAGGCCCCCTTCGACCTGTGAGTGGAGGAAATGGCGTTCAACCCCAGGGTCGTCTCAGAAAACGGAAAGTAAAGCACGCTAAGCCAGTGGCAGCGGCCGCAAACTTGGCCGTAAGGGTGGTCGCAGAAGGCGCTGGACTTGCTCAGGCGAATCTCGCCAGCGGTGTGGCGGCAACTGCATTTCCTTGGACACTACGCATTCCGCGATAGGCGGAAACCGATTGACTTGGAGGCTATTTTGGCAAAGGTAATCTTGACCATCTAAAGATTCCGTGGATTTGGGCTTATAACCCCACAATAGCTTATATCATCGGGTGCCTTTTTTACCCGCATTATCTCGGTAAGAGCCTTTTTTTGTTTAGATTTAGCCACCCACTATATTGTAGCCGTTCTTGACGACCGCCTTTCGTCCCTTCAGGTGAGTTGTCGGGTAGCCGGAGACCATCTCTGGTCCCCAGCCCCCCTAGAACTGATCGTGCGCCTTT
>JAKCCY010000097.1 GCA_021838765.1 Nitrospirota bacterium
CTGCCATCTTGTTCGCTGCCAACACCCGAGTTATCGCTGCCGTCAATGTCGTCTTTCCATGATCGACATGGCCGATCGTTCCGATGTTCAGATGGGGCTTGCTTCGATCAAACTTCGCTTTTGCCATAAAAAATGCCTCCAGTTTAGAATAGTTAGCGGAACTACGATTTTTTGTTGAGAGCTCTTTCAAGAAAATAAATGGAGCCCTTGACCGGGATTGAACCGGTGACCTCATCCTTACCAAGGATGTGCTCTGCCAACTGAGCTACAAGGGCATCAATTAGCCCTGAACGTGCTCGATTGTATAATGGAGCGGGAAACGGGGATCGAACCCGCGACATCCAGCTTGGAAGGCTGGCGCTCTACCGCTGAGCTATTCCCGCAGTAAAAACCGTTGGTGGGGAGGGGAGGATTCGAACCTCCGAAGCCGTCTGGCGACAGATTTACAGTCTGTTCCCTTTGTCCACTCGGGAACCTCCCCAAAATATCCCTATTCGCGAAGGATCCCAGAAAATGCTATTCAAAAGAGAACCGCAATTTTTAGAAACCAAGAAAACGGGAAAAAACAAAAGGGGATTATATTGACAGATTCCACCTTTGTCAATAGTAATCTTGGACGAGCAAATAAAGATCCAAAAACATCAAAATCACAAAACCATCGCCCTAAAAATAGCATGATGCAAATATTCGCAGGATAGTGACAATGTCAAATATAAGAAGGCACGGTGGAGCAATATAAACTATTTCATCTTATTAGTCACCTACGGACATAGCCTGACAAAAAGAACCGACAGGAAGGCTTTTTTATCATTCTAGCCAAAAACAACACACACAAATACCCGGTTGTCGGGCAGCTTCATTTTCTATTATTAACGAGCTCTTTATTATTTTTCTTTCAGGAACACTTTTAAGGCACTCATAAAAACATAGAGGGACTTTTGAATTTCAGGATCATTAATCAAGGTCCACAATCCCATTAATCCAACAGGGCTTTTGGGGTTTTCCGGGATCATTCTAATTGCCGTTGAAATACTGTTCTGGTATGCAATCCCCTGGTCGATCAATGTCATGACTCTTTCAAGAAGAGTATCAGTCATCAATCTTCTGAGTGCCACCAGAGCCCCCGCAATTTCCGGCAGAGTGTCTAAGGCACCTGATTCCTTTAGACTGCCCAAAAATTTGGTCAAATCTTCTACAGGTATTAGCCTAAGCTGCTCCAAATGTCCTGTTAGAGTTTCAACCTGAAGAGCCATTCGCTCAACGAAAGAGTCATTCAAGATATCATTTAAAGCCTTGGCCCCCTGAGTCAACTCCAGCAAACTCGCCAGCTTACCTGACTGCTCCATATCTGAAAGAGACTTAAGCAAGGATGCAATCGTTGGATAATGGTTATCGATTTCACGCACCAAGCCCACAATATTGGGATTGGATACTTGGTCCAAAAGCTGAATGGCCTTTTCAACACGTTCAGATAATCGTTCAATCATGCCTTCAGTCTGCAAATCACGGATTGCATTATTCGAAGTCACAGCTTCCTCGATAAGATCCAAACGGTCCAAAATTCGCAATATTTGCGCCCTGACATGTGGATCAGAGAGCCTAGCTGTCAAGACATCTTCCTTAATATCTTCGTTCATATTATCCCCACCCATCTAGAGGATTCCCCTGGCTGTCAACCAATACAATCTATTGTAGGACAACTTCATCCAATGGACAGTGGTCGTCGGTGGGGGGGGAACTGGAGGGGTAGAGTAATTAAAGGAGATGTAACTTGCTTGACTTCTTCCTGTTTCGATAAAGCAAAAAACTTTACCGTCATATAGATGCGTAGCGTCTCCGCCACGGACTACTGATATAATGTTTTCCACTGCTATATCAGCAGAAAAGTGGGCAGTTGATCCAGCCTTTGAAATAGGAAGATTTGTTGTATCCCCTACAACAAAAACATTTTTATAACCTTCCATCTGCAATGTTTGTTTGTTGGTTGGGATCCACCCCCCTTCTCCCAATCCAGAATCGGAAATAACGGGTGCACCGCGATGGGGAGGGATAGAGATCAGTAGATCAAATTCGACAGCAGAACCCTCCAGGCTATGGAGCACTTTTTTTTCTGCGTCAACTTCTTTCATATTAAAAAATGTCTCATACTTGATTCCTCGCTCCTCAAAAACAGGAACTGCCCACTTCGCAACGGCGGGGATCGTATGAACCGCACCTACCGGGTAGGTGTAGTAGATCTCTGTCTTCTCCCTGATGCCTTTTTTTCGCAGATATTCATCAAGCATCAACGTCACTTCAATCGGCGCAACAGGGCATTTATGAGGGACCCCCATCGCAATCACCACTTTTCCACCGTTAAACTCTCTTAAAGCTGTCTGTAACTTTAATGCACCTTCTTCTGTATAGAACCAGTGTCCAGCGTCTGACAAACCAGGAATAAGATCAGGACGAGGAACCGATCCGGTCGCAATAACCAGTACATCATATTCATAGATTTTTCCTGAGACACCCGTCACCCTATTGGCTTTTACATCAATCATTTTAGCTGGATCAATAATAAACCCTATCAAAGGATCCAAGATGGTCCTCTCCGACCGTTTGATCTCTTCATTCCGGACGAGGTCAAATGGCAAGTAGAGCCAACCTGGTTGATAACAATGGGTATCGGTTGTCCCCAAAACGGTGATTGAAACATCCCCAGACTGTATCTCTCTCAGAATTTTGCGAACTATTTGATTAGAAACAATCGACCCAGCAACGCCACCACCCAATACCAAAATCCGCTTTGCCATCAGATCCTCCTGCAAGCTTTATCGTTTTCAGAGTTCATAAGAATACCCTCGATATTACTGGAATAAAATCGCACTTTCTTCCCCACTCCAAAGAGCAGGACAACCCGAAAACCAATTTCTTGCATTCAGACAAAAGCTTTCGGTAGCGGGTTTTCTCACCGATACGGCGTTACCTATTGGTCATTCGAAAACGCAAACTATTGATGCACTCAATACGGAAAAAGCGGAAAATCCAGCTGTCGAGCACGATGAACTTTCCCGCCACTATGTTGGCGTCCTCGTGGGTGGGTGGACTCACGACGGAAAGCCCCTTTTCCACCGAAGATGAGCGAAGTCGTTTGGACCTTTGCGTCTTACTCTCCGTTCCGGAGGCCTTGAGTGCGGACGGTTCTGCCCTGCTTGCCCACCTTGCGGCACGTTGCATGGAAAATATTATAGTATGGGTCGAAAAAAAAGCAAAATGAAAAACTGGTCCAAATGCCTCCTCTTGGCCTACGGACCAAGAATGGGGACGATTCCATTATGCTCAGACAGAAAACAAATATGGTGCGAGAGGCGGGATTTGAACCCGCACGGGGATTACCCGCCAGATCCTAAGTCTGGTGCGTCTGCCATTTCGCCACTCTCGCCAAAGGAACATTGACCAGTTTACTAAAATTTCATCACTATGCAAATGAAATACAGGAATCTGAAAACAATGATAGTCTTCCTTTAAACCATGAAGCCCACAATTTACAAACAAAAGAAAAGCGTTACCCCACATTGCGCTAATCTTGAACAAACGGGAAAATAGTTCCTTCACAGCTTCCCCAGGGAAATTCCTCCGGGTGGAAACGATAGAAACCCACATAACCCACAAAAAGACCAAACAGGAGAATCAAACGATATGATTGTCAAGATTTCGCTCTTTTTCTGGATGGCCAGTATCGTGGGAACAATCTTCCTTCACCCAAAACTGGAACTTCCACTCATGCATTACCACCTGTTAATGATATTGCATTCAGTTTTACTTGGAGTTGTACTCCTCCCACTTCTGCAAAAAGTTTCCAGAGAAACTCCTTTTCAGAAAATTTCATGGACATTGATCATTTCTGGTCTCTCAATTCTTCTGATTGGTTTTTTAACTGCCCCCAGGACAGCGATGGTTAAGGATGGAGGGATTTTTATTACAGCGGGAGTTATCCTGAGCCTGGCTCACCATCTTAAAAACCCATTTTCAGTCCTTTTCTGGCCATCCATTGCGTTGATTGAAACATGTCTTTTGGGTTATAAACTTGGAAAGAGTCTTGACCGGATAGCAGTTGACCCTATCCCGTTCTCAACACTTTCCACACACGCAACAACAGGACTATTCCTAGCCCTGCCCGCCATGATCTTTATTTCCCGTATAAAGGAATCTCCTGATAACAGCTCTAAGATTTATAGCTCAGCTTTCTTTGCCTCAGGGGTTCTCACCTCTTTTTACCTTTATAGTCTCCCTGCACCAACGAAAGGGTGCATCTTCTTGATATTTCTGCTATCAGCTTGGGGATTTTTTTTTCTTGCCACAAAAAACAACAAATTCATCACCATTCTTATAGTACTTTCAATCGTCAGCACTATTTATCTGAACACTGACATACACTTTGAAGGGAGTACGATTGGATTCTTATTTTTTGGCTGGTCCTTGTTTCTCGCAATTCTTGTCTTGAAACCGGTTTCAACGCCACAACTCGTATGGATTACGGTAGGGTCGTTCGTTTTACTGGAAGGACTCCTGTACCAGAATTATCTGATAACCCTTATAGATGGACTGATTTTGACCGGATTGATCCTCAGAGAATTTATAAAGATAACAGCAGAAAAAGAAGAATGTAGAATTTTTAAGAAGTGAGTGTCTTCGGTCCTCCTGAACCGCTTCGAACCACTTTATTTCTGCTTGCAATTACCCAGCAGAAACTTGGCCAGATTCCTGCTTTGCCGAGGACTTATCACACTGTTCTCCATAAGCTTGACTTCGGAAGAGCTCTCCGCTGGATCTTGGTCTGGTCAATCCGACGAGAGAGGATTCCTGGACGCAGTTATACACCCATCATGGGTGGTTCCGGCATCCGGGCAGATCCATTGCCCGATGGATAACAGCATTTTGTCCGACATCTTCCCGCACTGAAGACAAGTCTTGGCCGACGAAAACCACCGTGCCGTGACAAACTCCTCCACTCCACCGGAAGTTTTCTTCTATTCCAGTTGCCGACAGGAATCGAAAAAGATCATGTCTACAATGGAGTAGAACATGAGTTTATCTCCGTAGGATCGGGATCAATTCCTCATTTTAATCAATAGTGGGGACAGAAACCTCCCAAGCTTCCAGATCATAATGATGAGCTTTGGTGATACGACAATCTACAATTTCGCCCACCGATGCTGAGCCACTTAAAACAAGAACCTCTCCATCAATTGAATCAGGTGCCATGGTCGCAATTCTCCCAGAAAGAACCAAGGAAGATTGTTCTGAAGGCCCTTCTATCAACACTGGCATAACTTCGCCAACATAACTTTTATTTTTTTCAAGCGATATTTTTTTTTGCAGAGCCATGACCTGGTTTCTCCGCTGATTCTTTATCTTGGCTGGAACCTGTCCGTCCATTTCATAAGATGGAGTACCATCTTCCTTTGAAAAAGAAAAAACACCCAAATGATCAAATTTGGCCCATTTGACAAAGGATAGTAACTCCTGGAACTCTTCCTCCGTTTCGCCCGGAAACCCAACAATAAAAGTGGTCCGCAACGAAATTCCAGGAACTTTTTCACGAATGCGGGAAACAAGACGCTGGCTGGACTCTAGATTGCCTGGTCGTTCCATTCTCCTGAGCACATTTCCATTAACGTGTTGAAGGGGAATATCAAGGTATTTAACGACTGAAGAAGACTCTCGAATAACATCCAGAAGCCGATCGGTAACAAGTGTTGGATATGCATAGAGAAGCCTGACCCAATTTACCTTTTTTAGACCATCTATCATCTGTAGCAGCTGTGCAAGCCCATCTTTTATTTCAAGATCAGCCCCATATCTCGTTAAGTCCTGAGCAATCAGAGTGATCTCCCTAACCCCTTCATCCCCAAGTCGTCTGACCTCATCGAGGATATCCTCGGGTTTACGACTCACCTGCAATCCCCGCGATAAAGGGATCGAACAAAAAGTGCATGTGTGGTCACAGCCTTCAGAAACTTTGACATAAGCCCTGTGGTGCGGAGTTAATCTTTTTTCCCTGAAAGGTATGGAGTTAGGAGCAATAAGCTGGGCTTCAGCTTTGCTTTGGGAACCATTCCGGGATATATCATCAAGGATTGCGCCCAAGCTGGATTCTTCAAATGTAGAAAGCATCAAATCAACCTCAGGAATCAAATCTGGCAAACTCTCCTTATAGCGTGAGACAAGGCATCCGGTACCAACCAGAAGTTTTGCATTTCCATCCTCTTTATACCTGGACAATTCCAGAAGGGTATCGATTGACTCTTTTCTCGCATCAGTAACAAAGCTGCATGTATTAACCAAAATGATCTCGGCCTTTTCAGCATCAGCCACAATCTGATAGCCCCTTGATTCAAGGTCGTTAATCATGTTTTCTGTATCAACTAAATTTTTGGGGCAACCAAGACTGACAATATTAACGGTCTTTTCTGAAAATTTTTTCGAACCCACTTGCGCCTCATCCCAATTATTCGTTAAGAGTACTGTTCATACTCGATTATATATTCACAAAATAACTCACAAGATCGTCCAGAATACAGTATGAGATTCTAAAATTCATTTTGATCGGATGTATCAGTGTATCTTGTCTCGCAAATCAGGTCCAGCATTACACAGCCCAGGAAAGCAGTTCTAAAAAAAATACAATAACGTATAATGGAAAAATTGGCCCACCAACTTTATTCTGGAGGTATGATGCGCTTTTTGACCGTTTTCCTGATTCTGCTTGTCCTTGGACTGGGATACCTTCTGATCGAAAACAAGGGGAAAGAAAACCAAGTCACTCAATTGGGAAACAACATCGGAATTACTTCTCAGGGACTCTCGGAAGGAAAAAAGAGGGCTTTGGATTCTGTAAAAAGGATCAGGGTTTCCTTGCTGCTGCATTTAATAGAGAACTCTATAGAGATTTCATCAAGAGACCTTCTCGACAAGAATTTTGGCAAAGCAAACGAAGCAATTTCTTCCGCCTTGAGCGACATTAACTCCATCAAGAAACTCAATGGCAATGTTGATGGTCTGGAATCTGTCAAAAGCAGTCTCGAAAAAGCACAAAGCCAAGTAAACTCAATGGACGCCGGAGCGATAAATACGTTGCTTACCGCACAGACGTCCATCCGGTCTATCAGCAATAGACAAAATAGCGCGGAAAAATAAAAATGACCAGTAACTATGGTTAAACAGGCTCGACTCTTTTAAAAATACATTGATAAGGAACATCAGGGTTATTCATAACAATAACCTGAACAAGCTCCCATCCATCATTCCCTACAAAGTTGAGCTGATTTTCCACCTGCTCACGACTGACGCCAACCACTCGATATTCCCAGCGATGACTCACTCCTTGGACCCTTTTTGAACCTCACCATTTAAGGAAGCCAATATCCTTTTTGCCTGGGTCTTTTTCTGATAATTTCTACGCAGCTTCTTTTTGATCCTTTTCAATGCGGCATTACCAGGAATAGACTCGGGAGAGATGGTGGGGAGAAGTTCTTTTCGTTTATTTTTCAGTTTTTCAGATTTTTCAGCGCAATTGGCAATAACAGCTTCAATCTTTTCTGTAACACTCATAATGCTCATCCTTTTTGAATATGGTTAGAGTTTAACTACAAAAGCCTCTCCGAGGCTTTTTTTCAATTTGCTCGCTGCAACATGTGCAAGAGACAGTGTGGGGTAGAGACCAACCCTCACTCGATAAATATGGCCTCCCCGGTAATAACTTGTCACAATTTCCCTATGCGAATACCCTGAAAGACGCCTCATAAAAACTTCTGCATCTTTTCTATTGGTAAAGGTTCCGACTTGAATCGCATAATTTGAGCGCTGAACCTCTTGGGCAAAAGCAGCCTCATTCAATGGTGTAATCCGAACTGGAGCTGTTCCGTTCCCCAGCATACCAATTTTTTTGGCGGCCAACCAAGAAAGGTCAATGATTCTTCCTTCGACAAACGGCCCACGATCGTTGATCAGTACATCAACTTCTTTATTATTTTTAAGATTCTGGACGCGAACTCTCGTCCCCAGAGGCAAAGTCCTATGTGCTGCCGTAAGTTCGTTTTTCCTGAATATAGAGCCGCTGGCGGTTGGTTTTCCATAAAAAGTCGGACCATACCAAGAGGCAATACCAACCTGAGGAAAAGACTGGTCATTAAGTGTCCCGGAACCTCCATGGATCCCCGATGTATCACTATACCCCCAATGCGCATGGGTATCAAAGATAGAGCTACAACCCGCAAAAAAGAACAGTGAAACAAACAGAAACAGTCTTTGTGCAGTCCCGAGATTCATTAGTCTGACTCGCCGGTAGATTCTTTCTGCGGACGTAGTTTTCGAAAATCCAGCCAAACATCAAGGATCCCGACGATTGAAAGCATAATAAGGATCAACGGCTGAAGCATGATGAAAGCACTTGTAACAATCCAAAACCATAAACCAAATGATCGGGATTTTGTATAACTCGTTATGACTCCCGCACCTTGAGCAATGTAAACAGTCCCTATAACAAGTAAAAAGTTAACACCTAGCATTCTTGTAAGGTCATGAGGAATAGCCAGAAGTGCCAAGGCAATAATAAAAACAAACACAAGCTGATCCGGCAAATACCACCGTGAGATTCCCTTGCGGGTTGTTAGGCTTGATTTTCTCATAAGAAACTCATCAACAAGAGAGACTTGAGTAAATGCAGTCAGAATAATTCCCGAAAGAAGGAACCCGGGGAGTATAGCCAGAAATGATTGAAACAGCTGAGGCTCCATCTGTTTGATTAACACCATATCAGATGGAGAAATCGGAGTTGGAGAGTTCTTCAGATAGTTCGCAAGAAAGAGGTGGAAAGAATCAGAAAAGCTTTTCTGAAGGATCTGGAGAATATGCCCTGAAGTCTTAAAATAAGCGAGGGAGATAATAAAAGAAGTAAATCCAGCAATCTGAAGAGAGACCATGGCTACGATTTTTGAGATTGGGTAATGACGCCGAACCAACTCCCCAGTCAACACCCCGGACATTCCGGCCCAAGCCAGATAAAAAACCAGCCATAGCGGGCTATGGCCAAGAATCTCAACGAGCGCTCCGGATAAAACCATCGCACCAAGACCCAACTGCTGTCGATGGTGAGATATCTGGGCAAGGGCGAGAGGAACTCCCGAAAAAAGAGCAAGGAACACCCCTACCCGCGGATAATTAGTGACCCCCAGAAACAAGGCTGAGGATGTTGAGACGGCTAAGAGCAAGGCTCCTAACGGAAATTTTGTATTCAGGCTTATTTTTCCTCAGAAAAAGCAAAAAATGCAACATTACGTCCCTGCTTGATTGCCGCTGCCAAATGACGCTGGTGCAGAGCACAAGTACCAGAGAGACGACGGGGAATAATCTTGCCTCTTTCGGTCAGAAAGCTTTTGATATTGTTGACATCCTTATAATCAATACCCAATTTCTCTGTACAAAAACGGCATACTTTTTTTCTGGTATAGGAACGTGCTGGCATTGCCATGTTAAATCTCCTTAAATAGTCAGTAAAATTAACCAGTGAATACTACTTCAGCTCCCCACTCATATCAAAAGGGAACATCACTTTCATTCGAGGAATAACCACCAAGACCCAGTTCATCATCTTGAGGGAAGGAAGGTGACCCCGATTGAGGTGACTTTCTGGATCCCCCCATGAAGGTGATTGATTGAACAACTACTTCAACCTTGCTTCTTTTTTGCCCTTCCTGCTCCCAGCGTCTTTGTTGCAAACGCCCTTCTACCAATAAGGGAGCTCCTTTTTCCAGGTAGTTTTTTACAAGATCCGCCTGTTTACCAAAAGCGACGAGATCAATGTAGGAAACATCATCCTTTGAGTCAGCTTCCTGACGGGAACGGTTGCTATTGATCGCACGCGAAAACTCGCAACAGGAGCACCTTCCCGGGTAAAACGAACCTCAGGGTCTCTGGTCAAATTCCCGAGCAGGATTACTTTGTTGAAATTGCTCAACGAGCCTCTCCTTCAAGCATGGCAGAATCGTCCTGATCAGCGGTAGCTTCCTCCTGTGAGGACTCTGATTTCGGGAAAACAAGCTTTTCTTTTCGAACAATCATGCTCTTTACAACGCGCTCATCGATCCTTGCCTGTCGGTCAAGCTCAGAAATGTCTGCAGGATTCTTAAGCTCAATATAAAGGATGACATATTCTGCTCTCTTTTCCTTGTTCAATTCATAAGCCATTCTCTTTCGCCCCAATTTCTGGACATGATGCACTGTCCCGGATTTGGACTCGACAAGAGATGTAAAGCGAGAGACAGCGGCGGCAGACTCTTCATCGGTCAGTTGTGACTTTAAAAGCAAAACACATTCATAAAAAGCTGACATGATCAATATTCTCCATTGGCACGTTAGTTAATAATTGCTTTCTGATGAAAGCAACCGGTAAAGAAGAGTCAAACATTAAATCTGAAGTAGATGATATCACCATCTCGAACGCGGTACTCTTTGCCTTCCAGCTTCAGTAGACCTTTTTCCTTGACTGCTTTTTCAGAACCAAGACGGTCG
>JAKCCY010000098.1 GCA_021838765.1 Nitrospirota bacterium
CTCGGGAAAAAAACCGGATCGGTCTCCATCGCCACACTGATATCGAGAGTTGCCGGATTTCTGCGGGACATGTTTATCGCAGACCGTTTCGGGACCACGTCTCTCTCCGACCTTTTCTATATTGGATACAGGATCCCCAACATGCTGAGAGAGCTTTTTGCCGAAGGAGCCCTCTCATCCGCCTTTATCCCCTCCCTTTCAAGAACACTCTCCACACAGGGGACAAAGGAAGCATCAAGACTGTACACGGCAGTATTTTACCTTCTCGTCATTATTCTTGGTGGCGTGATCCTCCTGGGAGAGATCTTTGCTCCGCAGATCCTCCGGATACTTGCCCCGGGCTATGCACTGGATCCACATTCGAGAACAACCGGAATCACCCTCATCAGGATCATGTTTCCCTTCTTGTTCTTCATATCCCTGTCTGCTCTCCTGATGGGCATCCTGAATGTCGAAAACAAATTTTTTCTGCCGGCCCTTTCACCTGTTTTTTTCTCTCTCGGGCTGGTCATCGGAATGATTCTTCCAGGGGGAATTACCGGTCACCATCCTGTTTATGGCCTTGCCATGGGCGTTATACTCGGCGGTATCTTCCAGTGGATTTTTCAATGGATCTTCATGAAGAAAAAGTCGATCGGGCTCGACTGGAGCCTCCCGTTAAAAGACGGCATCAGACATCCCGAAGCAAGAAGGGTCATGCGGCTGATCATTCCTTCGATCGGAGGCTTGTGGGTCATGCAGGGCAATCTCCTGATCGCAACCATTCTTGGTTCCTATCTTGCCAAGGGCACAATCTCTTCGCTCTATTACGCAATGAGACTCGTCCAGTTTCCCCTGGGACTCATAGGAGCAGCGATCGCAACGGTCATACTCCCCATCCTTTCAAAGCAAAGCCTTGAAGAAAATGCCCAGGAAAAAAGCCTGCATACCCTCAAGGATGGGTACCGACTTTCGCTCTACTTCATGCTTCCCGCGACAGCGGGACTCCTGGCATTGGGAGAACCACTCATCAAAATAATCTTCCAGCATGGATCATTCAGCGAGAGAAGCTCCCATGAAACTCTTCTGGCGCTTTGGGGGTATGCCATAGGTCTCTGGTCGTTTTCAGGGGTCAGGATTCTGGTCCGCATCTACTATGCAGTCCAGAACACACGATTCCCCGTCAAGGCCGCAGTTTATGGACTTCTGGCAAACATTGCCGTATCGGCTCTCTTCCTCAGGTCCCTGGGAATCATTGCGCTTGCCGCCGGAATAACCATCGGCTCGATCGCCAATCAGCTGGTTCTTTTCTATGGCGCAAAAAAGATCCTAGGAAGATGGCCCTGGCCAGTCTTTGAAAACCTCATCCCTGTTGCAGGATGGTCTGTTGCGCTTTTTGTTTTCGAGTCTTTCCTGTGGAAAAAAGCCGAAACCATTTTCTTGACTCCGGGTCCGGCACTCATGGCAATGGAGATCCTCATGCTCATCCTTGCCGGAGCAACATTCTATATCGCAGGAACAATCTTCTCCGGTGTGACGGAAGGCCATCTGCTTCTTTCCGGAAGCCGCTCTCTTCTAAAAAGAATCCTTCGAAGAAACGGTTGACAGCATCCGTTCCCTGTAACTTGACTGAAAAAGATAGTTGGACCAGGAAGAGGGCATTTCAGAACGGAGGGACATATGCAGAAGGATCGCAGGAAACCAGTGTGGACGGGCGGCTTTTTTCAAGAGTTTCATTCCGGCCTCGTCCGGAGTCTGCCCCGATTTGAGATGATTGCATTTTTTACATGCGGTCACGATATTTTCCCATGTCTTTGCTCCACCGCGAGCGGCAGGAAAGACATGGTCAAAGGTCAGGTCATTTTTTTCAAAACGCTTCCCGCAATATTGGCAGAGATAACCGTCGCGGGCGAAGATCGTCTCGCGTGAGAAGCGGACCATCTGGCGAATCTGATGGAAAGAAACCATCCGGTGAAGCCGGATGACGGAGGGAACCTTCATCGCCATGGAGACAGAATGAATTTCTCGGTCAAAAGTCTCCACAACCTCGACCTTCCCCTGAAAAATCAGGGTAACAGCCTTTTCCCAGGAAACAATTTTCAGTGGTTCGTAAGTTGCATTCAAAAGAAGGGCCTGCCCGGACATCCGAACCCCCAGTCTCCTAACGCCAACAGCACCTGATCCGACGAAAATGTTTCAGAAAGACCCTCGGGACGGACAATGAACATTGAGTCGCCGAAGATACGGATGTATTATTCCATAAACAGGATTTTTCCTGCAAATCCTCCATGGGCAGATCTGGGGCAAAACATGTCTTTCACACCGATTTCATCCATTGCCGATTCTCAAAAATCCCTTTTCGGAATTGAAGCGGGGGTCCGACTTGTTCTTTTGCAGAAGGCCTGGGACCAGCATCTCCCCTCTCCGGTCAGGGACAACACCTATCCGGGAGCGGTCTCTCCAGAAGGAATTATCATCAGAACGTCCAGGCAGGTCTGGCAAAGACAATGCACTTTTCTCCTGCCGGAGATCCGGGAGGCGATCAAGGCCATCGCACCTGATCTCGCCCTTCTCCCGATCCTCATTCGACTTGAAAAGCCATTCAAGAAACCCTCTTTCAAAAAAAACAAGAGCATTGAACTCACCGAGGAGCTCAGGGAGCAAGCCATGAACATCAGCAATCTGTCCAATGATCCTCAAATCCGCAAAGCCTGTTACCCGCTTATCCTGAAATCCCTTCTGACAGGAAAAAAACTGGGATTTCCCTCCATTTTGGAGAAAACAGGGCCGTCCACCTGAAGATTTCCTCCTGGGACTATCTTCCCGAACTCTTGCCCTCTCTGGTATGATAGAGAACCCAGACAGCCTCCGGAAGAGCCGTATCATTAAACAAGTTGCCATTTTTCCCATCATTGCCCCGAGAAAAATGCTTAATTCTTAATTAAGGAAGGATTGTCCCATTGCCAGAATCCAAGGAGCAGAATCCTGACGAAACAGAATCTGTCCAAGAAAACGAACCCCGTCGCAGGGCTCCCACTCCCATAAAGGTTTTCAACGCCCAAACCGGAGATCATCTTGAAGTTCCATTTCAAAAAAGGGTTTCAAGCCTCCTTCTGGAGCTGGGCATCGACTCCGAAACCGTTCTTGTCATCCAGAAAGACAGTCTTCTTTTGCCCGGTGACAGCATTGATCCCCGATTTGAAGTTGAAATCCGTCCAGTCATCTCTGGAGGATCAGGAAGATGAATTGTCGAGTCTGCAAAAAAAAAGCCGTCACCGCTATCCCGAGACACAATACCGCATTCTGTGCAGACTGTTTTGACCGGTATTTGATGGATCAGGTCAGAAAAACCATCAAGGAATTCCGGATGTTTGAGCCGGATGACCGCATTCTTCTCGCCGTTTCGGGAGGAAAGGATTCTCTGGCCCTTTGGGATATTCTGACAAGGCTCGAGCTTGATGTTCTGGGGTACCACCTTGATCTTGGCATTTCGGAGTATTCAAGAGAGAGCACGGAAAAAACCCGGATTTTTGCTGAAAAGCGAGGGTATCGGCTCATTGTTGAAGAAATTGAATCAGAAGCAGGAGCGACTCTTCCGGTGATCGCCGAGTCAACCAAAAGACCGCCCTGCTCCGCCTGTGGCCTTTCAAAACGCCATCTCTTTAACCGGGCCGCAAGACAATACGACCGACAGGTTCTTGCAACCGGACACAATCTCGATGACGAAGCCTCCCGCCTCCTGGGGAACATTCTTCACTGGCAGGATGGCTATCTCGAAAAACAGCTGCCGGCCCTTCCTGCGGAAGGGGGCCTCATCCGAAAAGTCAAACCACTGAACCGATTGACCGAGAAAGAAATGGCAACTTACGCCTATCTCAACGGGATCGATTATGTCATCAGGGAATGTCCCATGTCTGCGGACGCAAAACAGATCTTTTACAAAAAGATCCTGAATGATATTGAGAAAGAATCTCCGGGAACAAAACAGTTTTTTTACTTTGGATTCCTTGATCGTTCCCAAAAGATGTTTCCTTATTCCCCGGAGGCATCTCCCCCTTCCGAAAAATGCAGAATGTGCCATCAGCCCTGTTACACCGACATCTGCAGTTTTTGCAGGCTCAGGATGAAGCTTTCGCCGTTTCCTGACCCGGAGCAGTTTAATGGAACCCATCCTGATGTTATTTCCTTACACACTGAGGACTGATGGCCAGCCTTGTTAATTCTTTCAGCTACTCCCCGTCCCAATGGGGGCAGTTCGAAACATGCCACCGACAATACTGGTTCTCCCGTTACGGTTCATGGGGCGGGTGGGAGAAAAACTGCCATCCCTTGACCAGGGAGATCTACAGACTCAAAAAACTCTCCAATCGCTATCTCTGGAGCGGAAGCAGGGTTCATGAAGCCATATCCGGCATTCTCAAATCATTTCAGGCGGGGAATCCGATTGATCCGGAGCTGGAAAAACAGAAACTCCTTCAAAGGATGAGACAGGATTTCAGGGACTCGAAATCTCTTCCCCCTGGAGAGATTCCCCCAAAAGGGAGCTATCGCTTTGTTGAACACGACGACCAGGAGATGGCGATTATTGATTCCGCATGGAAGGAAATTGTCGAAAAAAGCGTCGTCGCACTTGAGAATTTCTTTTTGTCAGAACCATGGGAATGGATAAGATCTCTTGGTCCGGACTGCCTTTTAAGGACCGATGAAATTCTTGAAAGCATCCCATTCCAGACAGATGGAGTCGATTTTCCCGTTTATCTCTCGATTGACCTCGCGATCAACGACCCGGAAGGCTTGATTATCCTGGACTGGAAAACAGGAAAACCAAGTCCAAAAAGTCACCAGCCGCAACTGGATCTTTACGCCTATTACGCTGTAAAAAAACTCGATTGCCCTCCTGACAAGGTCAGGACCGGAGCAATCTACATTTCGAGCCCGGAGCGAAAGGTCACACTGGAGTATTCTTCCGGCAAAATCATGGAAGAAACGCATGCCCGCATAGAAACCCACACAAGAACAATCCTTTCAAAAATCCAGGACCCGTTCAATGGCATAGCCAACAAAGACGAATTCGCCCCAACCCCAGGAGCTTACTCCTGCAAGAGCTGTTTTTTTAGAAGGGTTTGTGAAAACGCATACTAGCCCAATGCCCAATCAATCGATACAACTCCCCCAACCCATGGTATAATCATTCAATTATGCGAACAATTAATACGTATTAATTGTTCGCATAATTATTACAGGACGATGGACCAATCCCTTTCAGGCAAGAAACCCTTGGGAACAGATAAAAAGTCGGTGAAATTCCATCTCAAAAAAAACAAGTTTTATCTGTCTGGGAATTTGCCGGAATGCACAAATGCCAAATATGTGATTTTCGTCACAGAAAAAGATGACCGGCTTCACTGAAAAGTCTCCACATTGAGGGTAACCTCCGTTGCATGGTTCACCTGTAACGCATTCGCAACCGAATAATGTTGGGAAACGATTCCATCTTCGATAACGATCATTGCTCTCGACAACAAGGAGCCTCCCATGAATCCGATCCTTTCCCCGGAAGAAATCAAAGCCCTTATGGCCAGCATAAGCGTGCCCAGCAAGGAGACAGAAGCTCCTTCGGAACGAGCTGTCCCCTTCGCTCAGGAAAGGGGATCTTCACAGCCGTCGATCGAAAGCGGAGCGATGATATCGGATCAGGACGGGAAGATTGTCTGGGTAAGCGAAGACTTCCTCATGCTGACCGGAAAGAAAAAAGAAACAGTCATTGGGCACATCCCCGATTTCATGAAAGTGCCATCCGGTGGTCATAAGTCCCGAATGCCTCTCTGGCAGACCCTCCTTAAGGGCAAGATCTTTACAACGACTCTTCATGACCAAAAAAACAGCGGAACGCCTTGCGACTTCGAACTGACCATCATTCCCATTCTTGGGGATAACGGGTCGATAACAAGCTTTGTCCATGTCTGGAAAGACATGGACAGCAAGATTGAAAAAGAAAAAACCCTGTGGAAACAGGCCCACATCGATCCGCTCACGGGTCTTCCCAACAGACACTTTCTCTCTCAATGGATGCCGGCTGAAATCCTCAGGACCCAAAAAGAAAATAGCAGGTTGGCCGTTTTGTTTCTCGATCTCAACGGGTTTAAAAAAATCAATGATACCTGTGGCCATACAGGAGGCGATATTCTGCTTAAAGTTATATCGGGCAGGCTTCTCCGCTCTTCGAGAAAGACGGATCTTGTTGTCCGGCTGGGTGGAGACGAATTTTTGATTCTTCTTAAAAATATTGGCAGTGATACGGCACTGACATTACTCATTGAGCGGATCATGGAATCGATCCGGAAACCCATCCGTATCGAAGGAAGACTCGTTGAAATAACGGGATCGGCAGGCGTGGCCATCTGCCCACAGGATGGAGTCGAATGGGAGGATCTTATCCGGAAATCCGATGAGGCTATGTATCTGTCCAAAAAACAGGAACCAAAGGCATGGCGCCTGGTTTCCTCGACCTCTATCATCAACTCCATCAGAGTCTCGAAAGAGAACCCATCGCAAAGTTTTCCGCTCCATCTACCAAGACTTCAGGAAGACGCTCACAAAGCACGAGCGTAAAAACCCGGCCAAGGCTCCTCGACAATGAGGGCCTTGGGAACGGGAAAAATCCGGATTAATCCCCACTGACCTGAAACTGGCCCACCAGCTGATGCAGTTGCCTTGTTGCAAATCGGACTTTTCCGACGCTCTTGCGAAGTCCCTCTACCGCATGCTGCATTCGCTCGGTCATCACCCGGGTGTTTTTTGCAATATCGCTATGAGATTCGCTCGTCTCGAAAATATTGGCAATAGAATCTCCCATTTTCCTGACCACCATCTCGATCCCGGAATGGTCCGAATTTGATCCTTCTGCCAGCCTGAGCCCTTCCTCAACACCAGACATGCTCCCTTCCATCGTATTGACCGCCTCTTTTGCCTCTCCTTGGACCTGATTGATCATCGAGCGAATCTCACGGGTCTGCATACTGGTTCGTTCGGCAAGTTTACGGACCTCCATCGAGACAACAGCAAAGCCTCGCCCATGTTCCCCGGCTCTTGCCGCCTCAATTGCGGCATTGAGTGCCAGAAGGTTGGTCTGGTCGGCTATTTCCTGAATAACCTCGACAATTTTTCCAATGTTTCCCGCACTTGCCTCCAGAGCTTCAATCGATCCCTTGGAGTGACCGATGGATTGTCTGATATCTCCTGTCCTGGCACGTACAACATCAAATTGGGTCCGGGCACTTTTAACCACGTCAGTCATGGACGACCTCATTTCGTCTGCGGTTTTGGAAGCCCGGGCAATCTCTTCCATCTGTGTCGAAAGAGAGTGGAGAAGGGACTCGATTGCCTTCACCACTTGAGCGGAAGCCCCATCTGCCTCATTGTTTTTCTGTAACATCTGGCTATTTGTCTCGAGAACCAGCTCGGCTGTCCTGACAACCTGCCCGACAATTCCATCAAGGTTATCAATGAAACTGTTGATCCAGCGGCCCATCTCGCCGGTTTCATCCGCAACGAGTATTTTATGATCAAGCCTCTGCCGCAAATTCCCCCCGCCTTCCGAAATTGTCCGGATCACTCCGGTCATCTCTTTTAAACGGTGGGAAAATGGTGCCACTCCCTTCTTATAAAACCACCAGCATCCCATCACAAAAAACGGAAGGACAGCTGTTTCCCGCTCCCAGAAAGAAAGTCCGGGAAGAAAATGCAGGGAAACGCTGAACATCCACACAAGAAAATTCAGACCGATAAACAGCCCCATGAACTGGAAGTTCATGGATCTTCTCCGATAGACCTCCTCAAGGTCTCCCTCACACATCATTCCCCAACGATCCAGAGAGCCTGGCATCTTAAAGGTCACTCCTGACCCAATCACGGGAACATGCCTGTAGTCTGAGTACCCCGGATAGGTCACAAAGAGATTGCTCCCCTTCCGGATCGTTTCCCTGACCCCAGGATGAAGTTCCCCTGTGGAGGGATCCGTAAAGCGCAGCTCAAGCTCTGTGTGCTGAAAGACCTTTACCGTTCCCCATGGCGTTTTGATCCCTCCCTTGAGATTCTCACCGAAGGAAAAGCTGTCGTCTTCAAATCGTGATCGGGAGAGCGCCGTCCCCGGAGCAATCGAAGGATCAAAAAAGGACTCCGCCATAAAGAGATAGTTGTCTCCTGACTCTGGGTAAACATGACCAGCCTCACGCTGGATCAAGTCCCCGATGACATCATTTGGTACGCGTGCACAAAGGCACCCCCGATTCTCTCCCTGAATAGTGACCGGCTGATAGAACATCAAGGTAACCCCGTCATGGAAATTCGATGTAGAGGGACCGATTCGCTCAGTTTCGGGGTCAATATAGGGTCCATGGAGGAACGGCGCCTTCATCCCTTCAAAAAACGCTTTTGATACTGAAACAGTTCTTCCAGCACATCCTTTCTTGCTCGAGGCGATCACCGTTCCAGAAAAATCCAGAACAAACAGCTCGGAGATATCCGGTGAATGAATGCGCTCCAGTTCGAGAAAATCATCAGACAAATTGGGCCACGCTGAGGAAATTTCCTCAGCGATTGTTCCCAGAAAAAGCCATTTTTCCTCTGCCCATTGGATCAATATTTTCTGTCGCGTTAAGGAAATTCCCTCAAAAGTTCTCTCTACCAGAGCATAAGTATCCCGGTTTAAAAGACAAGAGATCCCGAGTCTTAGGGAACCAGTCTTTCCAAAAACAGGGAGCCACTTCTTCTCGTTTATAGATAAGTTCATCTGATAGCTTTTCAGCATGCTGCCTCCGATGGATTTCAATGGTTTAATGTATCGCTGCCAACCAAAGCAATCCATATACCAGCTCACAAACATGCATAAACAGCAATTTCTTTAAGGTAATATCGATAAAAATATTTAATAAATAAAACAAGATAAAAAAACATAAACAAAATTGAGAACATGAAATCTTTTTTGTCCTTCGGATCCAGAAAAATCGACAGATATACATTCAAAAGATTGGAATCATAAGAGGTTGTCAATGCGGATAGAAATGCGCTGATGATCGGAAGAGGCAATCAATTTGGGGTGAGTGAGGGGTTTCGAACCCTATCAGGGGGGTAGGACCCATACGCAAATCCAGCTATTGCCTATGGATATGTGAACCCATAATAACCCATAACAATCACTGGATGGTGACAGAATGGTGACATTGTTTTGGGAAATTTCGAGCCTGATGGGAATTTAGTTAACCGAATACCGAACGTGAGGGAATCATGTCGAGAATTGTTTCGAATATCGCGGGAAGTCTTCTGGACAGTCTGGGGCGATCCACGAGCGCGTTTGTGGAACTCGAGACGGCGGACTCGAAATACGTCCTGGCCGCAGGCGACGGATCCCTCGTGACCCTTCTCTCCCTCGGCGGCGTAGCGTCGCTCGTGGGAGACGCCGAGTTTTCGTCCCTGATCGGAAAAATCGCCGATGTGCTGAACACGGCGGTGGGCCGCGGCGGCCACATCGTCCAGATGTCCTTTTCCCGGGATCCGATGGAATCCCGGCGGACGGTGGGAGAAAGCCTGGCCGCGGCGCTCCGGACGTCCGGACGGATCGGTCTCGATCTCTCGGACCTGTTCGAGGAAAAAACGAGAGTCCTTTCCGGATGGTGTGCCCAGGAATCCGTCCTTGTCGCGCTCTGGACCACGCCCGACGTTCTTCCGCCTCCCCTTCGAGCCGAAGCCGTCTCGGACCGGCAGGCGGCGCGGGACGCCGAAAGGAAGGCTTCGAAATGGCATTCGACACGCGCCGGACAGGACGTCTATGCCGGTCTTGCCCAGCTTCGGGAAAAACACCGGGCTGTTGTCGGAAACTTCGAAACGGGTCTTTCTCAGGCCGGATTCCTCGTCAGGATCCTCGACTGCCATACGGCGCTCCGTCATATCCGCCACATGGTCGATCCGGACGTGACGCCCGAGGAATGGAGGCCCAGACTCCCCGGAGACCGGATTCCGGTCCGGTACCCGGATCCAGGAGAAGGGCTGATCAACTGCGTCCAGTGGCCTCCGGTCTGGCAACAGGCGGTCCCCCGCCCGGGCGAAGTTCTGGACCTCGAGACACTTCGCCTGGGAGACCGGTTTATCCGGACGTTTGCCGTAACGATGCCCCAGCTTTCCCCCGTCCCGTTCGGGGACCTGTTCTCGTATCTCAGGGAAATCCCCTGGCGGATCCTGTTCCGGTTCGAAGGGAACGGAATCGGGAGCCTCTCCTGGCGACCGGTCGTCGCGCAGATCCTGTCGTTCGTCTCGGGACGAAACAAGCAGATCGTGGCCGGAGCCGAAGATATCCGTGCCCGTTTCATGGCCGGACAGCCGATCGTGCGGATGTCCATGGCCGCCTGCACCTGG
>JAKCCY010000099.1 GCA_021838765.1 Nitrospirota bacterium
CTATCTCCAAAAGGGATGGGACTCCTCTTATTCCTGACCCTTGGCAGGGGCATTCCCTTTGGATGCGGTCCTCTATTTTATCAAATATGGACGGGGTCCGTATCTCCATTCAGGAAATTTTTCTTCCTCAACTCATTGATTTCATTTCCTGAGCACTGTCATCCATTTGAAGAGGACAACCATTGCGCTCTCATTCTGGAGAAAATCCAGCGAGCCTACGATCCAGAGGGGAGTTTGCGGATGGCGACCATAACCGCTCCGGCACTGGTTATTCAAGGAGCAGACGATATCCTCTTCCTTCAGGCACGTGTGGCGAGAGCACGGCTCTTCGCAATCGATATGATTTCACCCAATGCTTTTCTTGACCGATTAAGGTATCTATTCTACCGGGCGTCATGGAATTGGCGGGATTGCGTCATTCTGGTACTTCATATCTCGCTGGCCTTGGTTGCAACATGGCCCATTGCCAAACTTTCTTTGCATGGAGATACAAGATGAGTCGTAAATATATGACAAGAAGTCACTTCAAACATGGAGACTTGAGCCTGTCCTACCTCGACACGGGAGGGAAGGGCCTGCCCCTTATTATCGCGCTCCATGCACTTTGGATGGAAGCTGCCTCCTATATACAATTTGCTGATGCGCTATCGCCCGAATGGCGTGTCGTTGCACTGGATCAACGTGGACACGGTCATTCCGACCATGTGGCCGGATATTCGCGCGAAGACTATGTAGGCGATATTCTTGCATTATTCGAGCATCTTGGGGTAGACAAAGCCGTCTTACTGGGCAACTCGCTTGGAGGAGTCAATGCCTATCAGTTCGCCGCATGGAATCCCGAACGGGTAAAGGCACTCATTATAGAAGACATCGGACCCTCTCCTAATGCCGATGCTTCGTTCGTGATGGCATGGGAGGGAACATTTCCAAGTCGAGAGGCTCTCAATATTCACGTTGGGCAACGGTTTGCGCCATACCTTCAGGATGCCATCCGTTCGACCTCAAATGGCTGGCGGCTCGCGTTTGAACCTCGTGAGATGGTCGAGTCTCAAGTGCGACTCAATGGTGACCATTGGTCTGACTGGCTTGCGAGCCGATGTCCGGCTCTCTTGGTTCGAGGTAGAGATAGCAGGGTTACAACGCAAGATCAACTCGAGCAAATGGCAGCGCGACGACCAAACACTCGTCTCGTGCCCCTTGACGGTGGGCACGTCGTTCATCAGGACAATCCGGATGGCTTTCGAGACGCAGTGTTGGAGTTCTTGTGTGGCCTTTAATTGCGAAAGATTTGGGATCCCGTGCGAGGGTTTGCAGGCATGGAATGAGAGGACATTTTGGTGAGTCTTGAGAAGATCGATATTGGATTTGTATTATTTCCCAATTTCAATGCTCTGGATCTTGTGGGGCCCCATGAGGTACTTTCCCGCCTCCATTCCAGATGTATCCTTATATCCGAAAACGCAGGAACAGTCCTTTCGGAGAAGGGAATCGCTATCAATACAGATGCCGGATTTCAGGATTGTCCTTCCGTCGAGATTTTGGTTGTGATCGGCGGACCCGGACAATCGGATGTGATGAACCATTCGGGATTGATAACTTTCTTGAGAAAACAAGCGTTGCATGCCCGATATGTGGCTGGAGTCTGTACCGGCACCCTTCTGCTGGCCAGTTCCGGGCTATTGCAGGGGCGTCGAGCCACAACTCACTGGTTGGCCAGGGATGAACTCGTGAAGTATGGCGTCATTCCGGTTAAGGAAAGAGTCGTTTGGGATGGAAAATTTATTACAGGAGCTGGTGTCTCGGCCGGTATTGATCTCGCATTGATCTTGGTCGAAAAAGTTGCGGGGGAAGATGCTTCGAGGCTTATCCAGCTGGCAATCGAATATGATCCCGCGCCTCCCTTTGATTCCGGAAGTCCGGAAAAAGCGTCTTCTTTTCTTGTCGATCAGTTGCAAAAGACGAGCCGGTTTCATATGGGTAAGTTTGACGACGGATTCCTTGGGACAAATTTGGGACAGTGAGTTCTTGGTGACTCTTGGAAATGCCCGGAAATGAATAATCGAAAATAAACGGAAAAATGCACGCCATTCCGGTACTTGTCAAAGAAAGTCTTTTGATGAAAATGATTTAGAAAAAGACATAATTGGGCCTTGTAAGCGGAAGGTTTCCAGTTCGATTCTGGACAGGAGCTCCAATATTGCCTGATGTTTATTGTTTGTGCCCCATTTATTTTATTAGTTGATTCCTATCGATAATCTTGGGGTAAGGTTTTCGAAAATCCTAGCGCCATTTCAATGCTTATCAATCGCTGAACGTTTCTGTAATATATTGAAATTTCGATAGAGGGCTTTCCTTTTCTTTTTGGACCTACACCTCCAATTCCGAAGCCGAAACTTCGGTCCAGAATGCTTGAGTGAATGATGTATTCGGTGTTTTTTAACTTTTCTGAAGATGTGTCCTTGAATTTGTATGAGACGATATCTTTTCAATAACCCCAAGCATTGTCCGAGACACTCAAGAGAATGCCGCCATCCTGACCCCTTCAAGCTGAACCAAATTGTCACGGTGAGCGATACAATTATCTTTTAGCGTATGGTGCAATGACATAGTTGGTGTGCCTTTGCATTCCATCATTTCAAATATCTTTAATCCAGTTCCGGCACGCGTTGAACTGCGGGTGAAGTACTACCAGTTGCAGCGAATTGAGGAATAACTTGACACGGCGTTTAGTTTCACGAGTTAAGGAGTCCTTCTTGGTGGTAAGATTTTAATACAGCCTTGAGGGAATTCCTATCACATAAATTATCCAGTTAAAGGGTTTTCATATCTGTCGCCTCCCCCTGCCGCTGCTGAATCTCCTGTTGGAAAACGGCGACAGATGCCCCCGCAAACAGGCTGATAAAAGAAAATATCAGGCCTGCGGAAAGTATTCCCTCCCGATCGGCGATCCACCCTCCAACAACTGGACCAATAATCTGACCCAGAGAGAAAATCAAGGTGAAAAATGCGATCGAGCTTCCCCAATGCGACTGAGGAAGGGATCTTTGCAGAAAGGTCGTCATCGTTGCCGGGACGTTGAGGAAGGCAAGACCGAAAAATATAGCCGAAACGATCATTGAAAAAAAGGAGGTCGAAAAAAGAGGAATCAGACTTCCCAATGCCGTTATGCCTATAGCTACTCCCATCGGCCTGCCCCCCCTCCAACCGCTCAGAACTCTTTTCCATATGGGCGGAGATACGATGACTGCCACACCCAGGAGTGCCCAGAAAAAGGAAACTTCTTCTACCGAACGTCCACTTTCCCGGACCCAGGCGATAATGTAGGTCATATAAATGATGTAACCGGCCCCAAATAGGAAATATCCGGTTAAAAGCGGAACAAAGGAGCCGATTTTCCAGGAGGACTTTCCTTGATGAACGGCTCCTTGCAGTTGTGATCTGTGGGCACTGGACCAAGAAAAAACGGTGAATAAAAAGCTCGCGACTCCTAACCCTATCCAAATCCACGGCCAGCAATTATCGTCGCAGCGGGATAGGGCCATTGGGATTGTCAGTCCGGACAGCAGGATCCCGAGACCTCCTCCCGCCATGTAAATTGAAATCGAGACGGCCGTCCGCCCTGCATTCCCCGGAAACAAGCCCGCGGCCAAAACGCCCCCGCAGATAAAGGAGAGCGCTCCGAAGACTCCGGCCAGAACCCGGAGAAGAAGAAGTGGGATGTAGGCATGGAAAAGCCCTGTTGTCAGAACAGCACTTGAAGTCAGGATCAATCCGAAACGGAAAATCATCCGAACTCCAAAGTGCCCGATCAGCGGTTTCGCTACGATAGATCCCAAGAGATACCCGATCGCATTGCTTGTATTCAACCATCCGGCTTCAGTGAAGTTTAGAGCAAGATCTCTTTTCATGGAAGGAAGAATGAGAGCGTAATCGAATCGGGAAAACCCGAGAGCGACGGCCGTTCCGAGCCCCAGAAGCCCGGACGGGAGAAAGTCTGTGAAGGAGGTAGGTTTCATGAATCTTCCTGTTTTTCCCGAAGGCTCGCTGCAATCAGTTTTCTGGCGGCATCCACTGCAAAAGAAACGATTTCCGGATCCTGATGAATGTAGGACTGTGTGATCGCACCGTCCCAAAGGATCATCAATTGCCGGGCTAGAAGGTCCGGATTGTCTGCTCCCGCTTCCTTTGCCAGTTTGAGAAAGATTTCCTGAATCATTCTCTTGTGTTTGGCAACCCTTGCGTGGATGGGATCTTCCGGTTTTGCCCTTTCTATTGCCGCGTTGATAAATGCGCATCCCCGGAAGGTCTCTTCATGGACGGTTTCCTTCAGGATCAGGAATATAGCCATAAGCCGGGTCTCCGGGGTGTGGTATCCGGAAAGGGCGTTCCCGATTATCTCGGCCCTTTGGGCAGAGATATGGTCGAGCACAGCCAGAATAAGATCGTCCTTGGAAGAATAGTGATGGTAGAGGGACATTCTGGCTACACCGGCTTTTCCGATGACCTCATTAATCCCGACATTGGAGATCCCATGAAGATAAAAAAGATTGGCGGCCGTTTCGAGAATACGGGTCCGGACAACATTTGAGGGAGTCTTTCCTGGATGAATGGGC
Source organism: Nitrospirota bacterium (assembly GCA_021838765.1). The sequence continues at coordinate 4,614 of JAKCCY010000099.1, forward strand.
TTTTTCATGAGTGCAATCATAATAGATAGACCGGTCTATATTCAATAGGTAAAAAAACGATTGTGACCAAGGGGGATTTGCTTCCAAGAAAGATTTTCTCCTGGCCCAATGATCTCCTGTTGAAACAAAGGTCCCACTGAGATATAGTAATCATATATATAATATATGTAATTACTACTGGAGGATCAGATGCTGACATGGAGGTATGAAGAAACGATTCCGACTACAGCTAATGCAGAACAGGTTTGGGCACTCTGGTCCCGACCCCACGAGTGGAATCATTGGGACGAAGGATTGGAATGGGTCACTCTGGATGGGCCGTTTGAGGCAGGAAGCAGGGGGCAATTGAAACCAGTTGGTGAGCCCATGGTGAATTTTGTCATGCTGGAGGTCCAAAAAAAACGGGGTTTCACGAACCGCTCCTTTCTGCCCCTGACCTGTATGGATTTTATACACACCTATTCGCCCGAAGACTCTCCGGGGAAGGGTGGGAAAATCAGCGTTCGTATCGAGATGCATGGGTGGTTAAGTCCTTTGTTTGCCCTACTGATTGGACGTGGTATCCAAAAAACATTGAAGGAGACCCTTGAGAAATGTTCAAGCCTTGCCGGGCAGCTTGAATGAGGGTGCGATACTGGATCGGGGTGGCATCTTGGTCTCACGTGAAATGGGGAAGGGCGGAGGGATTTGCTCAGTTGTGCCACGGCAAGGCCGCTCCGCTTCATCGGATGAGGGTGGGTGACTGGCTTGTCTATTATTCCCCGAAAACGGAGACCAATGAAAGGGAACCTCTGCAAATGTTCACCGCTATAGGCAGAATCATAGGGGAGAATATTTACCAATATCCCATGTCTCACGACTTTCTTCCCTTTCGGCGCGATGTCGAGTATTTAAAATGCAGGCCTGTCCATATTCATTCCCTGATAGCGAATCTGTCTTTTATCCGGGACACCGAGCATTGGGGGTATCCTTTCCGCACTGGGCACATCGAAATGACTGAAGAGGATTTTCTGCTGATTGCAAAAGCCATGGAGGTTAAACTGGATGGGTAGTACAAAAGCAGAGTGGCCGTTTTCTGAAAAAGAAGCCAATGACAGTACAGGTTTTCTGATCTGGCAGATTACGACGCTATGGCAACGAGCCATCGCTAGGCAATTGAAACCGTATGGGCTCACTCAGGTCCAGTTTGTCTTGCTGGCGGGCCTTCTATGGCTTTCTGCCAGAGAGAAGCATGTCACGCAGGTCATGCTTGCCCACCATTCGAAACTGGACGTCATGATGACCTCTCAGGTTTTGCGTGCACTGGAAGTGCGCGGGCTCCTCCTTCGCCGTTCTCATCCGACCGATACGCGTGCCAAAATATTGGAATTGACTCAAACCGGGCGGGATGTGACGGTAGCTGCCCTCCCGGTCGTTGAAGATGTTGATGACACATTTTTTGGTGAGAAAGGAGAGGGGCGCAAGGCTTTAAACAGGGAATTGCTCCGTTTGATTACAAAAGCCTGAGCCGTTCTTTCAATAATGAGCCGATGCGGTTGTGATTGTTAACCGCTCTCTTGTTCTTTGAGTTAGCATCTGATAACCTAACGACATGGTCACAGAATACTCCCTTATACCTCTCGCATCGCCCGATGATCCGCCTTCAAGACAGGCCATCTTGCTGGAGGCTTTGCGCCTGTTTGTCCGGGATGGTCTCTGCGAGACCAGTCTCAGGGATATTGCGGCAGCTACGGGTTATAGCAATACCGTGCTCTATAAGTTCTTCGAGAGCAAGAACACCCTGGCGATCCACCTTTTCGAACGCTGCTACGGAACGCTGGTCATGAGCGTACAGGAATCCATGGATCCTCAACAAACTTTCCATGAAGACCTTAACGCTCTGGTGGACCGCTACATTCGGTTTTTGGACCAGAACCTTGATGCCGTGATCTATGTTCATGAGAACCTGCGTCTTTTCTGGCCGCAGGCCAGCTCGAAAACGCGGCTCAATCCCCTTCTCGGATTGCTGAGACAATGGATCGAGAAGGGGAAGGCAGAAGGGACTGTCGATCCGGAGGAGAGTACCGATCTTCTGGCTTCTCTGACGATTGGTCTTCTGAGCCAGTTTGCCCGCATGCTGTATTTTCAGGAATGCGAACCCCCTGCGCTCAAATGGAGGGAATCTATAAAAGATCTTCTTGAACGGGCCCTCAGCCAAAAAGAAGGGAGATTCTAATGACTGGAGCCGAGCATTCTGTCCGTCTATTCGAGCGAGTGCGTTTGGGAGACGATGATCAGTGGATCCTTGTGCGGGGAAAGGAGCCGAGTCTCCCGGTTCTCCTGATCATTCAGGCCGGCCCGGGATTCCCTGTAATCCATGAAGCCGATGCTTTGGAAGAGCGGTTGAAATGGGAAGAGTCATTCCGGGTTGTCTACTGGGATCTGCGGGGGTGCGGGAAATCGTTCCACCGGGATGTCTCTTTCGGGTCTCAGCCCCTGGATCGTCTTGTCCTCGATGTAGAGGAGATGGTTGTTGTGCTTCGAAAGCGTCTGGAAGTCGAGTCTGTCTATCTGCTCGGATTTTCTCTGGGGGCAAGTCTTGCCGCCCTTGCAGCGTATCGGGCTCCGGAAGGGATCCGTGCCCTGATCGGGGTAGGTATGGATGTCCGGATCGAGGAAAGCGATGCGATGGCCCATGACTTTGTCTGGCAACAGGCGAGTGTGAGAAAGAACCGGAAAGCTTTGCAAGCGCTGGAACGTATTGGCCCCCCTCCTTACATGGAGAGCAAGGATTTCATGGAACGAGCGAAATGGATGACCGAGTTCGGGGGCATTCACCGTCGTGAACACTTTTCTTCGCTCCTCAGGAAAAATCTCTGGCGTCTTTTTTCTTCTCCGAACTATACATGGCGCGAGGCTTTGCAGGCACTCAGTGGGATCTCCCTTACCCAGGATTCTCTTCTTCCATCGATGAAAGACCTGGACCTTTTCCGTCAGGTTCCTTCTCTGGATGTTCCCGTATTTTTCTGTCAGGGACGACGTGATGCTGTTGCCCCTCCGGTTATTTTGCAGCGCTACCATGCTTTATTGAAAGCACCTCTCGGAAAGGAACTCTTCTGGTTCGAATCGTCCGCTCACCTGCCACATGATGAGGAGCCAGAGCGGTTTGCGGTTATTCTTAGGGAAATCAAGGCTCGCATGGAAAGGCCGAAAATTTTTTGACCTGAAAGTTATCAATTGCTTACCAATCAACTTTTAAAAGATGTAAGGAGATCCTGCATGGCACGAGACATTGAGACAATGATCGACATCCACGCTCCTGTCGCTGATATCTGGCGGATATTGATTGATCTTCCCCGGTACCCAGAGTGGAATCCCCTGGTAGTACGGGTATCTGGCTCTCTTACGGTCGGGAAACGATTGGACGTCGCTGTGCGTTTGCCTGGACGCCGGCCGATGTCTTTCTCTCCTATTCTCATCGCGATGACACCCGAACGGGAATTCCGGTGGGTTGGAACCTTTGGTATTTCTGCTCTCTTCGCTGGAGAGCACTCATTCCGGCTGATTCCAGAGAGCAATGGAGCGATCCGGTTCGAGCATTCCGAGCGCTTTACAGGTTTTTTGCCCCTATTCATGGGACTTCATTGGTACGAGCGTGTTCGTCAAGGCTTCGAATCCATGAACCATGCACTGAAAAAACGTGCAGAAACACTTGAAAAATAATGGATCCGGGAAAAGAGCGAAATTTTGGAAAAGCGAAGGCAAAGCCAATTTGTCTTTATCTTTTGAGCAATGGGTCTGTTTGTATCAACGGTAATCGACTCTCCAGAAATCCAGGAGATGGAATGGGCATATCTCCCGTTTGTGAAAGAAGTTCCGGACTTTTGGGGGGTGTGAAGGGGTGTAATCGGATGTCTTTACCCGAAAACTTCATCGTCTGATTTTATGCAACTGATTCTTTTTCTATCAAAAAAGCGGGACTTTGGAAGAGAACTGGATTCCCGAGTCGAAACTTTATTGAAATATTCTATAGTTTTATTTTTTAGGGAGGAAAAATGAATCTTTTAAAAAAAAATAAAGGGTTGAGTGATTGCCTGTCATCCCTGCATAAGAAGAGTGATGATGAAATCCATGGCAAGGCGCGTGCTCAGTTTAAGGGTTCGGACAAGGCATTTTCCGAACTTGTAAAACAATACGGGACTCTTGCGCCTTTTGAAAAAGGGTTGTTTCTCAAGACTCATGGCATCTTGGTTCAGGATTCTGCTCTGTCGCTTGCCATCTCTCCGGAGATGGGAGAGTTTCTGTTCAATCTGACTCTGGTAAAAAGACCGGAGGCCATTCTGGAACTTGGGAGTTCAAGAGGCGTTTCGACATTGTATTTCGCCGAGGCGCTCAGGGTACTGGGAAAAGGCAAAGTGGTCGCAACGGAAATGGACGATAGCAAGTGCGACACTCTTTGGGAGAACGTTCAATCCATGGGGCTAGCCTCTTATGTCGATTTGTTTCGGGGCGACGTGTTTTCAACGGTGGCTAGCATGAATGAATCATTCGATATGGTCTTCATCGATATCTGGGCAAGTGGATATCTCGATGTATTCCAGAAAGTTGAAAAACTGCTGAAGCCTGGAGCGATCATCCTGGCCGACAACATGTATACGTCATCCGATGAGGTTTTGCCATTTAAAAACCTTCTGGACAACCATCCTGGCATCAGCAACATGACTCTTGATTTTGAGTCTGGCGTCGAATTCGGGGTTATCCTGTAAATGAGTTTTCTTGCATCATAATAGTGACCCGAATCAGGATGACTGTTTTCCATCACTGGTTCGGGCCCATTTTCCGGTAAAGTTCTTTTTCTCATGCAGGGAGAATGCTGATCTCTCTTCAATCGCCCTGTTTGCAATCTTCCACTCTAAATTCGGTCACCCGGTCTGTTTCTCCCGCATAGATGACCAGAGCGATTGTTTCCCGTGACAGGATGGCACTATGGGGAAGACCCTTAGGGTGAAGAAGATAGTCTCCGGGGAAGCGGATTTGTTTGCCGGTCCCATCATCGTGCCCCCCTTCCAGAACATAGACGTGTTCATCGGATTCGGCGATGGCTTTGATCCGGATTCGTTTCCCGGGCGGGGGGGCAAACCTTGTGATTTCGGCAACGCCTCCACCTTGATCCCTTCGATCGCTCAGGATCTTGAGAAAAATAACATCCTGTCCTTCTACCAATAATTTTTCGCCAAAAAGAACGCTTCCCGGGATCCAGGGCATTTCATTTGTTTTTTGAAAAATGGCAGATAATGTCATAGTGTTCTCCTTTTTTGAAGGGTTGTGGTTGCCTTTGAGTGACAACCTGAAACTACCCTAACATCCTTTATGATGTGAATGATTCGGGAGTGGACGAAATATGGATGAAGTTCTGAAACTGTCACAGGTGGCCCAAATGATTTCCTCACCGGCACGTGCTGCGATGCTTCTGGCCCTTGCGGATGGCCGGGCACTTCCTGCAAGTGAGCTGGCTTGCCGGGCAGGGATATCGAATCAGACCGCCAGCGAACATCTGACATTGATGAAGAAGATGGGGGTTTTATGCGTCGAA
>JAKCCY010000100.1 GCA_021838765.1 Nitrospirota bacterium
GTCGGCGAATCGATCCCCGTTTTCAGTCCGGGGAGTTGGCAGGAAGGAATCCCCTTCCTTTCCGCTTTCGCGGCGAGCGAAGCGAGAGGGAGGGGAGGATGTCAAATAACCCTATTTCACTGGAAGGATAGGTGGCATCATTGAAAATACAACCTGATGAACATGGAGACTCCTTTAATATTTTGGACATTCTTCTTGGGCGCTCTCGGTATCTTGTTTTTATAGCGGTGCTTTCCGTGATGTCTACAGCCTTTTCCTTATTTCTGATCGGTGCAGTCCAAGCAATAGAAGCCTTATATCATTCCTGGTCTGAGGTGGTGAAGGGGGCTTTTTCTTCTCATGGTGTTGCCATGAGTCGGGATCTGAACATCGTCAGCACAATGCTTGAGGCCGTCGTCTTTTATCTGGTGGGCGTTGGTCTTTACAGTTTATTCATTTCTCCCCTGAATGTTGCGATAGCTCTTGGAATAGAATCCCTGACCGATTTGGAAACCAAGGTTCTCAATGTCATCATCGTCATTATGGGCGCAACATTTCTTCAACATTTTGTTCGGTGGCAGGATCCGGTCAAAACATTGGAATTTGGCATATCCTTGTCAATGGTTGTTATTAGTCTTGTTTTTATGCAATGGCTTGGGCACCGAGCGATAGAAACGCAAAAAGCTCATAGTCTGAAAACTCAAATCCGGGCGCAACAAGAAATGTTTCACGAATCGGCCGAAAAGCATGAGGTCAAGACAGAGATATCCCCAGAGGATTTATAAACCAACCCATAACCTCATCCAGAATGCGTATAGGGGAAATCCCCGGGTGACGGACCGGTCGAGCCGGCGCTTTCTGGCCCTGTTGGGGTGCAGCCTATTTAGAAGCCGTTGACGAGGTCTTGCGACCGGGGAGGGAAGGCGTGATGGTCGTTTTCTGAACCCGGAAAAAGCCTTTCGAGACTCTTTCCGGGAAAAGGTTTACTTTTGAGGGGTTGAGGGAAGGGGAGCTGGAGCCATTTGGGATGACGGCATTCCGTTTCTCTGCAGGTAGGGTGTTGCTTCGGCTGCCCAAGGAGAGTTCGGAAACTCCTTGGAAAGTTTCTGAAAGTTGATGAGGGCCAAAGCCGGCTGGTTCAGTGTTTCGTAGATCATTCCAATATTGAAATAGGCGGCATCGGCAAGAATCTTTTCAGGGAATTTGATGACCTTCTGAAACATTGCCAGAGCCTGATCATATTCTTTTGTCGTCGTAAAGGTCACGCCCATGCTTTCATAATAGAAGGGAAGAATACGGGTGTTCCCTGCATTCTTTTCCAACCCCTTGTGAAGCCAGTCCACGGCGTTTTTGTGCTTGCCTTCCTGGTTGTCGATCGTGGCGATAAACAGGGGGGCGACTGCTGCGCTTTTGGTGTTTGGAAACTTCTGGTAAACCTCCTTGAACATGTCCTTTGCTTTGTCCAGGTCCGCAGTTGTTCCGCGTTGGCCCTGTGTGTACAGCTGTTCTGCTGACACTTCGATTGTTGCGGCATCAGACTCTTTTTTCTTTTTGTCGGAAATGATGTGGGAGGCAAGTCCCGTTCCGACCAGAAGAATGAGGATAATGGATCCGGCAATTGCCAGGGAGATTTTTGTTCTATCTCCCCCCGGTCCACTGCTCGTAGGCCGGGATAACGGTGACTCAGTCATCGTTTCCTGCCGGGGAGATGAAAAAACTTCAGTTTTTTTCCGAATCCTGTACCCCATTTTTATTTAAACCATCCTTTCCTGGAATCTGGTAGATTATGTTTCTTGGCAAAACATCCCGACCGCTCAGAATCTGGTCAATCATGTCACTCGTTGATTTTTCATCCATTGAAGAAAACCATTTTCCTTCAGGGTACAAAAGGGCAATCGGACCATAGTCGCACAGATCAAGACAGCCACTCTTTGTGATCAGAAGCTCTCCGGCATGTGTTGTCTGACTGAGCTTTTCCTGGGCGAGCAGTTTCAGCTCCTCCGATCCTTTTCCCAGACATTTGTTTCCCGTACAGAAGAAAAGATGGATTTTCCAGGAAGGTTGGGAAAACATTGCTCACTCCTGGTTGTCGGAAAAAATGATAGTTGAACCAGTCCTTCGCCGCGAAGAAATGTAATCGGGCATCCATGTACCAATGGCTCCCCGGTAGGCCTGATTGCTTTTGGGCGCTATCTCTTCGGTCAATGGAGCCCTTGATTACTTCTCTGTCTCCATGGTTTTGAACCGGTTGTATACGGGCGTCCGGTGGTGATGGACGCATGTCCCTTTTTCCATATGAAGAAGTATTTCATTCCTGAAGTGTTTGATCAGGGCTTCTGCAGAAAAGGCCGAAGCGGTTATCAAGCCGCAATTACCCCGTCCCTTGATCATTTCTGATACGCGTTGAATGCGCTCCACGATCCCGGCAGGTGCCTGTCCGGTTTCGATCTGTTCGAGGAGTCCCGCAATTGTTTCTGTCCCGATCCGGCATGGCGGACACTGCCCACAGCTCCCTTCTTCATAGAATCGGGCAAACTCAAGGGAGGTGGCAATCAGGCAGTCTTTGTCGGAGAGGACGATCGCTCCTCCCGATCCGATCCCGGATCCGAGCGCACGCAGAGCATCATACTCCAGCTGGGCATCGATTTGTTTTGCCGGAAGAACGCCAAAGGAAGGGCCACCAGGATAGAAGGCCACGATTTCCTCTCCAGGGAGAGGGCCGCCGCCGTAGTGATAGATCAGGTCTCTGATGGGTGTTCCAAGAGGAAGTTCGACAATGATTGGTTTCCGGACCGATCCGGTGACTGCAAAGACCATTGTTCCGGGGCTTTTTGCCGTGCCCCGCTTGCGGAACCAGTCTGATCCATTCCTGAGGATATGGGAAGCATGGGCATATGTTTCGACATTATTGACGACTGTTGGACACAGGTAGAGGCCCCGTTCAGTCGGATAATGGGGAGGCTTTGTTCTGGGTTTGGGCGGCCGTCCCTCCAGGGATTCAAGGAGGGCTGTCTCTTCCCCGGCAATATAGGCAGCCGGACCGACGAAGATTTCCACATCGACCGAAAATCCCGAGCCAAGGATGTTTTCCCCGAGATAGCCCGCATCAATGGCTTCAAGTCTTGCGCGCTGGAGAATGGCAATCCCTTCGGGAAAGCTTTCCTTGACAAAGAGAAGGGCTTTTTTGGCCGATACCGCATAGGCGGCAATGATGATTCCTTCAAGAATCTGGTGGGGATTGGTCGTGATCAGGAAGTGATCCTTGTGGCTCCCGGGTTCACCTTCGCTTCCGTTTGCAACGACGTAGTGCTCCCGAACCCGATGGGAGGCAACCTTCTCCCATTTGATCGCGGCAGGAAATCCGGACCCTCCCCGACCGCGGAGTCCAGCATCCTTGACCTCTGCGATGACTTCGTGGGGAGTCATGGTCCTGACAGCCTTCGTCAGTCCTTCGTAACCGCCAATGGCTCGATAGCTTTCAATGCCAGGGCCATTGGCAATAATTTCTTCGCGGATAAGGACCGGTTCGGGGCCTATCGCAAACGGAACTCTTTCACCGGTTTCAGGATGTGACAAAGATTGCTCCTTCGTATAATGTTTAGCCTGAATAATCTACATGATTCCCTGAATCTTGGTCAAATGAACCGGGCTGTTTTTTCTTTTGCCGGAAGTTTTCGCAGGGTTCTTTTCAGAAAATTGAAGAATGTTTTTTCTTTTGAGACAATGCCCGGTGTTTTGATCGTTTCCGGATTGATGGGTGGGAGGACAGGATTGCAAGGAGTCAGGATGGAAAGTCGCTCTCCAATGGTAGGGCTGATTATGGGAAGTATCTCCGACTGGAAAATACTCAAGTTTGCCGCAGTGGCCCTTGAGCGGTTCGATGTCGTCTATGAGAAGAGGATTGTTTCGGCGCACAGGACTCCGGACCTTCTCCATGAGTATGCCAGAGAGGCTAAAGGGAGGGGAATAGAGGTCATTATTGCGGGAGCAGGGGGCGCGGCCCATCTTCCCGGCATGGTGGCGTCGATGACCACTATCCCCGTTCTGGGGGTTCCTGTTCCGTCGACCTACCTGAAAGGGATTGACTCACTCCTTTCTATTGTCCAGATGCCAAAGGGCATTCCGGTTGCCACTTTTGCCATCGGCGAGTCCGGAGCGGAAAATGCCGCACTTTTTGCCATTTCCATATTGGGCTTGTCCGATCAGGGACTGGGGGACAAGCTTGTTTCTTATCGCCGGAACCTGACCCAGTCTGTCCTGGACATCGCTTTTCCGGAGGATGAGTGATCCTTCCCGGTCGAATGTTGGGAATCCTTGGTGGCGGTCAGCTGGGTCGATATGCTGCGATGGCGGCAAGAACGATGGGGTACCGGATCTGCACCTGGGATCCCGACCCCGAAAGCCCTGCTGCCCTGCTTTCCGACCACCATATCCGGGGGGATTTTCTCTCGGTTCCCCTGAGAGAGGAGTTCCTTTCCCTGGTGTCGGCATCAACCCTCGAATTCGAAAATATTCCCCCGGAGCTGATGGACGCCCTGTCGGGGGCAATCCGCTTGTCGCCTGATCCCCGGGCAGTCCTGGTTTCCCAGGACCGGATCCTTGAGAAAGACTTTTTGAACAAACTTGGAATCCCCACGGCACCATACCGATGCTTTTCCGGCGAGGACGATCTGTCCGTTCCCGAAGGAGAGATCCTGGATCTTTTTCCCGGAATTCTGAAGAGAAGTCGCTGGGGGTATGATGGAAAAGGCCAGATTCCTGTCAGGAACCTGGATGAGCTCAAGCTCGCCTACCGTTCCCTGGGGAATGTTCCCTGCCTTTTGGAGAAGCGGATTTCGCTGGAGAAAGAGATCTCTCTCATTCTGGCGGGAGACCGTAAAAATGGATACGCTTTTTTTCCGCTGGTTGAAAATATTCATATCAACGGGATCCTTCATACAAGCGTTTCCCCTGCGGATGTCAGTCCGGAGATCGTTTCTGCGGTGCGGGAGACAGGTCTTCTGATTGCAAACAGTCTGTCTTACGAGGGTGTCCTGACGGTGGAATTTTTTCTGGACAGCCAGGGGAGGGTCCTGGTTAACGAAATGGCCCCAAGACCACACAACAGCGGCCACTTTACGATCGACTCCTGTGGTATCAGCCAGTTCTCCCAACAGATCAGGGTGCTGGTGGGGGCGCCTCCTGCCGTTCCCCTTTTCTCCGGTGGCGCTGCCATGGTGAACTTGTTGGGAGATCTGTGGGAGAGGGGAGTTCCGGATTTTTCGGCCGTCCTTTCTTCCACCGGCGCAAGGCTCCATCTTTATGGAAAGAAGGAAGCCAGAGCCGGTCGGAAAATGGGCCACATTACGGTCCTTGACGAGTCAGGAAGACGGGCTCTGGCTGAAGTTCTACGGATCTACGAGATTATTTCCGGAAGGTCGTCCTAGGCTTCGCTGATCAGGACCTCCGCCGCGTGAACAAAAAGGTTGGCGTCCCGGAGTCCGCCGATGAAGACCCTGTCTCCGCCGCTGTTGACCATGACAAGTGTTGGGCGAACCGAAACGCCTTCCCCGGATCCTTTCCTGATGTCGGCATGAAGCTGTTCAAGGATGTTTTCCGATGAAGAAAGCTTCTCGAGCATCACCGGGTCCAAACCAACTCTTTCTCCCAGGTCTTTCAAAAATTCGGTTTTTGTGAGATCCCTGCCTTCCACAAAGAAGGCGCGGCGGAGTTGGTGGAGATACTTGTCCCCCTTGAGCGGATCGATCGAAATGGCGGCGAGGGTCCATTTGGAAAGAAAATGGCCGTCTTTTGGGACGATGCCTCTTTCCCATGGTGCCGTTGTCATTTCCACGCCGGTTGCCCGTGAGGCTTTTTGGACCTTTGTCGCAAATTCGGATGGGGATTTCATCTGGTGAGCACTGAGAAATGTCTCAAGAGACTGGTAGAGCGGAAGCATGCGGTGGTGGAAGATGATGCTTTTTTCCATTTGGGACCTGAATTCACCAATAGCTTTTTCCGCTGCAAAGCTCCAGGAGCATAGAGGGTCTGTGAACCATTGAACATCAAGGACTTTTTCCGGAAGTGCTGTGTTTTCGATCATGGGGACCTCCATGGAGACTGGTTACTTGTTTTTAGGTGCGTTTTTTGAAACCTGCCCGATGTTCTGAAGGCTTTTCAACCGATCAAGCATCTTTTGGGCCTGAATGATATTTTGGCGCAGGGACTTGTTCCCGGGGGAGAGTAAAAGGGCATCGCTCCAATAACGGATCGCCCGACGAAGATGTTGTCTCCCGTACTGCTTGAACCCTTCCTCCGTCAGATAATTTTTCTTCTTTTCAAGGATTGCCCGCATCTTGAGAAGTTTTGTGTTGGATGGATCGATCGAAAGACCTTTCTGGATATCCAGAAGGGCAAAATGATCTTTCCCCTTATCCATGCGCCGACTTGCAAGATGAATATAGGCATCGGTCTCGACGGTTTTCTCCAGGTCCTTTTGCAGGATGAAGCTGCTTCTGGCTTCCTTCAGGGCTTCAAATTCTTTCCCGCTGGAGATGAGGCTGTCGAGGTACGTTTCAGCCAGATCTCCCGGGATCATGTCCGGATGATCCCGGAAAAAGGCTGGATCCCTCTTCTTCAGGGAGTTCAGTTTTTCGAGCGACTCGATTCCCATTCCCTTTTTCAAATCCTCGGCCGCTGACCTGATATCGTTTTTGTCCCATTCAAGGGCGACCTTCTTTTTTATCGACATTTTTAGTGAAGGGTTTCTGATCTTCTCCGTCAACCTCTTCGCTCCGGGATAGTTTCTTGCGAACAAAAGATGGTCAATTCTCAGGACAAGCCGGTTGTCCATTTCCTGGATCGTGGGAGGCGCGGGTTCCTTGTGCGGGACAACTGGCCCAGTACATGAGGCAATTGCCAAGGTCAGAAAGGACAATAAGGTCTGAAAGACGAGTGCTGACCTTCTCTTTTGTAGTCCTTTGTCATGATTTCCGGTTCGGTTCATTCTTTTTTGTCCTGGTGGCCTTTTGAAGGTAGTAACCAAACCCGGAAGTATACCTGTTTATTCAGCCGGGCTCCAGTACTTTCAGGATATTTACAGGCGCTTCTATCCCCTTGAGCAATACCTGCTGGGGCGGGGAGCAAAGGTATTCTGACTGGAGGGCTTTCTTCAGATCTTCGGAGATCAGTATCTCTGACGGGCCGGACATCGACTCTATCCGTGAGGCGATATTGACTGCCTGGCCCACGACAGTATACTCCATTCGGCTGCCTGAACCGATATTCCCCACAATGCAGTCTCCAAGATGGATTCCGATTCCAAACTCAACGACGGGAGCTCCTGCGGCCATCCTTTTTGAAGACTCACGGGAAATGGCTGCCTGAAGGGCGATTGCCGACTTTAACGCCGAGTCCGGGCTCGATGGCAGATATTCCGGAATTCCAAAGATGACCATGATGCCGTCACCCATGATGTTGCTGATGTATCCGGAATGGTTGAGGATGATTTCAAACATGGGAAGATAATATTCGTTTAAAAGCGTGACAACCTGTTCCGACGGCAGATTTTCGGATAATGTGCTGAAGCCCCTGATATCTGCAAACAGGATGACAACTTTCTGTCTGATCCCCCCAACATGGATGAGTTCAGGGTGTTCAATCACCCGTTCGGCGATATCCCTTGAGACATAACGAGTGAGAGCGTTTTTCAGGACGTCCGACTTTTTGAGGTCCCTGACCATTCCGTTAAAGGCCTGAACAAGGTCTCCCAGCTCATCATTTGATCCTGGCAGCACAGAGACCGAGAGGTCTCCTTTTCCGATGGCCTGGGTCGCGCGATGAAGTTCCCGGACAGGTCTTGAAAGCATCCTGGAGAGGATCAGGGCCCCAAAAAATGAAAGGATGCCGCCAAAGATCGAAATGATAAAAAAGGAGTGCCGGATGTCTTTTTGAGCTGCCCGAACCGGTTCTTCCGAAAAAATGACGAGAAATGTGCCGATTCTGATTCCGGCATAAAGGATTGGCGTTACAAGAAGGGCATTGTTGTTCCGGTCAATGTCCGGAATAATGCTGATGGAAGATTCCTGCCGAAGAGAGCTCAGGTAGTCTGTCACTTTTTTGCTCAGGGCTCCTTCCCTGGTGTCAGCGATGACCTTCTTGTCCATGCCGAGAATGAGAAGCCGGCTGATGCCGGAGGCCGGCGGAGGAGTTGCCAGCACATTTTCTATTTGCAGACGATTTTCAAGGAGCAATGGTGCAGCGATGCTTTTGGCCATTTGCATGGCGATCATTTTTGTTTCATTTTCGAGGAGAATCTGGACTCTCCCTTCGATCTGGTTTTCAAGCAGATAGTCACCTTCGAGGATGGCAATCAAAAAAATTGAAAGCGAAAAGATGAAAATCTTGTAAAATAATGGCATTTTTATCATGGGAAGCTTTTTGGGAGCCAAGATTTATCCCTTCAGGAGGCGTTTTGAGATTATGTCCTGTGGCAAGTTCCGCTTATTTCTTTTGATGTTGATGGATCGATAACAGGATTGAAAATTCAAAATATCTCCATCCTCTCCCAACCATGATACAGAAATCTTTTTCGATCGGCATTGTTTGCTCTTCTTTCTTGTTTGTTTTTGCTCCATCAAGCAGCTGAACCTGAGACGGGGGAGATACATGGGGTACTGGAAGCTGGAGAAGCTTTTGATTGCGCTTTTTCTTCTTTTCTGCTTGTCTGGCCCGGGAGTCTCCACGGGAAGTGCCGAGGAGTCTTTGTCCTCCGCTGTTCCTGTGGATTTTGATGTCCTTAAGCGGGCACAAAAGGACATCCAGAAGGACCTTGGCCTTCCTGACCACTCCGACTCTGGCCTGATTGAAAATCAGAGGACGCGGAATCCGGATACTGCGGGGCTGGATGAGCATCCTGTCCTGATTTCCTTTTTGCTGTTTGCCCTGGGGCTCGGGATCGTCCTTCTCGGTTGGGTTATCCGAAATGAACAGAAGAAGGAAGAGTCGCTTCCTCTCGAGACTCATGCTTCGACGGGTATCGACGATGGCTTGGAGCCCGAGAAGTCTTCCCCCCAGCCAGTTTTTCCCACGACCAGATCGAAAAGAAAGATCCGCACGAATCTCCTGGCATCTGAGTCAGCCAGATCTCCCGGAACGTTTTTTTCGTATGTCGAGAGACTGGATCTCTTCCTCGAGAGTCTTCGGGAGGCTTCCGACAGTCCGGAAGCCTCATGCGTGGCACTTTACCATCTGAGAAGCAATTCCGCCTTTCATACATTGCTCTCCCGATCTTCCGGGACAGGATTTCCCCGCTTCTTTCACCCGTCTCTCCTGAATGAGTCAAGCCAGAAGCTGGTTATGAGGATACGGGAGGAGGGAGGGGAGAAAGAGCAGGGCGCACTTGGAATGACAACGGCCATTGATGGAAATATCGAGTCGTTGTGCATTTTGTTTTTTGACCAGAGAGGTGTTTCCTATCTGATTCATTTTTCCGAAACAAAAAAGGAACGCCCGGGGAAGTGGTTCCGGTCGGTTTCCCAGAATCACGGCGAGTTGCTGTCCTCTCTCGAGAGCTACCTGAAAGATTATTCCCGCTTTCATTACCAGATTCCGGAAGATACCTTCGATGGCTATGGAGTTCTTGACGGACGTGGGTTCGAAAATCGTCTTTTTCAGGAACTTGAAAGGGCTGACAGGCTAAAGACTGAAACGTTGCTCTTTGTCTTTTCGGTCAAGAATACAAACTCCCAGGAGGTTTCCTTTGAAAAAGAGGAGGAGTTCATGGAGCGTTTTCAGCGTCTGGTCAGCCTTGAAATTCGCAACGGGGATTCCCTGACCAGGGCGGGAGACGGGCATCTTTTTCTTCTCCTGCCAGAGACGCTCGAGGCCGATGCGTCGATCGTCAGCAGGCGTATCCGGAAAATTTTTGAGTCGACGAAGGCAGAGATGCATGAGAAGGATCTTGCGCTCGATTCTCGTGAGCTTTCCATGCATGGGACTGAAAAGGAAAAGCTTTTTGAGTTTTTGTCCACGATATAACGAAACAGGCAGGTTCCGTTTTTTTGAAAAATTTGATCGATTCCAAATCGGTTCAGATGATGCCTGCCTTTTCTGGACCCCGCTTATTGCATTTTCCGGGGGGAGGGTGTATACATCTGTCGATCCATGTGTAGATCGG
>JAKCCY010000101.1 GCA_021838765.1 Nitrospirota bacterium
ATGAGCCCTCCAGACGGGGCTTTTTATGCGTTTCCGGATGTTTCTGGCCTACTGGGCAAACGTTTTGGGGACAGGGAGATCCGAACCGTCACCGACCTGTCCGAATTTTTTCTGGCGGAAGCAAGGGTGGCTCTTGTTCCAGGTTCGGCTTTTGGAAGCGATCACCATATGAGAATGTCTTTTGCGACGAGTCCTGAAAATCTCGAGGAAGGAGTGCGACGGCTGAAAGAAGCCTGTGCGCTTCTGACCTGATTTCTGAAGACATTCCGAGGCAATTGTTTTTTCCGAAGAAAGCCC
Organism: Nitrospirota bacterium; assembly: GCA_021838765.1. Next base: position 298 of record JAKCCY010000101.1, read on the forward strand.
GGTCGGGTGAAGAATCATCCCGACCGGGCTTTCTTTTTCTGAAGACAAACCTCCGTAATGAACCCCCTCTCAACCCTCTGTATTCAGGGAGCCCCGGAACATTGAGTGAACTCAATGGATTCAAGTTGCGAACAGGCCCTAGTGGAGTGATTCGGCCTGACAGTACCAGCCATCTCCCTTGACATTATTGATGGCATTGATTAAATCCGCTTCTTTTGGGCCATCTGACGCTTCTGCGATGCTTACTTTGTCCTGGCTGCTATTGAACGAAATGTTTCCAACGCCATGAAGCTTCCTCAGAGCATGTTTCACATCGTCAAGATAAACCCCGCAATACTGACCACCCAGTTTGAGCGTGATGTCCTTCTGAGCGCCAAAGGCCATTTGGGGAAGAGACAGCAACCCTAGAGACATCAACAGGACCATCGCCGTTTTTTTGCGAGCACCACTGATCCATCCCATATCCACCTCCGAATTCTTCTTCTTTAACATGGGTGGAGATCCGCCCTTTTTTTGAAATCATCAGATATTCCGGATCTCCCCCCCCGATATCCTTATTCTCATCTGGGGGGCATATCGGCCCCCCTCCACTTCTTAACGGGTGCAATGATGAGGCGAACCGGGCAATTCCTCGAAAATCTCTTTCAAAATCCTGAGGCTTATCGCTTTTTCCGTCTCTTTATCCCTTGCATTTAAAGGAAAAGGGATCCCTTCATAAGGTTGGGAGATCAACAGTTCTTCAAACCCTTCTTTCATGGCTGCCCAAATCTCTCCCCTCAATCCCTCTTCCACACCGACCTCGTGGATCAGGTTATCGGCAGCACAGCCAAAATAAACAAGCAAATCCTGTTTCCATTCCGCGATTCCGTCAATCGTTGGATCCGGAACCGCAATGACAGGAGCTCTCGCCCCGGCCATCCTCGCCATTTGTAAAACCTCGTTTTTCGCCACGGTAGTCATGACGTTCTCCTTTATCCTGAGGGATCTTCAAAAATTGTTTAAAAGCCTGACTCTCCAGAGGAAACAGCCTCCAGGCCGGAAGAACTGTTCCCAGAAGTTTTATCCAGTGGTTCCACCATGCCACTTATTTGCTATTTGTCAAGACTGATGGATTGTTTTTTAAATTATTCTTAAAATCTATCTATTGTGAAATACTTTTTGGGAGGGAAAGTGAGGCAAGAGATCCGGGGGCTATTGCTGATAGCCCCATATGTTCGCTATCCTTAAGGAGAAAATGAAAAGAAGGAGGCTCTCCTTCTGTTATAAACGCTTTTGGATATTTTTGTGGAGGTTTTGATGCCTATTTACGAGTATCATTGTGACAAGTGCAATACGACGATTGAGCGAATCCAGAAGTTTTCCGATCCTATCCAGACGGTCTGTGAAGTTTGCGGAGGACCTGTGAAAAAATTGATGGGGAAACCGGCACTTCAGTTCAAGGGGACAGGCTTCTACATAACCGATTATGCCCGAAAAGGCATGACCGATGCCGGATCCTCGGAGTCTTCGTCTTCTTCCGAAGGATCCGAAAAGAAAACCGCAACCGAAAGCTCCCCGACGCCATCAGCTCCTTCCTCGACAGCTCCCTCGAGCGGTTCGGACACAAAAACAGCCTGATACAGGGGCTTTCAGGGTTTTTTTCTTATCCCCCGGAGATCCGGCCATCTTCCATGATGATTATGCGGTCCGCGCGTTCAGCAAGGGCTTCATTATGGGTCGCCATGATCAGGGTGATACCCTGTTCATGGTTGACCGTCCTCAAGAGATCAAAGACTTCAAAACTTGTATGGGTGTCGAGATTCCCGGTCGGTTCATCCGCGAGGAGAATGGACGGGTTCATGACCAGTGCCCTTGCGATGGCTACCCTCTGCTGTTCACCTCCCGAGAGTTCCGATGGCTTGTGGGAGAGTCTTCCTGAGAGACCAACCCTGTCCAAAAGCTCCCGGGCTCTGTTTTCGATAACGCCGACTTCTTCCATGAGGGATTTTCCTGCAATCCATGATGGCATCAGGACATTTTCAAGAGCGGTAAACTCCGGAAGAAGATGGTGGAACTGAAAGACAAAGCCGATATGCCGGTTTCTGAAGGAGGCGAGGTCGTATTCGGACAACTCCGAAACATCCCTGTCTCCATGGATGACCCGGCCCATGGTGGGGCGATCAATGGTGCCAACCAGATGAAGAAGCGTACTTTTTCCGGCACCTGATGCTCCGGTGAGTGCGACAAAAACTCCGGCAGGAAGATCAATATTGATCTCCTTTAAAACAGGGAGTTCTTTTTTCCCCATCATGTACGATTTTGAGAGGTTTTCACACCTGATCCGGTATCCTCGGCTCATTCGTACCGTATCGCCTGAATGGGATCAAGCCTTGAGGCCCTGATCGATGGGTACAGTGTTGCCGCAAAGCTCACGCCGATGGCGGCAACAGAGACGGAAAGGATATCGCTCATCCGGATGATCACCGGAATATGGCTGACAAAGTAAACATCGTTCGGCAGCCGATAGAAATGTTCAAGAAAAAAGCAGATCAGATATCCCAAGGGGAGACCGACCAAGGTTCCGACCCCTCCAATCATGAGTCCATCGATCATGAAAATATGCATGATCTGCCTTTGTGTGGCGCCCATGGCTTTCATGATGGCGATTTCTTTTCCCTTGTCCATGACCGTCATGGTCAGTGTGCTCACAATATTGAAAGAGGCCACCAGAACGATGAGAACGAGGATGATGAACATTACGGTTTTTTCGAGAAGAAGCGCCGAGAACAGGTTCTTGTTCATCTGTAGCCAGGACCTTGGCCAGTAGGGGAATCCCAGCGATTTTGAAAGAGTCTTTGCGATCGGGGAGGCATTCATGATCTTGTTGACCCGTATTTCAAGACCCGAGACATCACCGGGTGGAATCGCAAGAAATCCTCTGGCCTCATCGATGGAGAGAAGGGCCAGTGTGTTGTCATATTCATAGAGACCGCTTTTAAAGATGCCAACGAGGACGAAATGTCGAATTTTGGGGATCATGCCAAAGGCAGAAGGGGTTCCTGTGGGGCTGATGACATCGACCGGGTCGCCTGGGGTCAGGTTCAGGTGATCCGCCAGATCCTTTCCAAGGATGATTCCGGGGAGTTTGGCTTTTCCGTTGGTGGTCAGGAGATCCCGAAGATGGCCGGAAATCATATATCTTGAAAGACTCGTGACTTTTTTCTCTCCTTCAGGATCAATGCCCCTGATGACCGTTCCCGAGACGGTTCCGTCGGAAGAAAGCATCGCCTGTCCCAGAATGAACGGTGAGACAGCGACAACGCCTTTGGTTTTGGAAATCTGTTCCTGAATCATCTCTGGATGTGCCATGGGAACCCCCCGGCCATCCGTCAGGATAATATGGGAATTGATCCCCAGGATCTTGGATCGCAGCTTGTGCTGAAAGCCTGTCATCACGGCAAGGGTTGCCATAAGAGCGGCAACGCCCACGGTCACCCCTGAAATGGAGATGAATGTCTGGAAGGAGAGTCCGCTCTGCTTTCGCTGGGATTTGAGATAGCGAAGCGCAACCGTCCATTCAAAACGGGCCATCAGCCCTCCGGCTTCATTTGCGGAAAGAGGAGGACATCCCGGATGGAGGTTTGTTCGGTGAGAAGCATGACAAGACGATCGATTCCGATGCCTTCGCCGGCGGTGGGGGGGAGCCCGATCTCAAGCGCCCGGATGTAGTCCAGATCCGGGGGGGGAGCCTCCAGGTCGCCAGCCTGTCGCGATTCCATCTGGGCCTCAAAGCGCGCGAGCTGATCGTCGGGATCGTTTAACTCCATGAATCCATTGGCAATTTCGATTCCTCCGATGAAAAGCTCGAATCGGTCGGTAATCTCCGGGTTGTCCTTTGAAGAGCGAGCCAGCGGGGATATCGCTTTCGGATAACCCGTGACGAAGGTTGGCTGAATCAGTCCCTTTTCAATCGTTTCTTCAAACAGGGCATTCTGAAGGTCTGCAAAATAGGGTTTCCCGGCTCTTTTGGGGGGGATAGGGATTTTTGCACCCTTCAGGCATTCGATGAGTTTTGTCTCATCGAACAGATCCTGTTCGGAAAGGGCGAAATGATCCTTGAGGGAGCCAAGATAGGAGATCCTCCGGTACGGTCCCATGAGTTCGATTTCGTGTTCACCAAACTGGACTGTCGTTTTCTGACGGATCTTTTGGCAAAGCTCCGGGATCAGAGCTTCGGTCAATGCCATCAACTCTTCGGGGGAGTGATAGGCCATATAGAATTCCATCATGGTGAACTCGGGATTGTGTCTCGGACTGAATCCTTCATTCCTGAAGTTTCGATTGATTTCGTAGACTTTTGTAAATCCTCCGACCACCAGTCGCTTGAGGTAGAGTTCCGGGGCGATGCGGAGATAGAGGTCCGTTCCAAGAGAGTTATGATGGGTGACGAACGGGCGTGCGAGCGCTCCGCCCGGAGACGGATGCATCATGGGTGTTTCCACTTCAAGAAAACCCCGATCATCCATGAATCTTCGGATCAGGGACAGAATCCGGGATCTGTCTTCAAAAACCTGACGGGCGGGAAGATTGACGATCAGGTCTATGTAACGTTGCCGGTAACGGGTTTCAATATCCGATAGACCATGCCATTTTTCAGGAAGAGGATGGACCGATTTGCCAAGGAACCAGAGGCTGGAGGCTTCAAGGGTGGGCTCTCCCGTCTTGGTTTTGAAAAAAGTCCCCTCGATACCCAGATGGTCTCCCATATCCAGGGTATCGTTAAAAATGTCGAAAACCCCTTCGGGAAGGCGATCCTTTTTGACGTAGATCTGAAAACGGTCTCCATTATCCTGAAGCGTCGCAAAAAAGGCTTTTCCGAAGCGCCTTAGCAGAACGACTCTTCCTGCAATCCGGCTTTTGATCGGGGATTCAGGCAAATGGTCCTTGTCTTGTCCTTCCTTCGTCCATGGTAATAGTTTCCGTTTCAGATCCCGGATGGATTCCCGATCCGGAAAAGCCATCCCGTAGGGATCGATTCCGTTTGAGAGGAGGATCTGTCTTTTTTCCCGGCGAACGCGTTCCTGTTCAGGGAGTTCTGCGTGATCTTGGTTCGTTGTGTTCACCTGATTTTCACCTGTCTGGTTCGTTTGGGATATTTTAGAATGTCTTCTGGATTGAAGGGATTTGATGGATCAGGTCCTGAGGTTTGAAAACGCCGCGCTCCGTGATGATTCTGGTGATGAGTCCGGCAGGGGTGACATCGAAGGCGGGATTGTAGACATCCACACCGATCGGTGCCACACGATTACCATGACCGATGGTCGTCACCTCTTCCGATGAGCGTTCCTCAATGGGAATCAGATTGCCTGTTTCCATGACAAAATCGATCGTTGAAAAGGGGGCCGCGACATAAAAGGGAATCTTGTGATAATGGGCGAGTACCGCCAGGGCGTAGGTTCCGATCTTATTGGCAACGTCCCCGTTTCGGGTAATTCTGTCGGCACCGACAATGACCGCTGAAATCTTGCCCTTCGCCATCAGGGAGGCGGACATTCCGTCGGTGATCAGTGTCGTGGGGATGTTATCGGCCATGAGTTCATATGCGGTCAAGCGGGCCCCCTGAAGATAGGGCCTTGTTTCATCGGCGAAGACATGAATTTTTTTTCCGGCCTCGACTGCCGCTCGGATGACTCCGAGTGCTGTTCCGTAGCCTCCTGTTGCCAAGGCACCGGCATTACAGTGAGTCAAGACCGATCCCGATTCCGGAAAAAGCTCCTGGCCAAACTTTCCCATGGACCGATTCTGGGAAATGTCTTCCTCGTGGACAGATCTCGCCTCGTCGTAAAGAACCCGTGTGATCTCAAGCGGTGTCAAGCCTTTTGCGTAAAGGTCCGACCAGAGAGTTCTCATCCGGTCGATCGCCCAAAAAAGATTGACAGCGGTCGGACGGGTTTTTCCGAGGGTTCTTGAAACCTTTTCCATCCAGTCGGGATAGGCGCCATCGATCTTTTCCCGGGTAAACTCATAAGATCCGATGGCAATTCCATAAGCCGCGGCGATTCCGATTGCCGGTGCTCCCCGGACAACCATTTCGCGAATGGAATTGGCAACATCATGATGATCGGTCGAAGTAACGGTCACCGTTTCAAGGGGCAAACGCCTCTGGTCGATCAGATGGAGGGACGGTGGTCCGTTTTTGGGAGTGTCGAAGACGATTGCATTTACCATGGGTCTGTATTGTAACGATGGATCAGACGAGAATCAAGAAAAAGGGAAAAGCGGAAAGGGGATGGAGGTTCCTTTCTTTAGATTTGCAGCTCCTTACGGCACGACGTGGAGAAAAGATCCCATGTGAGAATATCCTTATCAAATTGCTTATGATTGCTGTCGATAACAACTCCTAATGGTTCTAATGTTTTCTTGCAATTTATGATTTGCCACAAGTACAATCCGTTATGTGGCTATAACCTGATCTTTTATCGTTGGAATGGTCTTCCCCAAAACTGAAATCAGGTCTTGGTCCTTCCTTTTTGTTTTATAGAATCGGGAAGTTTTTTCCAGATTTCTCCAGAAAGCACCTGTTGAAATGCTCGACAATGGTGTTTTTCTTCATAACCTGTTCGACCAATCTTCGTTCGCTCATGTATCCTGAATCGAAAATTGGCAATAAGAGAAAGCTTCAGTCTCCCCCTTTGAGGGAGAATCGGCTCCGTCCTTTTTTATTTAAAGAAAGTTCGTTCATTGCTCACAGGCTTGATATTTCCTCCTTCTTTTTTTTCACTTCAACTTCTTCTTTTGATTACAAGCCAGCTTTTTTCCTGTTGCTTTATAACTTGTCTAAAATTTGAGGGTACCGTCTTCAAACAAGGACAAAACTCACTGAATTCTCTTTTCAACGGGTGCATTATATGGCAAAAGTGCTGATCTTCGGATGTAAAAGGGGAAGCGTATCTTTTTAAATGGAGTGAAAGAGTTGTGAGGCTCATAAACGGTTGGCTGTTCGTTCTCTGTCTTATGGTCGCTGATTTGTCGGCCTTCTATTTGTCATTGACAGTCTCCTATTTTTCAAAAGTTCTCTTTTTGGGTCCTCTTTTCGGTGTTGTGGAACCGCATGCTCTTCTGTATTTCCTCTCCTTGTGGTGGATGCCACTTGTGCTGGTTGTGGTCTTTTCCTTTGAAGGACTTTATGGGCGAAGACTTCCTTTTTGGTCCGAGACCCAGAAAGTGACAAAGTCCATTTTCCTTTCTTTCCTGATGCTTTTTACCATCATTTCCCTCGACAAGCTATCGGGAAGTACCTCCCGTCTCATTTTTCTGGAAACAGGGTTTCTCTGCGTTTTTCTCATTCCTTTAGTCCGTCATTTGATCAAACCCCTTCTCCATAGATGGGGTCTGGGGACGCTTGATGTGGTTCTGGTGGGTGGGGAAGAAGGCGTTCGGCTGGTTTCTCTGGGTCTGACGAGAGACCACTACATGGGAATAAGACCGATGGCCTGGATCTGTGCCCCTGCCGGGCTTCCTGTCGAGGAAATCTCCTGCCGTCCCGGGCGATCGAAGGAAGGCAATTTTCTTTCGGAAAAAAAGCCTCCGACCCTTATGTGCCTCGGAAGCTGGGAAGACTGGAGAAGAGGGAATATCCCCCTGGCAGTCCGGGGTGCCGTGGTTGCGGCACCCTCTCTTCACGCCAGGGAGGTAACAGGGATAGCCAATGAGCTTCATCGCGACTTTCGCGATGTCTATATTGTCCCCAATGTCTCCCAGGTCAACCTTGTCAGTAGTGAGCTGATTTTCCTGTTCTATGAGGAAATCTTCCTTCTGGGCATTCGAAACAGCCTTCACTCTCGCTTAAACCGAAACATCAAATCTGTTGTCGATTGGATATTTGCATTTCTTCTTTTTCTCATTTTCTTCATTCCAGCCCTTCTGATTGCCTTGTTGATCCGGGTCTCCTCTCCCGGTCCTGTGATCTTTACACAAAAGCGATATGGCTATCAGGGTAGAACCTTTTCGATCCTGAAATTTCGGACGATGTACAAGGGGGCCCACGAATCGCTTGAAGAGATGTTGTCCAAAAATGTGGAGATCAATACTGAATATCAAAGGAATCATAAATTGAAACACGACCCGCGTGTGACCCCGATCGGGCGATGGTTAAGGGCGACAAGCCTTGATGAGCTTCCCCAGCTCATCAATGTGCTGAAAAGGGAAATGAGCCTTGTTGGTCCTCGCCCCGCTTTTGAAAAAGAGGTCTTCGAACACTATGGGGATCAGGCGAGCGAGTATATGCTTGTGCGACCGGGAATAACGGGGCTCTGGCAGGTTACCGGCAGGAATGATCGTCCTTTCGATGTCCGGGTCAGGCTTGATCTCTGGTACATCCGCAACTGGTCTCTCTGGCTTGATATCATGATCCTGTTCAGGACCATCGGGGTTGTATTGCTCAAAAAAGGATCATACTGATTGCTGTTCCGGAGCGATTTGAGATCCCTTTTTGGGGGTGGTTCATTTTCCCGATTCTCATTTCGAAATGGTCTCGTTCTTTTTGGGATTCTCTGTTTTGTTTCAGGGGAACTTCAGGGGAATGCCAGTGGGCAGACACTTGAGTTTGACGGAGGAGAAACGGTTTTTTCCCAAAATAGCCAATATTATTTTGCCGAAGCCGGTGATTTTCTGAATATTGGAGGGTTGGAGGAAAAGAAAAGCTCGTCGGACCATCCTGAAGTGGGGACTGCCTCAACGGATCTTCCCACGCTCCATCTTTTTGTGGTCGCCTCCTACTTTGCCTACGAAACCCCCGGAACATCCACGATGATTGAAAACTCCTACAATGGAATCACTCCGGCTTTGGGAGTGAGGATTCCTTTTCAAAACGGATTTTGGGAAGGGGATCTTGGAATTGCCCTGGCAGAGGCCTATCAGACGTCGACTCCTATCATTTCCCTGATTGGACTGTATGCCCAGACCGAGTATTACAGGACATTCGGACCGGGAGCCCTGGATATTTTTGCCAACTATACCGGTTATATCCAATATATTTATGTCCAGAGCCGATACCTGACTCCCGTATGGGAGGCGAAGAAAAAATCGGTCTCGCTTTATCTTGGACCTGAACTGATAGGACAGGGGAACAACTCCTACAATGCAGGGCAGGGAGGAGTGGCCCTTGGAGTTTCTTTTCCCGCCATCCATTCTTACCTCACCTTTGATGGTGGTCTTCTAAGGTCTTCCGTTTCGTCGGGGTGGGGTGGTTATCAGGGGTTTTCCTGGTATTGGTCTTTCTGAACATCAACTCATTGTCCGGGAAATCAAGAAGACGTCCTTCTGCGCTTGGCAAGCGTTTCGGAAAGCCAGTCTCCAAGAGCAGTCAACAGAGCAGTGGTTGAGAATCCAGTCACAACTTCATTCTGCCACCCCGAAAAGATGTTCCATTTCACTTTCCCCCATGCGATCAAAATCATCCGGGACGCTGACCTGCCCTGACATAAAGCCAAGATGACTCATTTGCCCGGATTCGGGTGCATCAAGGCGGACGACTTTCACCGATGGTTTTCCGGATTGTGCTGTGATGGAGTGCTCAGTATTGACCGCTTGGGCAATGCAGAGCAGTGAGAGACAGGTTTTGTCTTCGTGGATGTTCATGTCTTTCATCATGTCTCCTTTCAGATTCACTTTAAAGGAATGCGTCTAATATCACTATAGAAATCCTCAACCAAAAATATCCCGATTTCCTTTATACTTTTGGTAGATATCTGAGGCTTTTATTTTCCTCC
>JAKCCY010000102.1 GCA_021838765.1 Nitrospirota bacterium
GAAGATAGATCTTTTGCAGGATGCGCTCACTCACAAGTCCTTCATGGTTGACCCTCGGCAGGGGCGTCAGTCCAATAACGAACGTCTCGAGTTCTTAGGAGATACGGTTCTTGGGCTGGTCATCGCAGAACATCTGATGTCTACTCATCCCGATTATCCTGAGGGAACCCTTTCAAAGTTCAAGGGCCGGATTGTTTCGGAGCCATCCCTGGCAGAGATCTCTCGTACCATGGACATCGGATCCTATCTGCGCGTCGGAAAAGGAGAAGAACTGACCCAGGGGCGTGAGAAAAGCTCGATTCTTGCCGATGCGCTTGAGGCTGTTATTGCGGCGATCTATCTTGATGGAGGCATTGAAGCGGCACGGGCGTTTATCCTGACGCATTTCAAAAAGGCGGTGGAGACGACAGTCTCTGTTGCATCCATACTCGATTACAAGACAGATCTTCAGGAGTACTGCCAGCGGGAGCTTGAAATTCTTCCGCAATACGAAATTGTCGCCCAGCGGGGTCCCGACCATCAAAAGGAATTTGATGTCCAGGTCCTGATTCGTGGCAGGTCCTACGGGGAAGGAAGCGGAAGATCCAAAAAGGAAGCTGAGCAAAAAGCGGCGCAGGCCGCCCTTGCCCGTCTTGCACGAACCACTAGGGACCTTTAGTTTTTTACGAAATTTCTCCGAATCGATCCGTCCTGTTTCCTTTCAAAAAATCTGCATGAGGGATCTACCCGACCATTTTGAAGAGTGAGTCTTTCCTTTGAGGTTTCGACCATCTGCGGAAAAACCTCATTCCGAGTCTGCTTTATGCGATGTTCTAGTCTAAACTTCCAAAAGTAAAAATGGCCAAAAAAGGAATTCGACGGCACTCGTTCTTGAATCCGGAAGAAGGTCCGCTTTCTGACAGCCGATACCAGAAGATGACTGGATGCCATCTGTAAAGAGCCATCAAAAGACAGAACAGCGCGGAAGGAAGAATCAGACTGCCCCGGCAGAAGAGCCGTTGTCAGGGATTGGCCTCGAAAGACCTCTCTGTTTGTACGGTCCGAGCAGAAGTAAAAGAGAGGAAGTGCGCCCGATTCCAGAGAGACTGAGTGTGAAGGGTTCATTTTTGAGATTTCAGATGGGTGGAATCCTTAATAGGGCCCGATTTTTCAAAAGAGAGGATCGTTCGGGTGCGGAGAAGACCTTTGGTGAGCCAGACAGGTTTTGTCTGGAACACCAAAAGGTCATAAGGTGTATTCAAATCGTCAGGAACGATCGGTTACATCCAGCCAAAGGCCACCTGAAGCGAGATGATATGATCCGGGTTCTGTCCCGGAACCACTCCGGCCTCTTCCGTATAATAGGTCGCATTGACCTCGACGGCCCAGAGATCGACCCCGACCCCGACGGTTGGGTATCCCTGGTACATTCCGGCGGAGAGAGTGAGAATTGCAGGAAACTGGTACTGGATTCCCATGTGTGTATGAAGCCACAGAGAGTCGCCTGTGTAGTAAAGATAGTTACCCACGTCATCATAGTCGATGTCGAAGAGAAGCCTCCCGAACCCGATATCGGGGTCGAGGCCGACTCCGGCATTGATGATCTCGGGGATGTTCCCTCCGGCTCCAAAATCGGCCGACCCGATGTTCTGGATTGTTGCTCCGATGGTTGGGTTCAGGGGAAGGTCAAAGTGATAGATTGCTCCAATATTGGCATCGAGACCAAATCCGTTGGTCATGTTTTTGGTCAGGATGCTGCTGCCATTTGAAGAGGCCTGAGCTGCTGAAAGCTCGGGAATATTCAGAAAGTACTGTTCGAGCCCCATGAGCGTTCCACCGATCTGGAGGTGATGGTCCATAAAGCCATAGGCACCGGAGACAACAACCCCTGTATCCGAAAGGGTTGCGATCGAGGCAAGGTTATTGGTCGTAACGACTGGATTGGCGCTTGCCATGACTTGATTGTTTGTGAGAAGTCCGATGGAAAAGTCATGGGTCGTGTAGTTTGAGTAATCTCCCACCCGGGCATAGAGGGATTGTCCTGAATAGGTATTGAATGTATTGATGAATGCCGCGGTTTGTGCTGTTCCCGAGAGATTGCTGTCACTTTTGAAAGAATTGTACATGTTCAAAAAATCGGGATAGGTCATGTCCGCGGTTATGTTGATCAGCTTGAATGAGGATGTCTGGATGTTGTCGAGGCCTGCTGGGTTATAGAAAACCGCATTTTCATCATCGGCAACTGCGGTGAATGCTCCGCCCATTCCGAGTGGGATCGTCCCCTGGTAGAGAAAGGGATTTTGCTCGAAAAGCGCTGTTCCCGCAAGGCCGCTGGGTGCTGCTGATGCTGGCGGGACTGCGATGGCGCCAGAAAGAAGTGCTCCGATGACTCCAAGAAGGGGTGAGATCTTCAGTGTTTTTTTGATACCAAGATTGTTTTTCATTGTTCCATCCTGTGTTGTTGAACCTTTATCAATGACTTCCATGTAAATCCATCGATGATTCTTTTTCGGTCGAATGTCTCATGTGGATGAGTTTTTCTTTAAATCTGGGCCATATAGTTTGAAACAATCGCTAAAATGTTGCTGGTACTCGGGGCCGTCGTTGGAGGCGTTGTCCGGGTGCTTGATGTGCAGCTGGAGGAACAAGTGAGCAAGGTGTTTAAAAACTCATAGGCGGAGTTTGTGACCGTTTGTCCTGCCGAAGAGCTACCGAGGGAATTCAGGATTGTCGGGAGGACCTCGACCAGGCCCGGAGGAGCGGTCTGGGTGTAAAGGGCTGAAATGGATCCGCTGGGTGTTCCGCATGGATCAGTGGTGGAGGATGTCGCACCATTATAGAGAAGGTTGCAGATATCATAGATAATTGCGGTATTGCCCCCGAGGTCGGTGTTTATGGTGGATGCCGAAAGGGGTTGTGTGCAGGCAGTTGTTCCGGCTGTGCCGGATGAGAGAGTCGAGTTGGCTGTGCAAAGCTCAAAGGCCGGAGTGGTGAGTTCTGTGTTGTAAGTCAGGCCGCTCTGATAGGAAATAGCGGTCATGATGTAGGCGGAGACATCGATCATGTACATGGAGGCCAGTCCGGGATCGCAGGTAGAGGAGGTTCCCGACTGGCAGTTTGCCTTGGTGAGCCCCTCGTTGACCAGAAGTTCGATCGCGACCTGAAGGTCTTTCACTCCCTCGATGGTGCAGGTGTTGTTTGTGACGCATGAAATCGTCTGAGAGATGGACTGGAGTGTCTGGTTGGCGGTGGGGTTTCCTGTGGCATCGGCAATAAGTGTCGCCAGGATCTGGTTTGAGTCTTCTCCTGAAAGGTTGGCTGCTGCAATCTGGTTCAGACCAGTCTGGGGAGAGGATGATGTCTGGACCGCTGCGACTGTCGTAACGTTGGATGAAGCTCCTGTTGCAAGGTAGGCATCTGAAAGAATGATTGTAGAGGTTGTGTCCGGACAGGTATTTTGTGGACAATAAGGCTGTAGAGCCGAAATGGCGGAGGAGTAGTTGCTGTTCTTTATATCTGTTGCGGCAATGGATTCTGCTCCGGCAAGCGTTCCTGTTCCGTTACCGGAAACGCCGTTGAACATGTTGCCGTTGCCACAGGCCGAGGCTGACAAAAAAATTGTGGCGGCCAGGACCATTGTCGGGAAGGATGTTTTGGGGTGCGGGAATTTCTGGCCTTTCTGATGGATTTCCATTACCGTTTCTCCTGTTGACGTCCCTTGGATAAGATTCTTGGATAAGATTAATGTCAAAAAACGTGGCATAATTTGAAATAATGATTGATTCCTGTTTTTTCTTTCAGTTCAGGAGTCATCATAGCACCAGAGTGAATGGTTGTCATCGTAAATAATATTTAATAATATGTATTTATAGGTTGTTCTTGTCTACTGATTTTCCGCCTATAAATGGCATATCCCTTTGGAACGATGTCTTTTAGCATCAGGCTGTTTGATCTTCATCGGGACTTTGTTATTGTTGAGGAGTTTTTTGAATGTTTCCACCTCATTTTTCCGAATTGTCGGAAAATGCATGTTTGGATTTTGACGGATATTTTTTTCTTCAGAAAGCTTATCGGTTATTTTGGGCATTGTGAGGAGGGGGTTTGGGCGGAAAAAGCGGGGAAGAGCATTACGAAAAGGCCGGAGTATCGATCGATCGGGGGAATGCGTGGGTTGATGCGATAAAACCATTGGCTGCGTCGACAAACCGCAAGGGGGTAGTTTCAGGGGTTGGCGGGTTTGCCGGGCTTTTCAGGCCCGACTGGAAACAATACGAGGATCCCGTCCTTCTCTCCGGAACGGATGGTGTCGGAACAAAGCTCAAGGTTGCCGAGTGGGCCAATCGTCATGATTCGATCGGGATTGATCTGGTCGCGATGTGCGTTAATGATATCGTTGTCATGGGAGCCGAGCCCCTGTATTTTTTGGACTATTATGCTTCCGGAAAGCTTGACCTGTCTTCGGGCAAGGCAATCCTTGAAGGAATTGCGGAGGGGTGCCGGCAGGCAGGGGCCGCTCTTTTGGGAGGGGAAACCGCCGAGATGCCGGGGGTTTATCCTCCTGGAGGCTATGATCTGGCGGGTTTTGCCGTGGGAATTGCCGACCGCAAAAAAATTGTCGATGGAAAACAGCTTGAGCCGGGACACGCGATCTACGGAATCGCATCGACCGGAGTCCACTCCAATGGGTTTTCCCTCGTTCGGAAAATTCTGATCGAAGACGGTGCGATCAAGCCCCAGGATTCTGTTCCTTTTGATCCGGAGAAGACCTGGGCAGATCTTCTTTTGGCTCCGACCCGGATTTATGTTTCTCTGGTTCTGGAACTCCTTCGTCGTTTTTCCATTACAGGTCTTGTGCATGTGACGGGAGGCGGAATAACGGAAAATGTTCCCCGTATCCTTCCAAAGAGCATGTCTGCGCGGATCAATCCCCGGTCCTGGCCCCGTCCGGCATTGTTTTCGGATCTGCAGGAACGGGGTTCGGTGACTTCAAGGGAGATGTTTCGGGTCTTTAATATGGGAATCGGTCTTGTGATCATGATCCCTCCCGGAGAAAAAGAGATGTTTGAAAAGTTTCTTTCCGATCAGGGGGAATCCTGGTATTTACTCGGAGAAATCATTCCCGGCGGGGGAGAAGTCGTTTATGACAGATCCTTCTGACCAGAGGGGAACAGATCGTTCGGAAAGCACCAAGAAACTCCGACTGGCGCTTTTTGCTTCTGGTTCAGGAACGAATGCCGAAGCGATTATCAGTGCTTGCCAGAGAGGAGCGGATGGACCTCTTCCCTTAGTCGATCCGGTTGTTCTTATCTGTGACAAGCCCGCCGCCGGAGTTCTGGATCGTGCGAGGAAACTTGGTGTACCGGCACTCATTTTTCCATCGAAAGATTTTTCTTCACGGGAGAGTCAGGAGCGGGCCATTTTGTCGGAGCTCTCTGGCATGAGGGTTGATGCGATCGCACTTGCCGGTTATATGCGGATTATCGGGAAAGTTCTTATTGAAGCATATCCCTTGAAGATCCTGAACATCCATCCATCACTCCTTCCAAGTTTTCCCGGAATGGCGGCGCACCGGCAGGCCATTGAGTACGGTGTTCGTTTTACAGGGGTGACTGTACACATTGTGGATGAGGGAATGGATACAGGTCCCATTATCCTTCAAAAGGTGGAGCCCATTCTGGAAGGTGATACCGAGTCAACTCTTTCGGAGAGGATGCGTCCTCTGGAGCATCAAGCCTATATCGAAGCGCTTTCCTCCTTCTCCAGCGGGGCGATGCGTATTATCGGAAGGAGAGTTTTTATGGGGGATCGTCAATAAGAAAATAGGAACCGGAAACCGTTGTTGTCTGATCCAGATTTTAGAGAATACGCTTGCCCCAGGTTTGGTCATCTGTTATTCTGCTGAAAAGATTTGGGGGGTTAGCTCAGTTGGGAGAGCGTCAGGATCGCACCCTGAAGGCCACGAGTTCGACTCTCGTACCCTCCACCAATATCAAGCCATTCCTTAAAATTCCCTCCTCGAAAATTGATTCTGGGAACACTGAGCTTCGAAGAATAAGTGATTATCTTCGGAAGGTGTTTCTTGGCAACGTTTGATAAACGGGGCGATTTGCTGGCGAGCCAAGATAAGGCGCAAGGGCCATCCGGTCTAGCGGAAGACCTTCAATTTCCAAGCGGAGGCCGAAACTTGGGCGGTCGTAGTCGAATCGGAAATGGCCCGGGGAATCTTTGTTTCCCGAACCGAGGCCAAAAAAACTACCCTGGATGAAGCCTTGGATCAATATGAACGGGAAGTCATAAGTTATCAAAAAGGGCAGTTCAATATGCCTCCTTCATCAGAGTCTGGAAAAGAACTCCTTTAGCCGCATGATTTTTTTCTTCGATACAGGGATCCGATCTGGCCAAATATCGGGGTGAGCGGCTAAAATCGGTGTCACCAAATACTGTCAGTTACGAACTCGGAATCTTGTCTCGTCTTTTTCATACCGCCATCAAGGATCGGTGGATTGGTCAATCCCGTTTTCCAGATCCGGGAACCAAAACTTCCCAAAAGCCGGGACTGTCGTCGTCTTCCCGGGGAACTGGACCGAATCAATTCTGCCTCAGAGTCTCCTGTCCTTTCCAATCTCGTCCAATTCGCTCTGGAAACGGGTATGCGCCGGTCGGAGATTGCCGGGATGAGCTGGGACAGGGTGGACCTCAAAAAATGGACAGTGACGCTTTCGGAGACAAAAAACGGGGAGAAGCGGATCGTACCGATTTCGACGGAAGCCATCCGGATCCTTGCCGGCCTCCCACGTCGAATCGATGGGAATATATGGAGAATTGCCCCAGATTCGATCACCCACGTTTATCTCCGGGCGCTCTCCCGTGCTAGAATTCCTTACGAGAAGGAATGCGAGGAAAAAGGGATCAAGCCGGATCCGACCTTCCTGCAGATCTGACTTTCCAAGATCTCCGGCACGAGGCTACCAGCCGGTTCTTCGAGAAGGGGCTGAACCCCATGCAGGTAGTGGCTATTGCGGGACATAAGACATTGCAGATGTTAAAAAGGTATACTCACCTGAAGGTCGAGGACTTTGTCGAGTTGTTGAAATGAGCCAAAAGATTTCTCCGGATCTTCAAGACCCATTGGAGACAATGCGCCCATGATGCAGGTTTCTCCCTCCATTGCTGTCCTGCGCTGGGCCGCAGGACGCACACGTCTTTCCGAAGTGGCGCTTGCCCACCGGTTTCCGAAGTGGCCTCAGTGGCGGGAAGGTGAAGCGCAACCGACTCTCAAGCAATTGGAGGCTTTCGCTCGATTCACCCATACCCCGTTCGGTTATTTCTTCCTTCTTGAGCCTCCTCAGATTGCACTACCAGTGCCGGACTTCCGCACACATCGCGATACGCCGGTGGCGGCGCCATCGGCCGATCTGCTCGATACGCTTTATTTGAGTCAGCAAAGGCAGGAGTGGTTCCGGGAATACGCACAATGGCATGGCTTAACGGTCATGGATTGGGTGGGCAGTGGCAATATTCAGGCGTCTCCCGAGGATGCGGCTGAACACCTGCGTGAAGTTCTAGCCCTTTCGATTGACGAACGCCAGCGTTTGCCAACATGGACTGAAGCATTGCGGCAATTGATTTCCAAATCCGAGGATGCCGGCGTTTTGGTGATGGGGAGCTCTGTTGTCGGCGCCAATAGCCATCGCAAACTTGATGTTGAGGAGTTTCGTGGCTTTGCACTGTCCGACGACCTTGCTCCGCTGATATTTCTCAACGCCGCAGATAGCAAGTCGGCGCAGATGTTCACGTTGGCGCATGAGCTCGCTCACTTGTTGTTGGGCAAAAGCGGCGTGTCGGATACACAGGCGGGTAGAGTGCCCGATCTGGCCATCGAGCGCTGGTGCAACCGAGTGGCGGCAGAACTGTTGATGCCGCTCGATGAGACGCGGCGGGCGATCAATCACGATAAATCGATCGAAGGTGAGATCCAACGTCTTGCACGGAAATTCAAGGTGAGCACATTGGTAGCACTGCGTCGTTTGTTCGATGCAAGCCAGATCGATGAACTGACGCTGTGGCAGCTCTATCATTCGGAGGTCGAACGACTGCAAACTATTGAACGTGCTAGTGGCGGAGGAGACTTCTACCGTACATTAGGCGCGCGTACTGGTAAACGCTTCGCTAGAGCTTTGGTTTCAAGCGCTCTAGAGGGACAGACACTGTTTCAGGATGCTTTTCGTCTGCTCGGCTTGCGTAAATCGGAAACATTCTATACCGCAGCGCGCGAGCTGGGTGTGATGGCATGAGTTATTTACTCGATGCAAACGTGTTCATTTAAGCCAAGAACCTGCATTACGGTTTGGATTTCTGTCCAGCATTCTGGGGTTGGCTTATCGAACAGAAATCCCTTGGGCAAGTATTCAGCATTGACAAGGTAGCCGACGAAATCGAGGCGGGCAGCGACGAACTTACCGATTGGGCGCATAGTAATGGACAAGGACTATTTCGTGCCACCGACGCACAGGTGGCAGCGCAGTTCGGACGGGTGAGCCAGTGGGTCATGAGTCAACACTATGAGGCTGTCGCAATTAACACCTTCATGCAGGTAGCCGACTATTATTTGATCGCTCATGCACTGGCGGGCGCGCATGTCGTAGTTACCCATGAAGTGCCGAGCAATTCCATCAAGCGAATCAAGATTCCGAACGTCTGCGGCGGTCTGAACATACGCTTCATGACTCCCTACGAGATGCTGCGTCGTGAACGAGCGAGGTTTGTATTGGTCGGACACTATCCCTCCTCCTCTGAAATCGTAAATAAGCAGGATTGACCTTGGGGATTTGTAACCCTCCTCATAAATCTTGGTAGCGTAACAATGTGGAGACCCGGGACAAGGACTTGAAATAAAAACGCCCTTCTGGATATGGTTTGAATGTCCTACCAAGACATTCAGCAATCCAAGAGAGGGCGTTATGGGACAGATCCCACAGGAAAAAGATCTCAAAATCGAGTTTGGGTGTCAATTCACTCTGGCCTTGCCGAATGTTCGGCTGTCCACCTTGTTATCGGCATTTACGGTCCTTCTTCCGAAGATTCTGGGAGATTTTGTGCAGAAGGCCCTGATCGGCTATGGAGAGCTTCTGATGGCCCGAAGAAAGAAGCCGTTTTCTTGTGGGAGATGTGGGAACGAGGAACGGTTCATCTGGAAGACGCGGTGTGGCAAGCCGACGAAGGTTCTGACAACCTTTGCCTGGGTGACGCTTGGGCAGATGCAGATCCAGTGTTCGGGTTGCGGGCACAAGTTCTCGATTACCCGCATGCTGTTGGGGCTGGATCCCTACCAGCGGATCGCGCCGGAGGTGCGACGGAAGCTGGGGCTTCTGGGCGCCCTGACGACCTTTCGCGTGGCGGAGAAGTTCATGGCAACCTTCGGGGCGACGATCGACAAGATGACGATCTGGAGAGCGGTGCAAAAAACCGGGGAAGAGATCGCATTCTCGCTTGATCCGAAGGGAGAAGCCCGGGGCGAGGCGGACGGGACAGGACTCGGCATCAAAGGCATCAAGAAACGGGGCAAGGAACTGAAGGTTCTGGTGCAGTACATGAAAGGCGGAGCGATCCGGGTGGCGGGAATCGACATCGGCTCCTACAACGGAAACTGGGACCGTCTTTTCAAACAGAGCCTCAAGACACTCAAGGAGTTCAAGAGCTTTTTCCTGGTGACGGACGGAGACACGTCCATTCTGGACGGGCTCAAAGGGAAAGTGACAATCCTGTACCAGCGCTGTCTTTGGCATATTCCCCATCAGCTGAAATTCGCCCTTTGGCAGGACAAAGCGAAAGTGAAGAGGAAGAGCCCCGAATGGCTCTCCGTCATGGCCCGGATCTACGACATCGTGGGAATCCGCTCCGGTATCGACTCGGACGAGGAAATCCAGGCCCTGATCGCGCTCAAAACGAAGAAGCTCGATGAACTCGTCAAGGATTGCCGGACGAAGGAGTACAAACATGTCGTCTCCTACCTTGAGAA
>JAKCCY010000103.1 GCA_021838765.1 Nitrospirota bacterium
GGCCAAGCGATTTCATGTCGCTTTGCACCCCTCCTGTTCCGAATGGCTCGGTCAACAGATAGAGGATCCTGAAAGGAGTCTGTTTTGTCATCGGGATCTCCTCAGGGTCTGATAAAGCTTGTGAAGAGGATCGATACCGCCCTTCATTTTCAGGGAAAAGTCCAAAAGAGAGTCCCGGCCGCTGATCTCCGTTCTCCGGAGCTCGAAGGACGGAGTCTTGTTCGTATTGAACCCAGGGAGAGTGGTCAGTGCCGCCCGGTAGCCAGCCGCCTCGATCGTCGGAAAATACTGCGGACTGAAAGCGCCGTTTGGATAGGCAAAAGACCAGACGGGTTTCCCGGTCCAGTCTTCAAGATCTTTTTTCGATTTCAAAAGCTCTTTCATGACATCCTCTTGCGAAAGACTGGTCAGAAGCGGATGGGTGTCGGTATGGGATCCGAAGAAGAGGCCATTTCGGCTCATTTCCCGGATCTGGTCGGGGGTGAGGTAGGTGATCGGACAGGGATAATCCTTGTACCTCGGATGGCGCTTTTCTCCTCTTGAAAAACCGGTGACAGGGAAGATCGTGGCGGAAAAACCGTGTTCCAGAAGGACAGGATAAGCGTTCCTGTAGTTATCCTCGTACCCGTCGTCAAAAGTGATGGAGACGGTTTTTTCCGGGAGTGTTCCGGAACGCAGCTCTTCAAGAGCCTTTTCAAGACCGATCACAGTATATCCTTCTTTTTTGAGCCAGGCCATCTGCATGGAAAAGGCGAACGGCGAGACGCACAGGATATCCCGGTCCAGCGTGTCGTCAATTCGGTGGTACATCAGAATGCGGAGAGTTCCAGAGCGGGAAGCTCCCGAGAAAGCTTTTCCGGCGATGGCGCGTATTGTGTCCCTGATGCCCCTATGGAACTGATGCTCTCTTGTCACTGTTCTGTAGACATCGGTGTATCGGGCGGCGGTCCTTTTGATGTTGTAGCGGTTAGAGGCTATTTTTTGGGCCGCGCGGGCCATTTCGGCCATTCGGGGAAGGTCCGACAGCCCCCGGATCATTGCTTCCGAAAGCGATGGAGCGTCCGGTGTGGTGAGGATGCCGGTCGTTCCATCGGTCAGGGCATCCGGAATACCTCCGACCCTGGTGGCAATTACCGGAGTTCCTGCGGCCATGGCTTCAAGCATCACGATGGGAAGGCCTTCCCATATGGATGGAATCACCAGAATATCCGAGGCCGCAAGAATCGTCGGGATGTCCCGCCTGAGTCCCAGAAGAATGACCGTGTTTTCGAGATGGCTGTTTCTGATCGCTTCCCGGATTTCCTCCTCTTTTTCCCCGTTTCCGACAAGAAGAACTTTCAGGTGGGGGAACTTTTC
Source organism: Nitrospirota bacterium (assembly GCA_021838765.1). The sequence continues at coordinate 1,357 of JAKCCY010000103.1, forward strand.
CCGGACGTCCGGCAGGGAGCCGATGAAGGTGATGTGGTTTTTTGCGGCGGCAAAACGGCCGATGACGACCAGAACCTGCTCCGTATCGGAAAGTCCCAGAGATTTCCGGGCGTCCTGTTTTGAGGGAAGATCACCCGGCTCCGGAAAAACGATTCCGTTTTCGATCGTGCACAGCTTGGTCGAAGGAAGGCCGACGTCCCGGAGCATGGATGCTTCGACCTCTTTTGAGACATTGATGAGGAGGTTTGTTGTCCGGACAAGAAGGCGGTCGAAGAAAATCTCGATCCGGGCTTGCATGGGGTTGTGTCTTGAGTGAATGTTGTGGACGGTGACGATAAAAGGGATCTTCAGGCCGAAGGCCGCAAGTCTTCCCCAAAGGTTGGCGGTAAAGAGATTGGAGTGGATGATGTCGAATCCGCCTTTTTTGAGAAAGGACCTGAGACGCCAGATAATGGAGATGTCGTAGCGTCCATGTTTCTGGATCAGGGTGACGGGGATCCCCATCGCCCTGAAATCCTTGACAAGTTCTCCTTCTGCCGAAATAAGGCAGATGGCGTTTTTCGTCTTCCCGGGATCGAGCTGTCTGGCCAGGGAGTAGAAGTGGTTTTCGGCTCCGTGGAGGGGCAGTGCCGGAAAAAGATGGCAGACGGACAGGGGGCGTTCTGTGTCGTTTGACAGGTTTTTTGAAGGGTTGGACGAGTCCATCGGTTTTTTTTCCTCCCTATTTCCGAATGCAAAAAATGAACGGGTCCTCTTTACGGAGATGCTTTCGATGGAACGCTCATGATTTTTCCTGTGCCATCTTGTTCATTTGCCAGACCGGAATCTTCAGGATGATGGCGAGAAGGGCCCAGAGGTATCCGGTGACGATCATGCTGTTGAATCGGGATCCAAAAACATTGGTGATCGCAAGAGAAACGACGGTGCTTGCCGTTCCGAGGCAGACGAGTTTCCAGAATCGGTCGGTGCTGACCCAGAAGCTGTAAAGCGAGACCCGGAACATCGAGAAAATCAGATAGAGGAAGACAAGAAGCGTCGGTATGCCCATTTCGGCGCCGATCAGCAGGTAGGCGTTGTGGGCGTCCCTGTTCCTGAGGGACAGATGGGCTGTTTCATCGTTTTTGGGAACATAACGGTAGATATTGCTCTGGAACATTTTGTATCCCACCCCGAAAACCGGGTGGGATTCGATCATGGCGGTTGCTCCTGCCCACAAGGCCAGCCTTGTCCGGGCACTGGCATCGAGAGTCGTTCTCTGGTCGAGGCTGTTCGCGTCCTGATGGACCACCGTGCGCTGAAGCCTTGTGCCAAGGCCGCCCGGGAGATACTGTGCGTTGAGGATGGCAACCGCCAGGAGGGCGACGACCCCCAGGAAGAGAATGCGGCTTCTGATAAAGAAGAAAAACAGGAGAGCGATCGCCATGGAGAGCGCGTCTCCCCGGGATTCGGTCATGAAAAGCCCAAGCAGGCAGCCTCCCAGCCCCAGGAACAGAAAGAACCTTCGTCGCAGTCCCAGCCCTTTCATCAGGAAAAAGGCGATCATGATCAGGAGATAGTTCGAGTAGAAGGCCCCCATCTGGTTGGCCTGCTGGGCGATTCCGGTCAGCCGGACCAGATGATGGGCCATCCCGTTGATCCGGTGTTCTTCAAAGGTGCCGAGGCCGATGACCACAAGGGACATTGCCATGAGGGTGATGAGAAGCCGGCCCTCTTCCTCCGTTTTCACCAGATAAGAAAAAACAAAAAAGACCAGAAAGGGATCCAGCCAGCGTTTGTAGTCGACGAGTGCGGACAGGGGGCCGAATCCCGAAGCGGAGATGTCGGTATGAATGACCGAAAAAGCACCGAGTATGCAGAAGAAAACCACCAGATTCCGGAAGGATTTTTCGCCGGGGAGAATCGCCAGCGGCGCTCCTCTTCTCGATACGGCGCTTGCGGACAGGAAACAAAGAAGCATGATGGCCGTCGTGAAGTTCAGTCCGGTGACGGCTCCTCCGAGATTTCCCGAGACCGCCTTTGAATAGGGAATATAAATGATCAGGGCCATCAAGGCCGGCAGGGGAAACTGGAGGGATTTGAAAAACAGGGGGATGAAGATCAGGGCGCTGCCCAGAAGCATGACCGGTCTGGGAACGGAGACGTCGAACGATGCGATGAATCCCAGAAGGATGGCGAGAAAGTAGAGTGTCAGGGAGATGGGGGGGACGCCAGTCCCGGGAGCGTTGTCCCGGGGAATGGCAATCGATCCGGGAAGACGGAATTCGGGTTTTGTTTTCCATCGGGAGATTTCCTGTTTTTCTGTTTCCTCCGCCTCTTTTTCCCTGTTTCCTCCGGCCATGGGGCGTGCGGACATTCTCCACCGGTTTCCCGGCGTGGGGGTAGCTTGATCCGCGGCATCATCGGAGGGGGAGGTGTCGTTCATTTTTTCCTGGATGTTTCCTCATATCCGTAGTAGTACTGGATATGGGTGGATTTGGAATAGTTCAGAACGGTGCCCATGACTTCAAACTGATGGTCGCGGAGGAGGGATTCGACTCTCAGAAGCTCTTTTTCCGCGGTGACATTGTCCCGGACCACGATAATGACTCCGTCGATCATGGCCGGAAGGGAGAGCAGGTCGGTAGAGGCCATGAGAGGAGGCGCGTCGATCAGGATGTAATCGCACTGGAATCGGAGCATCTCGAACCACTTCGAGACGACCTGTTCCGGATTCTTTTTCCAGAAGCCCGGGCCCGGTGCCCCCATCGAGATCGTGGCGAGATTGGTATTGTCCCAGACGATGCGCGAATAGCTTCCATCGTTTCTGGGAAGGAAATCCTCAACGGAAAAAGAGTTGGGAAGGCCGAGGTTTTCCTGCATCTTTCCTCGGACGGTATCGGTGTCGAGGATGATGGTGCGATGGCCCATGGCCGCCATGGTCAGGGCAAGGTTCATGACGTTGAGGCTCTTTCCGTCTTCCGGAGCACAGCTTGTGAACAGGAGGACCTGGCCCTTATTCATCTTGAGGAGCCTTTTGACCCGGAGAAAGAAGGACTCGAATTCTTTCTGGAAAACCCAGAACTCCTCCCGCTCGAAAGGGCGGTCGATGCGAAGAAGTTTCTTGCCGTTGTGTTCAGGAATAACCCGCCTTGGGATTTTGGGGATGTTGGCGAGGTTCTGGTACCCGGTGAGGATCTTGAGGTTGTCTTCTCCCTGGATCGGTTTCCGGAAGAACATCAAAAGGAAGGGGAGTCCGATCGAACCGCCGATTCCCGCGACGAATCCCAGAATGATGACACGGAACCCCTTTGTCATCAACGGAGTCATCGGAATGGTGGGGGGATCGATGATGATCATGTTTTCAAGATTGGAATCGGAGATGATCCTGACGGAACTTCTTTCCTCTTCCAGTTCGGCCCGGAGATCCCTGTTCATCTTGACATTGGATTCCAGGAAGGTTTCCCATGCGCTGCTGCTGACACTGGGGCCCGAAGCGGCTGGTCCCATCAGACTCCTGAGTTTCGCGATCTCCTTTTTGATGCCGTCGATTTCCTGATTGACAGCGATCACGTCGGGATGGGATTCGGTTTCGGAGAGAAGAAGCTGTGATCGTTTCATCCTGAGCGAGTTCAAAAGTCCAGATTCCTGAGAGAGGTAGTCCGACACATCCACCGGCCCTTTTTTCCCGCCCTTCGAGCGCATGTTGTTCTCAAAAGCAAGAAGGGTTTCCTCACTTTTCTTCAGGAGGCTCTGGGCGTTCAGAATCTGGAGGGAGAGGCTTTTGTCGAGATCGGCCTGCTGCTCCAGTGCGAAATGGCTCGAAATATCCTTGAAGGTATCGATATAGGCATTGACCAGATCCCTCGCGACCTTCGGATCCCCCGACTCGCCCTCGATCCGGAGAATGCTGCCGGCTCCTCCCTTGAAGTCCATCCGGGCGTTTCGAAGCTCCATGGCGGCCTTTTGCATGGGGTTCACGACGATGGGCTCTTTCCCCATCACTTTCCGGATCAGATTGGTGAATTTCATCTGATAATTGGTGTACTGGGAGTCGGATTCAAGGTCCCGGAGAGTGGAGTCGGGAAGGGCCTGGACCACTTTCTGGGCGAGATACTGGCTTTTTAAAATGGCGATCTGGATGCCGAAGCTTCTGGGAGGATGAATCCGATTCCCGATTGCCGATGTCGAATAGTTGTTGGGCTTCAGGTACACGGTCGCTTTTGCGACGTAGATGGGTTTCTTGCTCAATCCGGCGGCCACGAAGGGAATGAACAGGACGAAAAAGGTAACGAAGGCGAGAATCTTGTGCTTTCTGACGCTGAGCAATGCGAGAAGGAACAGTGTTTTTGCGTCGAGTGTGTTCATTCGGTCCCCCGAAAAGCGTGAGTAAAGGTTTGGTCGTCGATCCGGGTCATGGGTGACGCGTCCTATTCGAAAGAATAGTACATGGAAACAAAAGCGATAAACTGGTTGTCGATGACGCTTGTCGACTGGATGTTAGACGAAAAGTCGATCATGTTGTACATGACGCCGGTCGTGAGCCAGGGTCTGGCTTTCCAGGTGATCATGTCGGTCTGGATGATATCTGTTCCGGTGTAGCTTTGCGACGGCTGAAGCGTCTGGAAAAAACTGTTCGAATAGACCGGGGCATTCAAAAACGAATACTGGGTATAGCCGATCATGGAGGTCAGGGAGGTTTTGGATCCGAGCTGGCGGTTGAGAAATCCCAGAACGCTCTTGACCTTTTCCGGCCCCATCTCGACACCGTAGTTGGTCTGGTTCTCCATGTACTCTCCGGCGTTGATGCCGATGGACATCCTCGGCATCGAGTAGGTCAGTCCCAGATCGATCATCGGCGACTGGAAGGTTTGTCCCTGGGCAAAGGTCACTCCGTTCCATCCTCCCTGGACGGATCCTGAAAGCCTTCTGGTGAACTGGTGGTTGAGCATGCCGTATTCGGAGAACATCGTGAAGTTGCCCAGAGGGTCTCCCTGGTATTCGTAAGCGGTATAGCTTCCTCCCACGCCGATCGATGTCTGTCTGGACAGGATCCTGTTGGCCGACCCCATGCCGCCGTTCGAGATGAAGCCCGGAAAAATGGAGAAGGTTCCCTGTGAATAAATATAGGTTGCCGACAGGTAGGTGTTCCCCTCGTTGAAGTTCAACGTCTGCATGAGAGACTGTATGTTGTCGATTCCCGCCCCGAAGGCCGTGGCGTCGAAGTAAAAGTCGTTTGCGGCCTCGACAAAGGTGATCCGGGGAGTGATGGCGATCCCGACCTCAGCTCCGGCGGTATTTTCGAGGTAAGGCGTTACGCCGTTTAAAAACTCCAGGGGAGATCCGATGTTCTGGGGAGTGTCTCCCCTCGATACAAAATCCTCGACTCCGACGAAAACCCTGTTGCCGAGGTATGTTCCTGCGGTTAGGCCGCCCATTTCGTTCACATAAGGGGAGATGTTCGATCCGGCGTCGTACTGGTAATAGGATGCGCTTCCCAGAAGGCTTACGTACCCGTAGTCGTCAAAATTCGAATAGGCGATGGCGGGGCTGATGCTGTAGGCCTCTCCCGGGGTGGGCTGATTGGGCGAAAAGGTCATGTTGGTGTCGTACTCGGCTGTTCCGGTTAAGGAGAGCGTTCCCTGCGGGGTCACCTGATAGGGGTTCGGCTGGAACATGGTCAGCCCGAAAGGCTGGTAGACCGTTGCCATCAGGGGAGCGGCCATGGACGGGACCCCGTTCAGGATGTAATTGTTGATGAGCGGGCTTGAAAACGATCCCGGAGAGGTCGCTGTCGGGTTCAGTGGATTGATCGAGTTGGGCATGCTGTTGTTCATGAAGGTCGGCGCGTCGACAGGCGATGTCGGCTGCGGTTGCGTACCGCTTCCGTTTTGGGGATATCCTGGCGACTGGCCCGGAATCTGGGAAGGGTTGGGCGTCATCCCCGGTTGGCCATTCTGGGGATAGGCGGGGCTCTGCGGCATGAGCCCCGGGGTTGCCGGTCCCGCCGGTCCTGGATAGACAGGATCTCCGAAGGCGGTACGTGATGCCAGCAGGATGAGCAGCAGTCCAAGAGCCGAAAGCGCTTTTTTCATCAGAACATCCGCTGGGGAACATAGATCAGGTCGCCGGGTTTCAGATATTCCTTCTTCTCGGTGCCCTTTTCATTTTCGATATGGTCGATGTCGACATGGATGATCTTTTTGCTGCCGTCTTTCTCCTGCCGGATGATGCGTACGGAGCCGAGAGAGGCGAACTGGGAGAATCCGTGGGCATTCAGGAGAGCCTGGAGGACGGTCAGTCCTTTGGTGTAGAAGTATGGCCCAGGAGCGTTGCTTTCACCCATGATATAGATCTGGTCGGTGCTCATGGGAACGATGATGACGTCCTGGGGCTTGATCTCGATGTTTTTTTCCAGATGTTCCCCCTTCTGGAGATCTTCGATGGAAACGGTCCGGGTCTGGTTGTCCCGGATGAGGAGAATCGCGTCCGTTTTCGCGCCGGGAACCGTTCCGCCGGCCAGGATAATGGCCTGGAGGAGTCTCGTGCGGTGGGTATAGGGAATGATGCCTGCATGTGACACGGCACCCATGATATAGAAAAAGTCGTTTCCGATGGAGCGGACAATGACCGTGACCGTCGGTTGCTTCCGGAAGATGGTGTTCAGACGGTTCGAGATTTTTCTGGCCAGCGTTTTACTGGTTGTTCCGGCTGCCTTGACGTTTCCGATGAGGGGAAAGGTGATATTGCCGTCCGGGAGAACGGTAATCTCCTGGTTGAGGTTGGACTGGTCCCAGACAAGAATGGAAAGGTTGTCGCCGACGCCGATGGTATAGTCGCCGGAGCTGCCCGAATTCTGGCTCGCAATCGACAGAGAGGGAAAGAGGACGGTCCTGGCGATCAGCAACAGTGCCGCCAGCAGGATCATTGTTTTTTTTGTTGTATTCATGAAATCTCCTCGAAATGGTTTGTCAGTTGAATCGTTGGGTGTCAGAATCCTTTTCCGAAGTGTCCGGAAAGACCGTCCTTGAAAGCCCGAAAGAGGATTTTGATCGGCGGGGCTTTCGGATTCCGGCTCATCAGGATGTTCAGGAAATAGTCCGACGCTTTTACCAGGATGAAGAGATTTCTGATCAGGCGATGTTTTTTGACATGTTCATTCATGTACCTGATCCGGAGAAATGTGTTCCTCATTCCATAGTAAATGCTTCTGTCGGTGATCGGCTGTCCGTTATTGCCGATTTTCTTCAGGAATACGGGATCCCTGGCATAAAGAACCCGGGTATGGAAGTGGGCGAGAAACCCATAGGTCGAGTCGTCCCCTGCGATAAAAAAACGTTTGTCCGGATAGCCGATCCTGGAGACGATATCCCGATGGACGAGCATGCCCTCGAAACAGCCGGTATTGGTTTCGCAGTAATCGGCTCCTTTTTTGAAGGAGATGTCCTGCAGAAAGACCCTTTGCCCGGTGACGAGACTGACGTAGCCCTCCCATTCAAGCGGAGTTCCGTCGGGAAAGATTTTCCTTGGATGGATGCACTTTGAAAGAGAGGTGTACTTCAGTTGTTCCCCGAGGCAGTCTTTCCGGGGTTCGACATCGTCGTCCATGAGCCATAGCCAGTCGAATCCGGCCTCATGGCCCCTTTTGACCCCTTCGTGAAATCCTCCTGCTCCTCCGGTGTTTTCGGAAAGCCGGACAGTGACAATGGGAATGTCCGGAAAATCCGGATGCGAGGAGATCGACTCCCAGGTGTTTGCGGTTTTTTCGGGAGGGAGTTCTTTCAAAAAACCTTTTTCTTTCAGAAGGGCAGGCGTATCCGGAGTCGACTGATTGTCGATCAGGATAATGGCATCGACAGGGCGCTCCTGTCGGAGAAGTGCCTCGAGGCATTCGATCAGGAGCTCTTTTCGATTGTAGGTAACAACAACCGCGGCAACTGTTTCTTTTTCGGTGTTCTCTTGTCGGGTCATACACTTCTTCATGAGGGTTGACTGATTCATTGCCTGATCAGGATCTTTGGGAACGAGGCCGGTGAGAGGGGCGGAATCTAGCTCTCCGAAAGAATCGATTTCGAGGCTGAAAGAGCCGCTCCGACCACCTGATCCATATTGTAGTAGCGATACTGGGCCAGTCTTCCGACAAATGTGACTCCTTTTTCTTCTTTTTCGGCCAACTTCTGGTAGCGCCTGAACAGCTCGTCGTTTTCAGGACGAGGTATCGGGTAATAAGGGTCTCCTTCGGCTCTCGGATATTCCCGGACGATGGAGGTCCCGGAATGGTCCTGTCCTGTCAGGTGGCGAAATTCGGTGATCCGGGTATATTCATGGTCGTTTGGGTAATTGACCGTGCCCACCTGCTGAAATTGTTTGACCCCGGGAAGATGTTCATGCTCAAAAAAGAGGCTTCTGTAGGGAAGCTTTCCGAAGCAGAAATCGAAATATTCGTCGATGGGTCCGGTATAG
>JAKCCY010000104.1 GCA_021838765.1 Nitrospirota bacterium
GAAGCTAAGGCCATTCTGGACAATCGTGGTGGCAGCCCCCGGTCGTACAAAAACAGCCTGGTGTTCCTGGCAGGTGATGCGGCACGACTGAAAGATCTGCAAACAGCCATCCGCCAATTCCTGTCGTGGAAATCCATCTGGGAGGAGAGGGAACAGCTCAATCTCGATCCGTTCCAGTCCAAACAGGCGGAAACGAAGCGCAAGAACGCGGACGACACGGTAAACGTTCGCATTCCCGAAACCTACCAGTGGTTGCTCATTCCGAATCAACCGGACCCGACGGGGACGCTCGAATGGACGGAGACCCGGTTGCAGGGATCGGATTCGCTGGCGTTGCGCGCTTCCAAAAAACTTAAGAGCGAGGAGATGTTGCTCGTTCAAATGGGTGGTGTGCGTCTTCGACTGGAACTCGACCGGGTGCCCCTGTGGCGGGGCGACGATGTGCTGGTAAAGCAGCTTGTCGAGGATTTTGCGACCTATCTGTATCTCCCGCGCCTGCGGGATTCGGATGTGCTGATTGCTGCGATCCGTGAAGGAATCATGCTGCCGACGTGGCAATCGGAAACCTTTGCTTACGCCCAGTCTAAAGATGCTGAAGGACGCTATCTGGGATTGACTGGCGGAGGCCCTGCGACTGTCCAACAGGAGGGTGGATCGCTGGTCGTGAAGCCGGGCGTTGCCGCTGAGCAACATCGCAAAGACTTGGAGGCCGCCCAGGCGAAAGCTGGAAACGGAACGTCGACCGTCGCCGAATCAGGGCAGGCAGAGGTTCGTGATCAAACCGCCGATACAACTGTATCGGGTACGTCTTTCGTTCAAGATAAATGGGCGCAAACTCCATCTGCTGCGCCCACCTATCGGCGTTTCCACGGTTCGGTGCAACTCGACTCTCTCCGGGTCGGCCGGGACGCCGGACGTATCGCCGATGAGATCATTCAACATCTCACCAAGCTCATTGGGTCTGATGTTCAGGTGACACTTGAAATTCAAGCCCAGTTACAGGATGGCGCATCCGAAAAAACCATTCGGGACGTCACCGAAAACTGCCGCACCCTGAGATTTGACACATTTGGTTTTGAGGAGGAGTGACGTCTGGCTCTGAGGATTACAACGAAGCGATGGACATACGAGCAGCACAACAATTGGAGTGTCTGCCACCATGATAATAAGTCATCTGGCGTGAAAGAAACAGAAAAGATACTCGCAGAATTCTATGATCGGACCTTTCTTAAGCTTTGGAGCTATCCAACTCCGTTCGAGGACGAGGCCATGAGTTGTGCAATCTCTTGGCGGTGTTTGGCGATTACGTTTTTATCTTTTTTGACCACGAGAACCTGCTTCCAGAAATACCGGACAAAGACCCCTAAGTTCTGGGATCGATGGAAGCGCAATGTAGTTGATCGTCAGGTCAAGACTGCACACGGTGCCGAGCGATACATCCTGGGAGGACGCCCCATCTTCCTGGATGCGAAGCGAGAAATGCTTTTTCCACTCACAATCGATCCGCAAAACGCGATCATTCACAAGATTGTGGTCGCACACGGGGCGAAGCCTGCGAACGAGCATCGGACCAAAATATCTATGGGAGTCAGTCTTGCAATTATCTATTGCGATACAGACAATGGCCCGACACCTCCGTTACAAGGAGAGCAACTTACGCATATTATTGTCGACAGGTACTTGTCTAATATTTGAAAAGGCTTAAGCCTCGGCTTTGATAAAGCACGAATTTTAGAAACAAATGAAAATGTCCAAGGATATATTTGCTCCAATCTTGCTCCAATCAGAAAACAGAATGGAGCAAAATATAAGAAAATGGATCAATATATAATCCTATAAAATAAAGGAAAATAGAAAAACAACAAGCAACAGGAATGGCATCTTATCGGATTCCGGTTCCGAGTGCCGGGAGTTCAAATCTCTCCAGGCGCGCCATATTTTATCCGATACGCTTCTCTTTCCAGAGAAATTTTTTGCCCGAATTTCTTTCTGATCCCGCCAAAGAATGATACGGGATAAATTAGCCAACTACAGAGTTGGCCTCCTCAGGGAATATCGACCTCTTCAGGATAAAGACGCCCCTCTAAGCATTATCGATACCTCCCGTCAATCGATCAAAAAAACATCGCCTCTTTAGATAATCCCGCTCTCAAGGTACAATACCCCGCTGGCATCACAAAAAATCAGTATCGAACCAAGAAAAACAGAGTCAAGCAAAAAAAACGGGGATTGTTCTGATGAGCCGCTACTGGAGTTCCTTAATCGATAGACTCACTCCCTATATTCCGGGAGAGCAACCAAAACAGCAAAATGTAATCAAACTCAACACGAATGAAAATCCCTACCCTCCATCTCCAATGATCAAAGAAGCAATGATTGGGGAAATGGATCGTCTCCGTTTATACCCTGACCCTAACGCCGATATTCTCAAAGATGCCATTTCAAAGGTTTATGAGGTTTCAAGAGAAAATATTTTTGTGGGTGGAAATGGATCAGATGAAATCCTTGCCCACATATTTCATGGACTTTTAAAACATGATCTGCCTATTCTCTTTCCTGAAATCACTTACAGTTTTTACCCAGTTTATTGCGCTCTCTACGATATTACGTTTGAAAAAATTCCCCTTGATGGCTCCTTTCAAATCAGACTGGGCGACTACATAAGACCTAATGGAGGAATTATTTTTCCCAATCCGAATGCCCCAACGGGATGCATTCGTCCAATCGAGGAAATCGAAAACCTGCTGAAACAGAATCCGGACTCAATTGTTGTCGTTGACGAAGCCTATATCGATTTCGGCGGAGAGTCGGCGATCCCCCTGACAAAAAAATATGAGAACCTTCTTGTAGTCCAGACGCTCTCCAAATCACGCTCCCTTGCTGGTCTGCGAGTTGGATTTGCGATCGGATCCTTACCACTGATAGAAGCTCTTGAGCGTGTCAAGAACAGCTTCAACTCTTACCCTCTGGACCGTCTGGCCATTGCAGGTGCCACTGCATCCATTCTGGACCGAAACCATTTTGAAAAAACCAGACAAAAAATCATCGAAACAAGAGAACAGCTTTCAAAAAAGTTGGAGAATCTTGGTTTTTTTGTCCTACCATCGAAAACCAACTTTCTTTTTGCCAGACATCCAGAGCATGATGGGAAGAGACTCCACCAGATGCTTAGAGATAAGGGCATTTTGGTCAGGCACTTTACTGATCCTAAAATCAATCAGTATCTTCGGATAACCATTGGAACAGAAGAAGAATGTGAAATCCTGACAAAAACACTATCTTCCATTTTAAAAGCTGGATAATGATTCCCCCCTGATTGCTGATGGCGACTGATTCACAGAAAAGCCACACTTCCGATAGGCAGAGTGGTCAATCATTACGATGTTTGACCATTCAAAAAAGAATTTAGGGTTGAAGCAATCGATCAAGCAATCTTCGTGTCCACCAAAACACTTGAATCCAGACAATCCCCTGACAGCAAGACCAGCCAACTCAGGGATCCATTAAAAACGGAGCCATTTTGATCACCGCAATCCTCATTTTTGTATTGACCCTGATTTTTGTCTTATGGCAGCCCCGTGGACTCGGCATTGGATGGAGTGCTCTTGCCGGAGCAGCATTCGCTCTTCTTTTTGGAGTTGTCCATACCCAGGACATTTCCGCTGTTTGGTCAATCATCTGGGATCCCACGATGACTTTTATCGGTCTAATCGTCATCTCTCTGCTCCTTGATGAAGCAGGTTTTTTTGCCTGGTGCGCCATCCATGTTGCTCTATGGGGAAAAGGCAATGGAACAAAATTATTCCTGCTGATCATTTTGCTGGGAGCGAGCGTTTCCGCTATCTTTGCAAATGACGGAACAGCACTGATCCTGACGCCCATTGTTCTTTCCGTTCTTTTGTCACTGGGTTTTTCCCCAAAAAATGCCTTGGCCTTCATTCTTGCAACAGGATTTGTGGCTGATTCAACAAGCTTGCCTTTGGTGATATCAAACCTTGTAAATATCTTGTCTGCCGATTACTTTCATAAGAGCTTTGGTGAATATGCAAAAGTCATGGTCCCTGTCAACTTTGCCGCATTAGGATCAACTCTTCTGATTTCATGGATCTATTTCAAAAGATCTCTCCCTGCAAGTTATAACCTGATGGGGCTCCCCCCTCCAATAACCAAAATCCACGACAGACTGGTCTTTTTGGCAACCTTTCCACTACTGATCCTTTTATTGGCTGCATATTTCATGACTGCAGGCACAAAAATACCTGTTTCGCTTGTAACTGGTGCAGGAGCCATACTCTGGCTCGCAATTGCAGGTCGATGGTGGAAGAAAGGAAAAGGTGCAGTTATTCCTGTTTGGAAAGTCTTAAGGGAAGCTCCCTGGCAAATTGTTCTATTCAGCCTGGGGATGTATCTTGTTGTCTACGGCTTAAAGAATCAGGGACTTACGATGGAAGTTGGCCACCTTCTGACCTCCATGTCAAATATGGGAAGCTTTGCAGCAACGATTGGGAGCGGATTCATGTTTGCGTTTCTATCTGCAGCCATGAATAACCTGCCGACAGTTTTAATTGGAGCGATCGGGATCCATCAGGCACTTCACCTGTCCCCTCTCGTCAAAGAGAGCATGATCTATGCAAATATTATCGGATGTGACCTTGGACCGAAAATGACCCCCATCGGAAGTCTGGCAACACTTTTATGGCTTCATGTATTGGAAAAAAAAGGAGAGAAGATCTCCACCGGAGAGTATATCCGGGCGGGATTCATCCTAACCATTCCGGTCCTTTTCATGACGCTCGTCGCCCTTTATGGGTGGCTTCGCTTTCTCCATTCGTGAAAACAAACCACCCATAAAAACAACCAGAACAGGATATCCGGAATTGACGCATCACAACAAAGGGTAATCAGTTCCCTTTATTAATGAGATTGCAGACATTTGACCCTGAACTCTTCAATCGCATGTATTCCTTCATGATACAGACATCCATCGCGATGGATAAACCAGAGGATTTTGCTTTTGCCCATCCTTCCGGGCTCTTGATTCCTTCCTGAACCCATACTCTGGTAACCTTGGCTCTGGCAGCTTCATCGATGACATCCGGAATATCAGCAGATTTTCGAAAAACAACAACCATGTCAGGAACACCTGGCAATGAAAAAAGATCCGGATAGCAAGCCACATGGCCAACTTCCTTCAATAGGGGATTGACCGGCCAGACATCATAGCCATGATCCTTAAGGTAGCTTGCGACTGTAAGGGATGGTCTTCCAAGCTTATCGCTGATCCCCACAACGGCAATAGTCCTGGATGAGTCCAGAAGATCAAGAATAACCTCATCTGGTAAATAAAATGGCGAGGAAGGCGTCAACATTATAAACTCCTGGTCAAGCGTTTTTTCCGATCAAGAATCAATCCAGACAAGAACCCCTCATTTCTTTTTCGCCAAGAGGGGGAGTTGGATTGATCCCGGACATCCACTTCGATGATGATATTACAAGCAATGGGTTCATCGCTGTCAAGGAAAACGGACAGGAAATCAAAGCATCGATTTGGTTGATGATGCTGGAAGCTATCAAAGGAACCCATCATCGTTATTCTTTAAAGAAGGAAGATCAATTCATGAAGAAAGTATCCGCAACAGAGATTCTGCCAAACAATATTTATAGTGAACAACGTGCAGAAGCCAGAAAAAGAATTATTTCGATCAAAAAAGATCGATCCATCAATCTGGGGCCTTTATTGCGCATCGTTTTTGAAAACCATGATACGGTTCTTTTCCAGATTCAAGAAATGCTTCTGGTAGAAGGCATCAGTGACCCCCAAAAAGTACAAGAAGAGATCGATACATACAATGAGCTTTTACCCGCTAAAAATGAGCTTAGTGCAGTATTGTTCATTGAGATTACGAGCGAAGACAAGGTTCGGGAAACGCTTGACAGACTTCGGGGAATCGATCGCCAGCCATCGATTCATCTGGTTTTTCCTTCCGGAAAGATCAGTGCCATTTTCGAGTCAGATCGTTCCGAAGACTCAAAAATGAGTTCCGTCCACTACATTCGATTTCCTTTGGGAAATACAGGGGCATCTTTACTCAAAAACATGAAAGAGGATGAAAAGGCTTTTCTATTAGCAGACCACCCAGCCTATTCAGCGATGGTCCAACTCCCTCTTCCACTTCTTTCAAGCTTGAGGAGTGACCTTGACTGATAACAGAATCCAGAATACTCCATCAGTAACCCACCTCGACGGAGATAGTCTGACTCCCCTTCGTCCTGGCGTCCAGGAAGCGATCTCAAACAGCCTTTCATCTCTTGCAAATCCTGACGCCCGGTATGCTTCAGCCCGGTATTATGCCCAATGCCTTGAATCGTGCCGCGAAGAAGTGGCGAAAATGATTGGAGCCGATACTTCCGAAATTTTCTTTACATCAAATGCATCAGAGTCCAACACTTGGGCAATCATGTGTGCCGACCTAGGAACCTCACTCTCCTTTGAAGGACTTGTGGGTGGGCAAACCAATCACATATCTGCCATTAATGCCATGTCATCAAGAGCTAAAAGAGATCACATTCCGTTTCAGGAACTGCGGCCCAAAATATATGAATCGATCACATCTCTCAGTTTGAATAAACTTGAACGGACACTATCCTCATTTGTCTGGGCTGATCCTGAGGTTGGTGTTATCACTCCGGTTGAAAGAATTGGAAAAGAGGTAAAGGCAGGGGGAGGAGTTTTCCACGTTGATTTTGTCACTGCTCAACGAACCCAACGGATCAAGGTCAAGGATTTTCCTATCGATATGATGACAATCTCATCGAATGCGATGGGTGGCCCTCCCGGTATTTCTGCCCTATATGTTCGAAAAGGAATTCGTATCAAGCCATTGATCTTTGGGGGGTCCCAGGAAGGTGGGCGCCGTGGAGGAATGATCCCTGTGTTTCTCGCCGAAGGTTGGAAAAAAGCCATTCAACACTGGAATGAACATGTTGATCAGGAAAGAAGAAGGATTGAGACTCTGACAAATGATCTCCTTCAATGGGTCAAGGATACAATTCCCGATGTTGTGATCCCTGCTTCTGATGAGCCTCGTCTTCCCGGAATACTGAACATGCTTGTTCCTGGAATCGACGGTCAGGCAGCAGTCTCAAAACTTGATCTCAAGGGCATTCAGACGGGCACTGGTTCATCTTGCTCTTCCCAATCCCTTAAAGTGTCTCATGTTCTGAGAGCATTGGGTGTTTCTTCACTTTTAGGACAAGGATCAGTCGTTGTATCTCTCTCGTGGAATTCAACTCCATCAGATATGAAATTGTTTCAGGAAGCTTTTCCTGCTGTACTTGAGGAACTCATGGCATTGTCACCGAAGGGCTTGCAACGTTTTCGGAGGGCTTAATATGCACACAGCATTACTGACAGGCGGAACCGGGTTTATTGGACAGGCACTCATGGAACAGCTCAAGACGGATCGTTTTAACGGGACAATACGTCTATTTTCCAGAAAAGGGCCAACCTCAAAACTTCCTGATGGCGTTGAGTCCTATACAGGAGATGTATCCTCATATTCGGATCTTGTCTCCGCCATGGCCGGAGTCGACACCATTTTTCACCTGACCGGAATCTTGGCCGAAACCCGCACACAGACTTATGAAAAAGTCCATGTTCAGGGAACCCGATCCATGCTGAAAGCAGCCAAGATGGCAGGCGTAAAAACAATTATTGCTGTATCCGCAATAGGTGCCTCTCATAGTGCGCAATCACGATATCATAAAACAAAAGCGGTTATGGAAGATGAAATCCTTTCTTCTGGACTGGATGTTTCAATTGTCCGACCAAGCGTTGTGTTTGGGAGACGCGACAAATTCATCAATTTGTTTGCGGGATTGGCTAGAGGCTTACATATTCTTCCCCTGATCGGATCCGGAAAAAATCTTGTCCACCCCATTTGGGTGGGGGATTTGGTCACCTCCCTTTCGAAACTGAACACAGATAGAACCATCAAGCCAACCATTCTCGAAATTGGTGGTCCAAGAATCTATACTTATAGGGAGTTGATGGAAACCATCAAGTCATCTTTAAAAGTAAATGCGTTGATTATGTCCCAGCCACCGTCCATGCTTGCGATATCGGCCTTTTTTCAGGAAAAACTGCTTCCAACCCCTTTTCTGACACGGGAGATGATCCGCATGGCGCTGTCGGACAATGTTGCCAAAGAAAATCATTTGGTAACAGTCCTGAACGTATCCCCTTATCCACTGGAAGCCTATCTTGAAGCAAACGCCAGGCCGTAAAAATTTCCCACAGGGAATAGAACAAACTTGTGGACCGATTGTGGAAACATTTTCGTCAGGACGGCACATTGCGATCGATACTCCAATATTGCCAATCGGTCTTGAGAACATGGTCAGACTCATGTAGAATGTGGGACTGAATCAAAGGAGGATCACAATATGGAAACCCAAACAGAAAAATTGACGGTAAAAGCTTATCTGAAACCAACATGTGGCTGGAGTGGTGGAGTCAGGGCAGTTTTTAGAAAATATAATATTGAATTTGAAGATATCAACATCCTTGCCGATCCCATGGCCTATTCGGAGATGGTCAGGAAGTCCGGACAACGCATGTCTCCCACAGTTGAAGTCAACGGTAAAGTACTTGCGGATGTCAGCGGTGAAGAGGTAGAGGCATATCTTCTCTCCAACCACCTCGTAAAAGCGGTTGAAACCAGCGACAATACTCCTCTTGATAGAGGGTGTGAAAGCCATTAAAACAAGTTCTCCATGTTGCACGAAACGCGGCTGGGGGATCGTTGGTAAAAACTGGGAAGCCCATCAATTGATGGGCTTCTTGTTGAAAGGGATTGCATTGAAGAATGAACAGGCAGTTTGGGGGAATGTTACCGGAGCAAAGGCAGACAGCAGTCTTTGGGTAAAAGTTCTTGTAGCAGGTTTACTTGGTGTATGGGTGCCAATAACCCTTTACTTGCTATTGTTTGCACCTCTTCCAATGATCCATGATGCTATTCACCCTGTCCGTCATGCGTTCAGCTTTGTAATGTGCCATTAATTTCTCATTTCCATTCTGGCGCCTGTAGCTCAATCGGATAGAGCAACAGCCTTCTAAGCTGTAGGTCACTGGTTCGATTCCAGTCAGGCGCACCATACTCCTTGCCGTTTCAAGCATAAAATATCAAACACCAAAATGAGCATTACGCATATTGAACATCTGGATTGCAATGCGATTTTTGATTCTCTTCCCAGTCAGGAGCCTTCCTAGGATCAGGATTCAGTGCCCATTGAGGAGCGAAGTCTACCGAATGTGTTTGTAATCCAGGCAAACAAACTATTCCAGAATAATCGAAAGCATTTTGTGTACAAAAAATATGGATCCAACACATCTGACTTATTGATTTATCAGTATTAAAAAAATCTTTTTTGACTTTTATGCATTTTTTTCGTAGGATTCGCGGGTTAGGCTTTTTTGATCCAGCCGAAGTGGTGAAATGGTAGACACGCTAGGTTCAGGGTCTAGTGGGGGCAACCCCGTGCGGGTTCGAGTCCCGCCTTCGGCACCATTGTTTCCAATCTTTAATGACGGATTCATTCCAACCCTTCAATCTACAATCCATCGCCTGCTGTCACCACTC
>JAKCCY010000105.1 GCA_021838765.1 Nitrospirota bacterium
TCCTCCGGAAGTCAAGCCTGTGGAGATCGGCGCAACAAGGCCCTCTGCGAAGCAGGAACCTGACCCACTTTTCTGGTGGATAATTTCGAGCAGAAATGAAGCGGTTCGAACAAGTTCAGGAGAACGGTGTCGTCCTGATCAGGCCCAGGATTCCGAAGTGAATGAGTCGAACGGCAATTGCCGCAAGGAGAAGCGAGAAGATCTTTCCCGCCACCGCTGACGAGGTCACGCCAATTTTTTTATTGATCAGGTCGGACATGGCCAGAAGCGGATACAGGATCGCCATATTGAAAAAGAGCGCACCGACAACCAGAAATATTCCATGGCTTTTGGCGAGGATCAAAGACGAGGTGAGCACTGCCGGACCGGCAATCAGGGGAATCCCCATGGGAACCGCTCCCCAGGACTTGGGCAGAGTCCGGGCGGGGGACAGGGTGGAACCCGACGACTGATCCTGGCTCTTGAGCAAATCCGAAATCGAAAGGACCAGGAGAAGGATTCCTCCGGAAATCGAAAAGTCCCAGATGGAGAGACCCAGAAAATCCAGAAGAATTTTTCCGGCCACAGCAAAAAGGACGCTCGCCATGAACGCGGTCAGAACCGCTGTTCTTGCGATCTGCTTTCTCTGTCCGGGATCCATCTCCCCGGTAAGGCCAATAAACAGGGGAAGAATCCCCGGAGGATCAATGGCCACAAAAAGGGGAAGAAACGACAACCAGAATTCCTGCCACACCGTCCGCTCCGCGAGGTTACAGGTTCAGGGCAATATCGGAAGGGACAGTTGATGTAGACACCGCCCGGGCTTTATCATGGTTTGGGAGTACAGTCTGCCCGCACCATGCCGATTTCTCCTTGATGATGAAGAAACAGCGACATATCATTCTCCACGGAAACTCCATACGCATTCCAGGAAGGAAAAGATCATATCATGGCCAATAACGCACCCAATACCCCCGGAGAAAAGCGGGGAAGACTCCTGCTCGTGGGCTTCGGACCGGGATCGGAAGAACATCTGACCCATCGCGCCAGATGGGCGATCGAACACGCCGAGATCATCATCGGCTATCGTACCTATATCGACCTCGTCAGACCATTGATCCAGAACAAGACCATCATCCAGACCGGCATGACGGAAGAAATCGAACGGGCCTCCCAGGCGGTCGACCTCGCCTTCTCCGGAAAGACAGTGGCTCTTGTCTCAAGCGGCGATGTCGGAATCTATGGAATGGCCGGGCTGGCTTACGAGGTTCTGGCCGACCGCGGTTACACCGGATCCGAAATCGATGTCGAAGTCATACCGGGGGTGACCGCCCTTTCGGCTTGCGCCTCGATCCTGGGAGCTCCACTGATGCATGACTTTGCCTCGATCAGTCTCTCGGATCTTCTCACCCCATGGGAAGTGATCACAAAGCGCCTGAAAGCTGCCGCTGAAGCGGACTTCGTCATTGCTCTTTATAACCCGAAATCCTCAAAGCGTGTGCGTCAAATCGAAGAGGCGCGGGAAATCATGATGGAAGTCCGCGATCACAACACACCCGTGGGAATTGTCAAAAGTGCCATGAGGGAAGGGGAAAACATTGTCATATCGACCCTTTCGGATATGCTCACCCATCCCATCGGCATGCTCACCACTATCCTGGTGGGAAACTCCCAGACCAGAATCATCGCCGGAAAGATGGTCACGCCGCGTGGTTACCAGAAAAAATACAATATCCATACCGGAGACCGGCTGACAAAGTCGAAGACCCTATGACGGACGAGGCCCCGAAAAAGGGATTGGTCATTGTTCATACAGGAGACGGCAAGGGAAAAACCACCGCGGCGCTCGGAATGGCCTTTCGGGCCGCAGGATACGGGATGCCTGTTTTGATCGCGCAGTTCATCAAGGGATCCTGGCATTATGGAGAACTTGATGCCATCAAGCGATTTGAAGGCGTTCTCACCATCAAACAGATGGGTGAGGGATTCACATGGGAAACCAAGGACCCTGTCCGCGACCGGGAGGTGGCGCAAAAGGCCTTTGCGTGGGTCAGGGATGAAATTCTTTCCGGGAAATACCATATGGTGATTCTCGATGAAATCAATATTGCCATGCGTTACCATTATATCGATATGGAGCAGGTCGATGCCCTGATCGATGAAAAGCCCGCAGACCTTCACCTTGTCATGACCGGACGAAATGCCCATCCAAAGCTGATTGAACGGGCGGATCTGGTCACCGAGATGAAGGCCATCAAACATCCCTATGAAAAAGGGATCATGGCCCAGAAAGGAGTCGAATTTTAATGGCCCTCTTGAAAATTGCCCGCATGGGGAATCCAATCCTTCGAAAAATCGCGGAGGCAGTTCCGCTGTCGGAGATAGAAACACCCGCTTTCCAGAGCTTTGTCGATGATCTTGTCGATACGATGAGGGATGGTGACGGTCTTGGGCTTGCGGCTCCCCAGGTTCATGTCTCAAAACAGGTCGTCGTCGTCGAGTCCATTGAAAACGAGCGTTATCCCGATGCACCCTCCATCGGCCTTCTGGTTCTGGTCAACCCGGTTTTCAAATATATGTCGAAGGAGACCCGCTATGGATGGGAAGGGTGTCTGTCCGTCGACAACCTCCGGGGAAAAGTGACCAGAAGCAGGGCGGTAAAGCTTGAGGCACTCGACCGCTATGGAAAAAAAATGCTCCTCGACTGGGAGGGCTTTCCGGCTGTTATCTTGCAGCACGAAACAGACCACCTCAGGGGGACTCTTTTTGTCGACCGGATGAAGGACATGACGACCCTTTGCCATCTTGAGGAGTTTTCAAAATATTGGGTCAGAAAAGAAAGCGATGAAGAGGAAGACGTCGTCTAAAAAGATGTTCCGGGCTTTCTCACTGGCTTTTGAGCAGAGCCCGGATATTTAACCTGATCCACCCCGCCTCAACTTCAATGGCTCTTGACGGCAAAGCGTGGAGAGCTACTTCCCCATGACCTCTCCGTACACAACAATTGAGTGTAACTCTTGTTTTAATGCTCAATCCGAAAAAAAGACACGCGATGAAACGTGACATTATTAAAGTTTGACTTGAGATGATGTTCCTGGCAATCGATCAGATCTTTTCCTCCAAGGTGTTGCCACGCTTCGTAGGAAGCGTGGTCATCTGTTCCTCCGGGCTCCATTCCAAGGAACCAGTACGGGTCACCCCATCTCTCCCATAGCCAAACCAGCGGACCGCCAATTCCTTCGGGTCATTCGTACTATCTCCCACCATTTCCAGACCCTCCCAATTTTCTTGAGTCGCTTTTCCAATGTCTCCCCGACTCCCCAGGGTACTTTGAAATCACCCTGGGTTCTCATCAGACTAGTCAAATGGCCAATTGTCCCTCGACTGACGTTTGATTACCATCCTGAGTCAATGGTTCGCAGGCGGTTTCGCCTGGAGAAACCGGGACTAACGGGAGGGAAACCCGAAAACGCTCCCCCCTAACACAAACAGAAAGATGGATAGAATAATGAAACGATCCTTTACAAAAACAAAAAGTCAGACAGCCAGAGTTGTTTCCCTTGCGGCCACTTCGGCGATGGTCCTTCTCGCCGGTCTATCTTCCCCGCACCTTTCCTATGCAGACAGTTCTTCTTCGCAAACGACAACACCGGCATCTTCTTCCACAGCTCCTGTTACTCCTGCTGCTCCGGCAACACCAGCTCCGGCCGCAACACCAGCAGCAGCACCGGATCTGATCCTTCCGTCGATGAATGTGCATTTCAAGGGATTCATCGATGTATACGGGCAATACAACCCGACGAGTGCGTCGACGACGGACTTTCGGGCTTACGACTACGGTGCAAACTCCTTTAACGTCAACATGGCCCAGCTGAAGTTCTGGCGCCCCGATGACGACGGAATCGGTTTTGTTCTGCGTACCGATTTTGGTCCCGGCGCCTATGCATCCGCCCAGAATTTCTCTCCCGGGTATTATGGGGCATTGGGAGGAGGACATAACAACACTAATACCAAGTTTAGTAGCACAGCTCTTTCAACAAACGTTGGAATGCCTTATTCCGACTTCTGGCTGGAAGAAGCGTATATCAACTTCTTCGTTCCCGACACCAACAAGGAGCTTGAGGCCTATGCCGGACAGTTCCAGACACTGGCCAACTTCGAAGTCATCCAGCCCACCGGGAACTGGATGATCTCCGATGGGTACACCTTCTTTCTCGGACCCTATACTCACACCGGTGTCCGGATGCACTACGCCCCCAATGCCACCACCAATTTGTACCTCGGCGTGAACAACGGCTGGAACAGCAACATGCAGGTCAACCAGGGCAGCTATTTCCAGGATATCGAACTTGGTCTGGTGGCCAACCCCGTCTCCTGGCTCAACATCAACTTCTCGGGATATCTGGGACCCCAGGTGAGAAACGTTTATTTTGATCCATTGGCCGGAGCAACTGGTGGAGTTGGGAATATAAGTGGTTACGCAAATGCCAACACCCCGACCTGGAGAAACTACGGCGCTTTCGTGGTCGAGGTAGGACCGATCGATCACCTCTGGCTGGTTACAAATGAGTCTTACGGATGGCAGGCGGAAGGGGATGTCAATTCTTCCGGAACCCCTATCGGCAATGCGACATGGTATTCAAGCGAGAATTTCGTTCGCTATGATATCAACGACACGATGGATGTTGTTGCCCGGTACGAAGTCTATTACGATCCCAACGGCTTCATGACCGGCATGCCGGGAACCGCGATCAACGACGAGTCGGTGGACTACCAGTGGAACTTCATGCCCAATGTGATCAGCCGGGTGGAGTACCGCCACGACAACGCCAACAATCCTCTTTTCAACAGTTCACTTTACAACGCAGGCAATCACGGTCCGTCACTTTACTCCCAGGACACGGTGGATGTGGAACTGATCTACTCGTTCTAGGTTTTAAAGAACGTGTTTTGTCTTACGTTAAATACGGATTCAATACCGCCGGAAAGATCCGTTTCAGCGCCACAATCAATCGGCTTATCGAGTCTGAATTGAACACTTGAGCTTTGGACCCGTCACTACAGCTTAAGCTTGATGGCGGGTCATGATGGAGGATTGATTCTTAGCTGTTCGGATCCTTGGATTAATGCTTCTTGGAGGTCTTTGCGAAATCGGTGGCGGCTATCTTGTCTGGCGATGTGATGAAAGAAGTAAGTCCATTCTTTGAGGGATTGGCTGGATTTTTCGTTCTGGGACTTTACGGTGTAGTTGTCACCTTTCAGCCGCTCCCTTTCGGTCGGGCCTATGCAGCTTACGGTGGGTTTTTTGTGGTTCTTTCGATCCTTTGGGCCATGCTTCTTGATGGATTCCATCCGGATCAATGAGATCTGGTGGACGCGGTTGTGATCATGAGCGGAGTATTGCTGATGATGCTTGCTCCAATGAGGATGATATTGAGATTTTTGGAAACGATCTAGGAATAAGAGTTCGAATGGTATGGGACAGAACAGGTTGGCTCAGAGTTATTGCACTTCTGACCGAGAATGAACCAGCCTTACAGAGACTCTTCCATATTGAGAAAGAGCACACCACCTGAGTGTGAATATCTCATTTGGATGCCCACAAACCTGGTCGGAAAAGAGATTACAAGTTATTGTTAAGTATTTATTATTTGTTTCATGGTTTCCGGAACAATCTGGTGTTGCTGAATCTCCCATTTTCATGTTGCAGGGTGAGCCCTGCTCATGAAGACTAACAAAGAAAGGATCTCTTGGTGAACAAATCAGAACTGGTCAAAGCGGTCGTTGGATTGTCTGGAACAGATTTTTCAAAGAAGGAAGTGGAGAAGCTCTCTAACAATGTTTTTCTGGCCATCGAAAATGCCCTGAAAAAAGGCGATAAAGTTACTTTGGTAGGGTTTGGCACCTTTGAAACAATCAAGAGGAGCTCTAGGACAGGAAGAAACCCCCGAAGCGGTGAAGTCATCAGTATTCCCGCCAAGGTCTTTCCAAAGTTTACACCTGGGCAACGTCTCAGGGATGTTGTCAACGCAGGAAAGAGTCAGGGAAACGGGTAACTCTTTTTTATTCTGTTGAAATCAAGGGGTATGCAACAGATGCATACCCCTTTCTGGACTTTTATCCATCAATCCCCGTTTATCCATCAATCCCCGAAGGAACGAGCAGGTGAACTTCACGACAGATGAAATGGAGTTCATCCAAGAGGGAATTAATGAAGGTTCTCGATACAAGAAGGACAAACCAATCTATTTGCCTATTTTTTCTAGCTTTATCCTGTTCTGAACAGGAGCAAACTTCATATCAGGTGCACTTTCTTCAGTTCTATACTGATTCACGCTGAATCAGTATTCAGGCGATTAATCGGTGGAAAATAAAGTCATTTTTTCGGCTGTATTATTGCGACAGGATCATTGCCACTTTTTCCGTACAGTTTTTTCTTGATATTATCTTCGATTGGCGCCTGGCGCGTGAACGGATTGTTGGTGAGAAGGGTCTTATGAAGACTTATTTGCTGAACCGCCTCGTCAGGAAAAGAAATTGGCAGGCTGTTTTGGCTCTTTTTCTGTTTCCTCTCTCTTTTTTGTTATTTTCACAGCTTTCCTGGGGGGCTTCCCGGGAACATCTTTTCTATCCCTCCTCTTCCCCCCAATATGCCTCCCAGCTGGATATTGAATCCGTTGCGATGGCTTTCTGGGGAAACAACCTTCTTCTTTCCGATACACGCCACGAGGTGATTTTCTTGAATATATCCGGAGAAAGCATGACTGTTCCCGTTTCCGGCGGAAAGGATCTTGTGAAACAGGAGGTCCTTCCGGGACAGGCTGTCGTGGTCGCCGGAAATGGACATTCGGCTCCGCTTCCCGAAATACGGCCGGGAAAAGCCTTTCATTACGGGATCCTTCCCCTGGGAATGGCGGTAGACAAGGATATTGCCTTTATCGCCGATGGAAACGGTACGATTGACGCACTGAATGTTTCAATGGATCGCCGGCATGTTTATGTGATCCCACCCATCGGCAACACAGGTGCGATCAGGGGCCATGTGACCCGCATGATCCAGAGGACAGGTCTCAATAACCGTCTTTTAGGCGAGTTTGCACCCCTGACCCTTTCGTCTGGACAGATTTCGGTCATTGCCGGCGGTGGGAACAAAAGGGCAGGGACCAAGCCGATCGATGCCTTTTCCTGTCGGATTTCTCCTGTTGCGATTGCCAACGATGGAAACAGGATTTATATCGTGGGGCAGACGGGGCGGGTCTATTTCTTAAATGAAGCCCGCCATGTTGTGGATATTCCAGTCAAGGAAAACGGGGAAACCCGGTGGGTCCATGTCCCGACAGGAATGATCGTTCTTGTCGCCGGCGGGGGAACAAAAAACACGGACGTCGATCTTGTCCCGCTTTCTGCAGTGGAGTCCGAAATTGCTCCAACATCAATAGCGGTCCACCACCATCACATTCTTCTCGGAGACTCGGGCGATGGCGTGCTGGAGGTCAATGTGTCAGGGGATCATCAGCAAATTCTCAAGTCCGATTCCCAGACAAGTTCCCATCAACTTGAGCCGGGAGAAATTGTTTCGGTCACCGGCTCCGGAAACCAGATGGCAGATACGAAGCCCATGGAGGCGAGACTTGTGGGTATCCATCCCAAAAGTCTGGTGGAAAGTGCCTCCGGTATCTTGTTTCTTGCCGAAATGGATGACGCTTCCGATGCGGGAAAAGTTGAAGTCTTGAATGCAGGCTCCTCTTCCATTTCCATCCCCGAAGGCGGAGCCCCTCATGGTTTGAGCAACCTTTCCCCTGGGCAGGTCATTGTCCTTGTGGGAAACGGTTCAAAATCACCGGTTCCTGGAATTCATCCCGATATTCCTACCCATGTGGGGATCGTTCCTGTAACCGTGGCGTTTCATAATGGGCTTCTGGCAATTGCGGACTTGAATGGCAGCATTGATGTGGTGAATATGGGTGGAATCAACAGGGAGGTTCATCCCATGGGGCAAGGCAGTTCGGTGATTCTTCCTCGTGGTCGGATCATCTCTCTGATGGGTGCCCGGTCGGGAAATCGTTCCAAAGGGGATCTGGCACCCGATGTTCCCTCTGGCCAGCAAGAAAGCCTGTTTTCCTTAAGTCCTGTCCGGTGAGGATACGGTATATATGTT
This sequence comes from Nitrospirota bacterium, assembly GCA_021838765.1. The sequence goes on from JAKCCY010000105.1 coordinate 8,138, forward strand.
CAGAGTACCCCTTCCGGACCGGAGTCAGGCCGAGAACGATGTGCCGTCCGGAAAAAGAACGATGAACCCCGCCAGCTCCAGTGGCAGACCGGATAGAACATCCCGGAGAGCCTCAGATCCAGCCGGTACTGCGACTACCCAAATAAATGAACCCTGTTTCCTATCGGGAATCGGCACACAACTGGATCTATTTTGTTTTTATCATGTATTCCCTTAATCGGAGAACTTTGAAATGGAATCATCGATTGCTGTTTTGCGAAAAAAAATTATGGCATCCGCACTAAAACTGGTATGCGGAATCCTGTTTTCCATGACAGGCACTCTCTCCGGACAATGTTTTGCAGCTGCCATGGATGATGAAAAATATGGTCTGTCAGTAAAAATGGGGAAAGTTTTTGGCGGGGTGGTGGTCAATATCCAAAAGATGGCCTCACGGGATCAAACAACGTTTCTACTGGACCTCGCTCCCATTGGTCTTTCTGGACAGCCTATTTGCCAGAAAACTGGAGGACAAATGGCGGAGGTATTGATGAGCCGGATCTTTAGACGGCAAACAAATCCTGGTGCCTTTGCCATATTCGATGATCGGCGTGAATTCATTCCACCAGCCGTCAAGGTTGGAGATTGTCTGACGGTCGAGGGTAGAAAGGTCAAATATGTCTTTCAAGAAACGAGTGTGGTTGAAGACAGGATCCGGACCGTCTCAGCTCTGAAAACCAGTAAGATCCGATTGATCCAGGCATTCTTCATAAAGCTTTGGCCTAAAAAAATCTACCAGAAGTCTCGGGTTCCCAATCACTCTTCCAGTCTTGTTTCCTTAAGACGGTAAATGCTTCAGGCAACAGCATTTGTTTGCTAACCTCAATCATGTTATCTCATCAAATCTAAAACGTTGGGATTGGGCCTGAACCCCAAATCGGACGTCCTTCCCATTGGACAGACTTGTTGGGCCAATTGGCCGATCGGCCAATTGTACCGTTTCTCGCCCGGGTCTATAGATAGGGCTGGTTATTTTTCACACAAACATTCTTTTGGGGAACATTGATGAAAAAAAAGGTAAT
>JAKCCY010000106.1 GCA_021838765.1 Nitrospirota bacterium
CTGTTATTGGCTTGTGTCGATCTTTCATCCATTCGTTCTGTTTTCAGAGGAGGTTCTTTCATGCGCAAGACTCGCCATGTCGCCATCGGACTTTCTGTCCTGGCAGCTGGGGTTCTGGCCCTTGCAACACAAAAGCCTGTCTGGGCGGCCAGTCTCGATAACCCCACCCAGGTGGCGGACAACCTGACACCGGATTCCCCTTATTCGAAGCCGCAGCCTGTTACTCAGGCTCCCCCGGTCGATCCGGACAGATTGAACTCCGAAATCCATAATTCCTTTCAGAACCTGATTCCGGATGCTCCTCCACCAGGGTATACCTCGATGGTGGGAAAATGGCAGACCATGATGTACGGGTTTGTGCAGTTCGATACCGTGTATGATTCTTCGAATTCCTTCAATAACTGGCCGTTCAACGCCGGTGCGGCAAACGCCAGTACCGTCCAGGGCGGAAGAACCTCTACGGGGCAGCTCTCCTCCCTTGGTGCAACGGTGGACCACAACGCCATGGGATTTGACGTGAACAACTCTCGTATCGGTTTCGCCCTGTCCTCTCCGGTCTATAACGGGTACAAGATCCGGGCCCTTCTGGAAATGGACTTTCTGGCGAACCCCGGTGAATCCCAATATGGCGGGAGCATCTCCCAGGCGGCGGGTTCCGCAGGCTCCGGTCCGGGCTACCTGACCAACCCGATCTTTCGTATCCGTCACTTCTTCATGGACATCACGACTCCGGACTTCGGGAACTTCCTTCTGGGACAATACTGGTCCCTGTTCGGATGGCAACCTTACAATATCTACAATTCGGTCCAGATCGCGCCAGGTCCGGGAACGCTCTACGGTCGATTCCCCCAGGCCCGCTGGTACAAGATCATCCATCTGACGGACGACAGCCATATCGAAGTGGCTGGATCGGTTCAGATGCCACCCGCGGAGACGTCCGGCGTGCCAACCTTTGTGGAAGGTATCAAGTGGGCCGATACCGGTTGGATGGGAGAAGGGATGATCGGCGATACAGGAAAGGGACAGTTCCCCCTCGCCATCGGATTTTCGGATATCCAGACCAACTATGACGGGTATTTAGGGAATCCCACTAGCTCCAGTACGACTGCTCCAGCTGGTGGTGGTCCTGTTAAAACAACAACAACCACCAATCCCGCCGGCCAGGGCTTCAACAGCTTCACCTCGGCCTATGCCATCGACCTCTGGCTTCCAATCATCCCTGTCAAGGACGGAAAGCCCGGAAACAACCTGACCCTGACGGCGGAGTACTCCTATGGTCAGGGGGATGCATGGCAGTTCCCGAACCTGAACTACGGAACGGGTGGCGGTGCCAATCAGGGTTCAGCGGCAGTCTATCCGGGTGGAACCTTCTTCATCAACGGAAATGCCTTTGTTCCGCTTGATACCCGCTCCTTCAACGTGGATCTGCAGTATTACTTTCCCGACGATGCCCATACGTCGATCGCCGTCGGTCTTGCCCAGACCGATGCGACAAACCTTCAGAGCATCGCCAACACGGTGGGGGCCTACAATACCGGCGGTGCCGGCTCCACCAACGGTCTGTTCAAGTACTCTGCGGCATGGACGGCCAATACCTTCGCCTTTGTCGACCTCTGGCACGATTTCACTCCAGCCGTTCGGGCAGGTCTTGAATACGGCCAGTTTGACACCCTCTACACCACAGGCATGAACGCCATCGACAACCGCGTCATGATGTCCTGGTTCTACTTCTTCTAAGTCTTTGTATCACCTGGCGCCGGAAGGGAATGTTTTCCTTTCCTTCCGGCAGCTTTTCAGAAAATGTGTTTATCATGCGTTTTGATAGGGGCCGCTGGGTCCCAATCTCCGGTTTTCCGATTTGTGACAGATTCTTTACAGCGTTGTTCTCTTGGTGACATCTGATAGATGTAGTGTATCAACGTCGAGAGAAGGTCCTTGTAAAGGAGGTTGTGATGAACGAGCAGGAAAGTCGTCCCATTGTTGTCGTAGTCGATGATGAGGAGGATCTTTTGATCCTCCTGAAGAATCTTCTGGAGCGGGAAGGGTACCAGGTGCTGACAGCAAGGGACGGCGACGAGGGAATATGGCTCCTGCGCCGGGTGATTGCCCGAGGTCGGCTGAAATTTGCGATTCTGGATCTGATGCTTCCGGTCAGGGATGGGATCGACCTTGTCCGCTTCATCAGAAAACAGAAGGAAATCCGTGATGTGCCGATTCTGGTGTTGTCGGCGGTATCCGATACAGACAAACGTGTTCTGGCGCTTGAGGAAGGTGCAGATGATTTTCTGGCCAAACCCTTTTCGACAAGGGAGCTTGTTGCCAGGGTTCATGCACTGGACCGTCGGGTAGAACAGACCCGGCAGGAGTCAACGTCTCCGAGGGGACGTTTCGAGATGGGTGCTCTCCTTGTCGATACCGGGAGACACGAGGTTCGGGTAAACGGTCGTGAAATCCGTCTGACCCCGATAGAGTTTCGGATTCTGGCCCATCTGATCTCGCAGGGTGGATTCGTGATCGAGCGGCACGCGCTCATGATCGCCCTCTGGGGAGAGGACTGGGAGGTTGAGGAGCACAACCTCAATGTCCATATCTGGTCCCTTCGAAAGAAGCTGGGAGAGACTCCGGGGGAACCAAAGTATATCGAAACACTCCGTGGAACCGGGTACCGTCTGAAGGATGTCGGAAACGAGTCTTCCATTCGTGCCGTATCGGGGGAGACCCGATGAAGGGGTGATCATTGGGAGTTTTTGTGGTGAAAAGTATCGAATTGTTTTTCTGAATCGTTTTATTGTTTAAGAAAGAGATCCGGGAGGTTTCCGGACAAGAAGTCCGGTGGGACGATGAAAATGTCATCATTTTGTCATCGATCTGTCATGCGGATGTATCAGCACTGTGGGAAAACTGAAAAAACATTTTCATGAGGAGGTTCACAATGTCCAAACAAATGCCGGAGCGGCTGTTTTCCTTGGCCTCGATTAAGTCTTCGGTATCAACGATCGCCGCTGGGATCTTTGTTGCCACGGCCATGTTCGGTCCTGGCCTTTCATCGGCCTATGCGGGATCGGACCTGACCATTTCGGGTTCCTCGATGCTCTTTCCCCTGGAGCAGGTTTGGGCGGAAGCGTATCAGAAATCTCACAAGGGGGTCCATATTTCTGTTGCCTCGACCGGTTCCGGCTTCGGAATTGCCAATGCCGCCAACGGGAACATCTCCATCGGTGCATCGGATGCCTACCTCACAAAAACCTTCAGAAAGCGCTATTCCAATCTGGTTTCGATTCCGATCGCCTTTGACGATGCCCAGGTGATCTACAATATTCCAGGGGTCGACAAAAAGACTGTCCTGAAGCTTGATGGTCCAACGGTTGCCAGGATTTATCTCGGAAAGATCCGTTACTGGGATAACGCAAGAATCAAGGCGATGAACCCGGATGTGACATTCCCCCACGCCAAGATCAAGGTGACCCACCGGGCAGATGCCTCAGGAACAACTTTTGTGTTTACGGACTACCTGAACCAGACTTCAAAGGCATGGTACAACCAGGTCGGGCGGGATCTGGCTCCTGCCTGGCCGGTCGGCTCAGGATACAATGGCTCCGATGCCGTGGTGGCCGCCGTCATGTCGACTCCCGGCGCGATCGGATATGTCGGTCTTGGCTGGATCAAGGAATATCACCTGTCTTCGGCAGCTCTCAAGAACAAGTTCGGAAACTATGTTGAGGGAACCATCGAAACCATCAAGAAAGCAGGGTATTCCGCTCTGAAAGATCCTGAATTCCCGAATGACTTCAATCGCTCGATCGTTTGGAATCTGAAGGATCCCAATGCCTATCCGGATGCGAATTTCGAGTTCTGGATGGTGTCGACCAACCTTGACGGCAGCTCGATGAGGCAGGTCCGGAAACTGATCTTGTGGGCCCTTGGGCCGGGACAGGCAAAAAAATACACCGTATCAAGCGGGTTTGCTCCACTTCCTTTTGAGCCGTTGAAGCCCCGTCTGAACAAGATTCTGGATCGACTTCTTCCAGGAAACAGCAAAAACGAAGTTTCTCCTGGATAAGGATCGGGGGAGACTTTCGTAATCCCGTCCGGATTACGGGGCATCAATCCCCGCCCGGACGGATTTTTCAAGCGGGTGGTTCGGCCGATGCCGGGCTGCCCGATCTTTGTTTGGGTGACAGTGAACAAGCTCCTTCGGAGTATCTGATGGAAAAGACCAAGGATCAGAAAATGGAAAATATCGAGATGAATGCCGGCGAAGAGATGCTCCCCACCCCGGCCATCGGGGAAGATCGCATTGGACAACCTTCGCGTCGTCTGATGCGGGGGGCCCACCTGTCACGGGAAGACCGGATGTTCGGATGGACACTTAAAGGGGGAGCCCTTTTCATCCTCATTCTTTTCCTGATCGTTCTTGGCGTTTGTTTTGTCACGGCATGGCCATCGATCACGAAGTTCGGATTGGCCTTTCTCTGGTCATCGGCATGGAATCCGAGCCGGCAGATCTTCGGTGCCTTTCCCTACCTTGTCGGTACCCTTTGGGTGACCGGAATAGCGCTTGTCGTGGCGATCCCTGTGGCGATCCTATCCGCGCTGTTTCTTTCCGACTATGTTCCCAAATGGCTTGGCGGCATTGTCTCAACGCTTATGGAAATGCTGGCAGGTATTCCCTCCATCGTGTTCGGGGCATTCGGAATTGCCTTTGTCGTGCCACTTTTGAGAGATCACGTCGAACCTTTTATTGCGCGAACCCTTGGCGCCCACTGGGATTTTTTCAACGGGGATCCGATGGGGTACGGAATCCTGGCGGCGGGGCTTGTTGTGGCTTTCATGATCATTCCCCTCGTGGCGACGGTAACAAGGGATTCCCTGCTGATGGTTCCTCGGGAGATGGTCGAAGCATCCTACGCGCTTGGCGCCACCCAGGTCGAAACGTTGCTGTTCGTGAAGCTCAAGGCGGTGATCCCCGGGATTATAGGATCGGTTACCCTGGGGTTCGGCCGCGCCGTTGGCGAGACAATGGCGGTCTTGTTATTGATCGGAAATCAGGGATCGATCCCCCAAACGATCCAGGATGTGGGGTACACCATCAGCGCGCTTCTTGCGAACACCTTTACCTATGCGGTTATTGATCCGCTTTATTCTGCTGCTGAAGTGGAGCTTGGTCTGATCCTTCTTCTGATCACCCTGGTCATGAACACTCTTGGGAGAAAACTCCTGATGAGACTCATGGGCGGCAGGCTTGCCGGCTCGGTTGGAGGAGGGTAAAGTGAATCAGGTCAGGGGGCTTTCCCTTTTCAGGCGGGTCAGAAACGGTGTTTTTGGAACGATAACCGCTCTGGCGTTCATTCTTTCCGTCACACCGCTTCTGGCCATTATCTGGGTCTCCTGGGAAAAAGGGAAAAGCGCGTTAAGCCTTGATTTCTTAACGACTCTTCCTTCCGGATTTCCCGTAGGATCGGAAGGCGGAATCTTAAACGGGATCGTGGGAAGTCTTGTTCTGGCCCTTCTTGCAAGCGCCCTGTCGGTTCCGATCGGCATATGGGCAGGCATGTTCCTGTGGGAAGGGGGGAACGACCGGCTTCCATCAATTGTCAGGCTGTTTTCCGACCTCCTTCTGGGTGTTCCATCGGTGGTGTGGGGCGTGGTGGGGTATTATGTGTTTTCAACCTCCACCGGATTTGGTCTCCACTGGGGTTTTTCGGCCTTGGCCGGTGGACTGACCCTAGGATTTATCATGATTCCGATTGTCACGAGAGTCACAGAGCAGTCCCTGAGAGATGTCCCACGCTCCTATATCGAAGGGGCCTATGCTTTGGGAGCCACCCGATGGCAGACGCTTCGCGGAGTCGCCCTTCCCGGGGCAGTTGCAGGAATCGGGACGGGAATCCTTCTGGGTGTTCTGAATGTTCTCGGACAAACGGCGCCCCTGGTGTTCACAAACTACTACAATACGGGAATTCCCTCCTCCCTCGTGGGAAGCCAGGGAGCGGTCGGCGATTTGGCCATGCAGATTTTCATCTATATCCACGAACCCTCTCCGGAGATGCATACGAAGGCGATGGCCGCTTCTCTCGTATTGCTCGCGATCGTGCTGGTGCTCGATCTTGGGATACGATTCCTGACCTGGGGCGGGCGCAAGTTTTCAGCCAGGCAAAGATAGTGCTCAACAAAGAGTTGGGATCAAATGCGTTGTCAATGAACAAAAGAAAAATGAATCAGATAGGACAAAGTATATGGAGAGGCTGAGCATCAGGAACTTTTCCGCCTATTACGGTGAGACTCAGGCGCTCAAAAGTGTCTCTATGGAAATCCCGGATCGGCAGGTTCTGGCTCTGATTGGTCCGTCCGGTTGCGGAAAGACGACCTTTCTCAGAAGCCTGAACCGGATGAACGATTTTGTGAAGGATTTTTCTGTCGAGGGGCAGGTGCTTCTTGACGGGCAGGATATCTATTCGCCGGAGATGCATCCGGTGATCTTACGGCGCCGTGTGGGCATGGTTTTTCAGAAACCGAACCCATTTACCAAATCGATCTTTGAAAATGTCGCCTATGGTCTGAGAATCCAGGGCATCCGGGCAAAAAGCGTTCTGAAAGATGTTGTTGAAAAATCTCTTCAGGCCGCGGCCCTTTGGGATGAAGTCAAGGACAGGCTTGATGATTCGGCTTTTGCCCTTTCCGGAGGTCAGCAACAAAGGCTTTGCATTGCCCGCGCTCTTGCTGTTGAGCCTGAAGTGATTCTCCTCGATGAACCCGCCTCGGCGCTCGACCCCATTTCGACCGCCCGAATTGAGGAATTGATCCAGGAGTTGAAAATCCGTTACACCATCGTGATTGTGACGCATAATATGCAACAGGCCGCCCGCGTTTCTGACCAGACCGTTTTTTTCCTGAACGGGGAGATGGTTGAGATGGGGGTGACCTCCAAGATTTTTACGACACCGTCGGAGTCGAGGACGGAAGACTATATTACCGGGCGATTCGGCTGATCCTGATCCGATTCACCGATGAAAGGGATATTCGTGCACAGGCACTTTGATGCAGAGCTTGATGAACTCAAGGAAAAAGTTTCGGCCATGGGCCGGATGGTTGAAGAACAGCTTGAAGGTGCGATCAGCGCGCTTCTCGGGAGGGATGCCGACAAGGCGGGAGAGATTATTTCGAAAGATCATCAGGTCAATGCCATGGAGGTCGGCATCGATGAAGACTGCATCCGGATGATCGCCCTCTACCAGCCGGAAGCCCGGGATCTTCGATTTATTATTACGGCGATGAAAATCATCACCGACCTTGAACGCATGAGTGACTTGGCGGTCAATGTCTGCGAACGCGTCATCGAGCTTAAGGAAGAGATTCCCTACCCCATTCCGCCGGCCATTCCCCGAATGGGAGAGATCGCCCGGGAGATGCTTCTTGATGCGTTGTCCGCCTTTATCGCCAGGGACACGAAAAAGGCACTCGATGTTTGCCGCAGGGACGAAGAGGTCAATGTGATCCATCGTGAGCTGATCCGGTCGATCGTGACAGAACTTGCGCATGATCCGGAAAGGGTGAGTCCCGCTGTGCGGATCCTTTTCATGAGCCGTTCGCTGGAACGATTTGCGGACCATGTGACCAATGTTGCAGAGATCATCGTCTACCTGGTCGAGGGAAAGGTGATCCGGCACATCGTCTGATCACCGGTTCTCCCTTTACTGTTTTCGCTCTTCTGCTTTCTCGATCATCTCCCTGATGATCGGGAATTTTCTTCCAAAAAGGGTGTATGCAGCGAGGGCATACTCCCTGATTTCGTATTGGGCGGTTTCTTTTGTCCTGAGAGAAAAGAAATTCAAGAGGGAGCGAAGGTTGACCGTCCAGTAGACATCGCTGTAAGCGGCGACAGGAACCGCACCTCTCAATAACTCCCTTGCACGTGCCCTGTAGGGATCCCTTCCGCCCTCGTTCTCCGGTATCACTCCTTTTTTCCTGGCTTCCTCAATGTTTTGACACGCCTGCTCGTATTCTTCCTCATAGAAATCCTGAAGTTCTTCAAGAAGAGCTGTATAGCGATGGACCTGTTTTTCGGAAAGGACGGGAAATCCGTCGACCAGAAGGGCATTTCCCGAGGGGATATAAAACGCTGAAATGGGTTTTCTGTATCTCATGGAAAACTCGTTCCATGTTGAGATCCGATGTTTGACCCATTGTCTCAGAACAAAGATCGGAGCAATAAATCGGTAACGGAAGAGGACTGTTTCAAAAGGGGTCCCATGTTGTTCGGAAAAGAGGTGATAGAGAAGGGAGAGGTCCTTTTCGGACATTTCCGAAGGTGAGTGCAGACGCTTGTTGGAGGTTGAGACCCTTGCTGTATTGAGGATGGTTGTTTCGTCCCCCCATGTATCTTCGAGTTCAATAAATCCAAATGTTCCGATCCTGAATGTTCCCTGTGGATTGTGTTCGCATCGTGTACTGATTTCCTGGGCGATTTCCCTGGTCGAATCATTTTGTCTGGCCATTCGTCGATGATCCTTTTCTGAGCTATTCCCATTTTAGGGAAACAGGTTTGTCGTTCTTAAAGAGTTCATCCCGGCATTATATATTGCCCTTGGATTCATGGATACAGGCCATCTTTTCATGTTTTTCATGAATGATGAACTTCCATTTATTCTTCAGTATGATTTTTAAAAAAGTGGCATCTTTTAAAGAATATTAAAAATGTATTTTATTTGCACTTTCTTTCGGAAGACAAGGTCCTGTATTCTGAATGGTAGATGAAAAAGTCTGAAGCTCAGAATGAACAAATGGTTGGAGACAAAATGGATTTGAGCAACAAGGAGGAGCCTCTTCCTCCTGGTTCTTCTCTTTTTGAAATATTGCACCGTACAACTCTGGTTTTTCTCGAAGAAATGATGGACCAGCTCGACCGATGGACTTACGAGCGTCGCTTCCATTCCTATCGAGTGAGTGTATTGGCCCTC
>JAKCCY010000107.1 GCA_021838765.1 Nitrospirota bacterium
TCCGGAGAGGACGATAAGACGCGAAGGACCAAACGCCTTCGCGCATCCTCGGCGAAAGAGGAACTTCCGCTCGCGAGATCGGAAACCCCTCCTACAGCGCAAAGCGCTTAGGAGCGGGAGAGTTCATGATCTGTCAATGGCCCAATGGACCGCCATTCCTGTTGACTCTGATGCCCTTTACCTCGGAACCAGGATACAGAAAATCACGATTTCCGCTCTGGTGAGACATATGCTGCACACCGAACGTTTCTGGATCGGTGCGATTGATGCCTTGCCTCCGGGTGCAACACTTCCCCTGCCGGGAAGGGCCTCCGACCTGGAGAACGTCTCCGACGGGAAAACTCTGGTTTTGAGCTACAGAAAAAGTTTTTCGGAAAATCTGCAGCGCCTTCAGAATCTGTCATCGGAAACTCTCGGCAAAGAGATTGTTTTTGTGGACCGGAAATATACGGTTATGGGATTTCTCTGGTCTATTCTTGGACATCATGCCTATCATCTGGGTCAGATCGATTTGGTAATGCGCCAGCAAGGGATGCAAGCCCCGGAGTATATGGAATGGCCTGAAAAAGGAAAGGTGCTGGGATGAGTGACGACGATATCAGAAACCGGTATAGGGATCTTCTGGGTTTTGTTCCTGAAAATATTGAAAAAAGGTTCAGCCTGGCGGGGCTTTCAGGAAAGCCGGACTCTATCGGGGCTATCGAACGATTTCGGGAAGAGATGATCCATGACAATCCCCTTGACCGCAAAACACAACAACTGGTGCATTTGGCAATGTTTTTGGCGCAAGGCAATCGGGCGGCGGCCATGCTCCATGTGCGGGGGGCCCTGAAGGCGGGAGCGACACCCGCCGAGCTTTACGGGGTTTGTGAAACAGGGGCAATTGTCGGAGGAATGCCAGTGTATAGTCTGGCGGTGGATCTTGTCCATGATGTTCTTCGGGAGCAAGGTTTTTGGGAGCGTTCCAACCCACCTGCAACATCAGAAACCTCTTGATCTCCCTTGCTGGCATTCGTTTTTCAGCAGAGTTTTGTAAAAAAGGGGAGGCAGAACCCCGAAGGGCAAACTAACGGAGGAGCTCCCCCGTTTTTGAACAAATAGGAATGCACAGGCCCTTGTCACCCTGTTGCCGACCGTTCTCATCATGATGCCCCCCGGAATGCTTTTCTGTCCCGGGGGGCGATCCTCTACTGCTGTAACCGTTCGATTCCCAAAGCTTTCAGCATGTATTTTTCGTAGATCGGTTCAGAACTCCCTGTTTTCATCTTTCTGATGAAGTATTTTTCAAAGGCGATTTTTGCCAGATGAACCCATTTGCCCTTTTTCATCCAGGCGACATTTCTGGGGGGGATCTGGGGAAGCGCTACGAATGCTGCTCCGGTGTCTCCCATATCGGCAAGACAGATCGCATTCCATGTGCCCTTTGTGTCGGGTTCCCGTCCTTCAATCTCCGCCTTGATGTTATGGACGATAGCGGTCACCATCGATTCGATCATGTAGCCTGTTTTGGGTGTTCCTGTCGGAACGGGGGTTGTCTCAACCGGTGGAATGGCGACACATACTCCGGCTGAATAGATATTCTTGTAGGCCTTGCTTCTCTGGTAGTCATCGATGATGACGAAACCACCCGGATTGACCATGTCGGTCACGGCTGCAACGGCCTTGTTGCCCCGGAAAGGCGGAATCATCATGGAATACTTGAATGGAATGTCGTGGGTCCGGATCGTATTCCCGTCTTGTCCCACCTCCTCGACATGCATCATCTGGTCTTCAACCTTGGTGACCTTGGCATTGGTAATCCACTTGATGTCCTGATTCCTGAATTCGGATTCCAGCAAACCCTTGGAGTCCCCGACCCCTCCAAGCCCCAGATGTCCAATATAGGGTTCGCTTGTCACAAATGTCATGGGAACCTTGTTTCTCATCCTGAGCTTTCGAAGGTGACGATCAAGAATAAACGCATATTCATAGGCCGGCCCAAAGCAGCTGGCTCCCTGAAAGCTTCCGACAACGACGGGGCCGGGGTTTTTTAAAAACTCTCCCAGTTTTTCGTAGGCCTTTTCGGCGTGATCGACCGAACAAACCGATTGGGTAAATCCCTCTGGGCCGGCACCCTCGATCAGGTCAAAGGCCAGTCTTGGTCCTGTTGTGATGACGAGGTAGTCGTATCGGATGATCTCTCCATCGATAAGCTCTATGGAGTTTTCTTTTGGTTTTAATGCGACTGCTGCCTTTGCAATGAATGTGATCCCTTTCTTCTCAAGATAGGGTCGAATCAGAAAAGTGGTATCGGCGCGTGTTCGCCACCCAACCGCCACCCATGGGTTTGATGGGACAAACTGGAAAAAGTCATAAGCATTGATGACGGTCACATGAACCTTCTTTCCCAACGTGGATGCCAGTTCATATGCTGCCGGCATTCCGCCCGTTCCGGCGCCCAATACTACAATTTCCTTGACCTGGCTCGATATTGTCATGTGAATTCCTCCATTTTGGCTATTGTGAACCTGATTTGATCCATAACACTTTTCCGGATCCATGACCCGGATTCTGGCAAGAAGAAGTCTTGTCAGTACTTCCCATCAACCCTCAATCGATCGATCGTGACCTGGTCTTCCTGTATCTCAAACCACAGCGCATGCATCACCGAAAGGGTAACAGCCATCGTAACCCCCACAATCCATACGAAATACCACATGTTTCTGACTCCTTCCTTTAATAAAGAGTGTGTTCTTCCCGTTGGACGGATTCCACGGTGATCGGGCCCCGAAGCACCCAGTAGGCCCAGCTTGTATAAATGATGATGATTGGCGTGAGAATGACGGTTGCCCAGAACATCACCAGGAGTGTCAGTCGGCTCGAGGTGGCGTCCCATGCGGTGAGAGAGGATCCCGGATCAAGGCTCGAGGGCAAAATAAAAGGGAAAAGAGAAACGGCAGCGGTCAGGATCACACCCACTCCTGTCAGGGTTGATCCGGTGAAGGCGAGTCTGCCATTTTTGAACCACCCTCCCAGAAAGGCAAGACAGCTTCCTGCCAGAACGGTGATGACAATCCCCCAGAGGTTCGGATGCGCATGGAAGTTGTTGAGCCAGGCACCCTGTTCCCGGACCACGGTCTTGGCAAGGGGATTCGGCATGTCCTGGGGGCCGGGGCCGGAGAGGATCCTGTATCCCGGGATGCGGACAACCCAGAGGCCGATAGCCGCATAAAGGACTCCGGTACAAACAGAGAGATATCGGACAGCCTTTGAAGCCCGTTGGTGAAGGACCGATTGGGTCCTCATCATAAGGTAGGCGCCACCGTGGAGCGAGATCATGCAAAGGGAGAGGATTCCAGCAGCAAGTCCGAACGGGTTCAGCAGCTCCCAGAAGCTTCCTTCGTAGAAAGATCTCATGAGGTTGTCGAGTCGAAAGGGAACACCTAGAAAGAGGTTTCCCAGTGCGACGCCAAAAACGAGGGCCGGAACGGTTCCTCCTATAAAAAGACCTGTGTCCCAGAATAATCTCCATTTGGGGTTTTCAATCTTGCTCCGATAATCGAATCCCACCGGCCTGAAAAAAAGGGCCCACAGCACCAGAAGCATTGCCACATAAAATCCCGAGAAGGCGGTTGCATAGACAATGGGCCACGCTGCGAAAAGAGCTCCACCAGCGGTGATAAACCAGACCTGGTTCCCTTCCCAGTGGGGACCGACACTGTTCAGTAGGACCCTCCGTTCGATATCGCTTTTTCCGATCCACGGCAGAAGAAATCCGATCCCCATGTCGAATCCGTCCATGATAAAAAATCCCGAGAGCAGGAGAACGACCAGTCCCCACCAAAGCTCTTTGAGCATTCCGTAGTCAAACATGGATGTCTCCTTTTTCAAGCATTCCGGAAACGCCCTTTTGTGTGTCGGTTTCAGAATAGAGTTCTGATACGGGGCCAATTTTGGCGTATTTTCTCATCAGGCCCAGCTCGACAACCAGAAGAACCGTGTAAAAAAGTGTAAATCCCGCGAGTGAGAAGACGAGACTTTTGGTTGTCAGGGATGAAGTGGAGAGAAATGTGGGGAGAACGCCGTAAATGGACCAGGGTTGTCGTCCATATTCCGCGACGAACCACCCAAGCTCGCTTGCGGCATAGGGAAGGGGTATGGAGAAAATGGCGAGTTTCAAAAGCCATGTTTTTTTGTCGCACCGGCTTTTGCTCGAATAGTAGAAAGAGGCAGCAAAAAGGGCCAGAAAGAAAAATCCAAGTCCCACCATAGCCCGGAATGCCCAAAATAACGGTGTCACTCTGGGGATGGTGTCCAATGCAGCCTGATGGATCTGTTCAGGTGTCGCAAGAGCCACGTCTTGTCTGTATTTTTTCAGTAAAAGTCCAAAACCAAGATTTTCCTTTTCAGCCATGAACTCTGCTCTGAGAGTCGCGTTCTTGGGGTCCTTCCGGAGTTTTTCAAGTGCGGTGACCGCGAGAATGCCCTTTTTGATCTTTGCCTCGTTGGAAACCACGATTTCCTTGATCCCGGGAATGGGCGTGTCATAGGTGCGGGTGGCGATCAGCCCAAGCGCCCAGGGAATCCTGATCTGGAAATCATTCTTCATGTTTTTCTGATCGGGAATGGCAACAAGATTGAAGGAAGCGGGTGCCGGTTCGGTCTCCCACATGGCCTCCATCGCGGCAAGCTTTGTTTTTTGTCCAATGCCATCGAGGTAGCCGGACTCATCTCCCAGAATGATCACGGACACTGTGGCGGCAAGACCGAACGCCGCTGCGATGCGAAAGGATCGTTTGGCCACTTCGAAGTGTCTCTTTTTGAGGAGGTACCAGCCGCTGATTCCCAGAACAAAACAGGATGCGGTCACATAGCCTGCGCTTACGGTGTGGACAAACTTGGCCTGGGCTGTGGGGTTCAGGAAGAGCTCCCAGAAACTGTTGACCTCCATTCTCATGGTATCCGGATTGAACTGGGCTCCCACAGGGTTCTGCATCCATCCATTGGCCACCAGAATCCACAGCGCCGACAGGTTGGTGCCGGTTGCAGTCATGATGGTGGCAAAAAGATGTCCGCCCCTGGACAGGCGGTTCCACCCAAAAAAGAACAGTCCCACAAAGGTGGATTCGAGAAAAAAGGCCATCAGACCTTCAATTGCGAGGGGGGCTCCGAAAATATCTCCCACATAATGGGAATAATAGGACCAGTTCGTTCCGAACTCGAACTCCATGGTCAGACCTGTCGTAATGCCCAGTGCAAAATTGATTCCAAAGAGTTTTCCCCAGAATTTTGTCATTTCCTTGTAGACAGGCTTACCTGTCATGACATAAACGGTCTCCATGATGACCAGAATGTAGGTCATGCCCAATGTCAGCGGAACAAAAAGAAAGTGATAAAGGGCCGTGATGGCAAACTGCAAACGGGACAGATCCACTAAGCTCTCGGTTGGCATTCTTGATCTCCTCGGCCATGGTTTTAGACTTTGTTGAATATGAAGGAGCAATAGTGGTGCCAGATCAGATATGGCTTTCAGATATGGTTTTTTTTTCATTGCATTTTGTCTTTGTGTCAAAAATGGCATATAGTGTTCAGATTGGCATGTCAAAATTGACAAGGGGGGATGATGTCGACTGAAAAACAGGACAAACCACTGGCGATCACAATTTCATCCATTCTGAATGCGTTTTCAGAGCCGATGATTGCTCTCGATTCGTCCTATCAGGTTCTGGCGGCGAACAGGTCATACATGACGCTTTATCCTTCCGGAAAAGTGAGTGATATTGCGGGCAAAAAATGTCACGAGCTTTCTCACGGATATTCTGTTCCATGCGATCAGATGGGCGAGAACTGTCCTCTTTCCGCGGTTCTTGCCGATCATGGTGCCCATCGTGTGACCCATGTGCATCAGAGCCCAACCGGTCCCCATGTTGTGGAGGTTGAACTGTGGCCGGGAGTGGATCCTGTGAGCCAGGAGGTTTTCTACCTCGAGAAGATCCACCCATCTCCGCTGGATTCCCGGAGCGCTTCCCATGAAGGGCTTGTCGGTCATTCTCCGATGTTCCTGCAAATGCTCTCCCTTATCCATAAAGTGGCCTCAAAAAATACATTGGTTTTTCTGGAAGGGGAGACCGGAACCGGCAAGGAGCTGGTCGCTCATGCCATTCACCAGTTTTCTCCAAGGCGGGAGAAGCCCTTTGTTACGGTCGATTGCTCCGGATTGACGGAGACACTGATCGAAAGTGAGCTGTTTGGCCATGAAAAGGGAGCTTTTACCGGTGCCCAGGGGAAAAAGATCGGTCTTGTTGAAGCGGCAAGGGGCGGGACCTTGTTTCTCGATGAAGTCGGGGAGTTGCCCCTGTCGATGCAGGTCAAACTTTTGAGACTGCTTGAGACCAATATTTTTCGAAGGGTTGGCGGGGTTGATCCCATCAAGGCGGATATTCGGCTGATCTCTGCAACCCACAGGAATCTGAGACGGATGGTCGAGGAGGGGGGTTTTCGGAAGGATCTCTTCTATAGGCTGAACATTTTCCCGATCAGGCTTCCGGCGCTTCGGGACAGGAAAGGAGATATCCCTCTTTTGATCGAGAGTGTCATGAAACGGTTTTCGGATCACCCTGTTCTGATCGATGAGGATGCAAGGTCCCTTCTTTTGGGCCACTCGTATCCGGGGAATATCCGGGAGCTCCGAAACATTCTGGAACGGGCCCTCATTCTCTCAGACGGAGAGACGATCACTCCGGACCATCTCCCTGACCTTCAGGAGAGTCTTCCGGAAATATCGTCTTGGGAGGAATCCAAACAGCTTCTTTCCCTCCGGGAAGCGGAAGGACGATACCTTGACTGGGTCCTGTCCAGGAGCGAGGAGCCGCTTTCGGATCTGGCCCTCAAGCTCGGAGTGAGTCCCAGAACGCTCTATCGAAAAATGGACAAAAAGAGAAAAAGGGGAAGCCATCGTGTCTGACTGTATGAAAAAAGGAGTTCTGCGACATGGGCTCATGTGCGTGTTTGTCGGACATTCTTTTATCCAGGAGGCCGATTCCACTCGTGAAAAATCCTCAAAAATGGGGTAGATCTTTATTTTTTGAGCAGCAATTCAAAATTTGAAATATGATTTAATAATAATCACTTACGTTTACGCACAGAAATCACTGGACATATCGCATGTTTTTCGGCATTCTTGGGGCATGGAAACCTTTTCGATTCCTCACCCCACCCCGAATGTCATTCCCAGCAAGGCTCAAGCTCTTGTCGATCGGATTTCCACCGCTTTCCGGGCTCTTCCTGATGCCCGGAAACCCGGGAACAACACGAAGTACTCCCTGTTTGATGCCGCCTGCTCGGCCTTTTCCGTCTTCTTCACACAATCGCCTTCTTTTCTGGCCTTTCAGAGAAATCTGTCGCGGACGACCGGACGGAACAATGTCCAGTCCCTCTTCGGCGTGCATGATGTCCCGACGGACGTCCAGATCCGGAACATCCTCGATCCGGTCAGGGCGAAGGAGGTGGCTCCGCTGATCCAGGGAGTCGGAGACGCTCTGTGGTCCGAGGGATGCCTGTCGGACTATCGGGTTTTGAACGGAACGGTCCTCATTGCCCTGGACGGGACCGACACCTTTTCCTCGGACAGCGGGATCCTCTGTCCCTCCTGCCATGTTTCCAACCGTTCGGACGGGAGCGTCCTGCACCGTCACATTGCGGTGACCCCGGCGCTGGTGGCTCCCGGAGAGCCCCGGGTCGTGCCGCTCCCTCCAGAGTTTGTTGTCCGGGAGGACGGGCGGGAAAAGCAGGACTGCGAGATCCGGGCGGCTTCTCGCTGGATCGACACCTGGGGCGCCCATTATGCCCACTGGAACGGCACCCTCCTGGGGGACGATCTCTATGCCCACCAGCCCTTCTGCGAGAAGGCGCAGGCATCCGGATTCCATTTTCTCTTTACCTGCAAGCCGGTCTCCCATCCAACGACCTACGAGTGGGTCGACGACTTCGCCCGCTCCGGACAGATCGGAACCCACAGCGTCATCATCGCCAAAAGCCAGGGAAAGGCCAAGGGCAAACGGATTCCCAAGGTCGTCCGGGAATGCTGGTCTTTTCGCTTTATGCCCGATCTCCCGCTCCGGGACACCGACGACGCTCTCCTGTCGAACTGGTTTGAGCTCACCGTCACCGACGAGGAGACGGGCAAGACCCTCTATCACCATTCCTGGATCACCGATCATCCGGTCACTGAAGACACCCTCGTCGCTCTCGCCAAGGCCGGACGGGCCAGATGGAAAATCGAGAACGAACACATCCAGACCCTCAAGATCGGGGGCTATCGTCTCGAACACAACTTCGGCCACGGAAAGCGCCATCTCTCCAATCTTCTGGCCTCGATGAACATCCTCGCCTTCCTGATGCACACGGCCTTTGAGTTTCTCGATGATCGCTATCGCACCCTCCGCTTCCGCTATGGCTCCCGGGTGATGTTCTTCCAGGAGTTTTCCATGCTCTTGAACTGGTTCCTCTTCGAGAATTGGGACCATGTCATCGCCGTCATGTTCGCCAAACTCCGGGTGGATAGCGGCTGACCTCCGACGAGGCTCCCGACTCTTCCGCTCTTTTTTCCATTCCAACGGAAAACAACGCGACTTCCCTGTCTTTTTTCCGGAAAGATCCGGAATATTTCTCTCTCGTGCCCTGAATCAGGATGAGCAAGAGGCCTCTTTCTCTCTCTCCACCTCATGAATCAGGACGAGAACCCTCGTTCTGCCATCTTCCGGTTGGGGCAAGACGGTCCTCAGGCTCATTCTGGTCGCTCTTCCTGTACCTGTTTCCTCAAATTTAGAATTGTTGCCCGTATCTCGATCTTTCAAGTAACACATCAAAAAGCTATGGTACATTACCGGATGGAATCCGGAAACTGAGCGAAAGTGAACCATCATAAGTCTGGCAGACCTTTGACACTGAAAAATTCCCCTT
>JAKCCY010000006.1 GCA_021838765.1 Nitrospirota bacterium
ATCTTCCGAGCCACACCCGAGACGATCCCCAGATGGTCGATCCGGCGAACCTGCGATAAGAGTCTATTTTCTTCCACCCATGCCTCCCGATTACACTCTGTCGAGAGGCATTAAATCGCACTCAGATTTGAAAAATCAAGTAAAATTTCTCGTAAGAAAATATCGTTAAAGGAAAATCACTTACAAATCTCCAAAAACTTCACGAGAGAACTGCTGGATGTGGGTTTGAAGGTAGAGTTCCCCGTTTTTTTTCCGGTTGCAGATCTCCCCGTTCCAGAATCCGTTCTGCTGGACCGAATCCCACATCGCCTCGTAGAACAGGGTGTCATGCTTGCCGCTTGAAAGGATCCTCGGTGTTTTTCCGATGACCTCTTCAGGCAGATATCCTGTCGTTTCGCAAAAGGAGGGGTTGACCCGAACAATGCAGGCATTCGCATCGGTGACCATGATACTTTCCGATGTCTTGTCGAGGATGGTTTCTGCAAGAAGGATGTCCATGATAAAATCTAATTCTTCATCACGTTAAAGTCAATCGTTTCATTTTCTTATCATGACTATGAACAACCTATCATTGGTTTGCAGAACATTCTGATTTTTGTCGGGAAGAGTTACAAGACTCATCATCGACTCTGGGTCCTTTCGGGATTTTTTCGAAAACAGATGAGATCGAGTCGATTGTAGTGGCCGACCATCAGGTAGTCCGGCCTGTAGCCGCAGTCCAGAAAAAATCGGACATTGTCCCCGAGCCTGAGCATCGTGCAGACCGAGATCTTGTGGCAAGTTTTCGGGGCAGAGGCTTCGATGGCTCCGACCAGGGCCCTGCCGATTCCCCTCTTCTGATGATCGGGGGAAACCGAAAGCTTCCGGATGATCCAGACCCCCTCGAGCTCCCTTGCCCTGACCGACCCGAGAACCTCCCCATCCGCTGATCGGGCAAGCATGACGGTCATTTGATCAAGATCGGCCAGGAGTTCCCCGGGCGTTTCATTTGTCCAGAGAGAAACATCAAAGATCTTTCCATGAGCCAAAAAGGCCTTTGCCTGGAGATTAAGGATAGCAGGAACATCCCGGTCCGTGGCAATGGTCAACGAAAACTCTTCCCTCATGAAAACGCGCCCAGACGGTTCAGAAGAATCTCGGGAGAAACGGCATAAGGGGAAAGATCCCGCACGTAACGGATCGTCTTCAGAATATCGTTCGGCTGGATCATCTCCTTCAGCGGAACGGGCGCCCCCGAAACCATGGGAGTTGCGACATACCCCGGACAAATGGCAAAGGCTTTTACCCCGTGGGGAGCCCCTTCGGCCAGTAGGGACCCGGTCAATCCCCGAAGTGCAAACTTGGTCATGGAGTACAGGGAGGATCCTTCCCACGCCTCTGTTCCGGCAACGGAGGAGATGTTGACAATCAGTCCGCTGCCCCTTTTTTTCATCTCCGGAAGAAATGCCCGGGAGAGAAGAAACGGAGCGCGAAGATTCACTGACATCAATGTTTCGTAGTCCTTGTCCGTGATGTTCTCAATCGGCGCGAAGACGAGCCCGCCGGCATTGTTAACGAGGATATCGATATGGGGGAGTGCCGACTGTCCCTTCCGGATCAGGCTCAGGATCCCTTCTTCCGTCGAGAGATCCGCCAGATGAGAAATGGCCTTCAGATCGTTTTTCCTGGCTTTTTCCAGTACGTCTTCCAGAAGCGCCGCTCTCCGTCCCGTTACAAGGACCGTATAGCCTTCCTCGAGAAGGCCCATGGCGACCTCCCGTCCGATCCCGGAGGTCGATCCCGTTACAATCGCTGTTCGTTCATGCATTTTGGCCTCCCTGAAACCATACCATTATCAGAAGTTATCGCTCAATTCGACGGGCTCCCCAGATTTCATTCGCATACTGGAGAATCGTCCTGTCACTTGAAAATTTTCCCATATTGGCGACATTCAGAATCGAAGACCGGGCCCATCGGTCCTGATCCCGGTAAGCCAGATCAACAGCGCGCTGAGCATTTCTGTAGGATGCGTAATCCGCTAGGAGAAAAAAGGGATCGGCCGACAGCAAAGAGTCCACGATCGGCTTGTAAAGGGTCGGCTGGTCTGGAGAAAAGTAACCGGATCCGATCAGGTCGATGGCCTGCTTCAGATCCTTTTGTGTTTCATAATACTCCCATGGACGATAGCCGGTTTTTTTCAGATGGAGAATCTCCGCCGCCTTCATCCCGAAGATAAAGATGTTCTCCTCCCCGACTTCGGAGGCGATTTCAATATTGGCTCCGTCAAGGGTTCCGATCGTCAGGGCGCCGTTTAGGGAAAGCTTCATGTTTCCGGTTCCGGAGGCTTCGGTTCCGGCCGTTGAGATCTGCTCCGAAAGATCTGCGGCAGGAATGATCATTTCGGCATTGGAGACGCTGTAATTGGGGATAAAGACCACCTTCAGCCGGGAACCGACCCTGTGGTCGTGGTTCACGATCTCTCCAACGTCATTGATCAGACGGATGATCAATTTGGCCATCTGGTAGCCGGGAGCCGCCTTCCCCGAGAAAATGACCGTTCTGGGCTGATGGTCCCCACCGGGGGAAGAAATGATCTCCTGATATCGGGTCACGACATGAAGAACGTTCAGGAGTTGCCGCTTGTACTCGTGCATTCGCTTGATCTGGACGTCGAACAGGGAATCGGCCGGAACCTCCAGATGAAGTGTATTTTTGATGAAAGAGGCAAGACACTCCTTGTTGTGTTGCTTGACCTCCCGGAATGAAGTCCTGAAATCCCCGTCTTCCGCCAGGGGGATCAATTTTTTTAAAAGAGCCAGATCCTTTGTCCACCCGGGACCGATCTTCCCGGATATCAGGGAAGAAAGACCGGGGTTGGCCTGTTTGAGCCATCTTCTTGGCGTGATTCCGTTGGTGATATTGATGATTTTCCCCGGGGAAAACCGCTCGAGATCCGAAAAGATGGTCTCTTTCATGAGATCCGTGTGGATTTTTGCCACACCGTTGACCCGGTGGCTCCCCACAAAAGCCAGATGGGCCATCCGAACCTTTTTGGGAGGTCCATCATCGATGATCGAAATTCTCCTGAGAAGCTCGTTGTCGCCGGGGTAGCTTGCCCGGACTTCTTTCAGAAAACGATGGTTGATCTCATAGATGATTTGCATGTGCCTTGGAAGAACCGTTTCCAGAAGCTCCACCGGCCATGTTTCAAGGGCTTCCGGCATCAGGGTATGGTTGGTGTAGGCAAATGTTCTTGTCGTAATGGAAAAGGCCCTGTCCCAGTCGAGGTGTTTCAGGTCGACAAGGATGCGCATCAGTTCGACGATGGCGATGGAGGGATGGGTATCGTTCAGCTGTATGGCCACCTTTTCCGGAAGATGATCGAAATTGTCATGGTATTTTCCGAATCGGTAGAGAATGTCCTGGAGGGATGCCGCGACAAAAAAGTATTGCTGTTTCAGGCGCAGCTCACGGCCCATGAGAGTGGAGTCGTCCGGATAGAGAACTTTTGAGATATTCTCCGACTGATTTTTATCTTCGACAGCCTTGATATAGTTCCCCTCATTGAAGTAGGAGAGCTCAAAATCGTGGGAAGCCTTGGCCGACCAGAGCCGCATGTTGTTCACGGCATCGGTCATGTATCCGGGAACGGGAGTATCGTAGGCCATGGCCATGACATCGTTCGTGTCCATCCAGTGATAGCGGAGAACACCCTTTTCATCGGCATACTCCACGACCCGGCCATAAAACTTGACCGGATAAATGACCTCCGGCCGCGGAAACTCCCAGGGATTTCCGTAGCGTAGCCAGTTGTCCGGACTCTCCACTTGCTGTCCGTTCTGGATGCGCTGAAAAAACATTCCATATTCATAGCGGATTCCGTACCCGAATCCGGGAATTCCGAGAGTTGCCATGGAATCCAGAAAACAGGCGGCAAGCCGTCCAAGCCCTCCATTTCCAAGTCCCGCGTCGGGTTCCGCCTCAAAAACATCGTCCGGAGAAATCGAAAGAGCCTTTAGCGCCTGTTTGGCCATATCGAGAAGGCCGAGATTGTCGAGACTGTTCGAAAGGGCCCGGCCCATGAGAAACTCGAGGGAAAAATAATAGACGCGCTTCACGTCCTGATCATAGTAGCTCCTCATGGTGCTCATGAGCTCTCCTACGACCTTGTCCCGAGCCACATGGGAGAGACTCACAAACCAGTCATGGGCTTTTGCATTGATTTTGTCTTTCCCTGCAGAGTAAGTCAGATGATCCGAGACAAGCTGTTTCAGAGAATCGATCATCTCCTCTGGGATAGGGGTACCCAATGCTTTTTCACTCATGTCATTCTCCTGGTTTAAAAGGATAAGAAAACGATCGGACGCTTTTTCGAGTGTTGCGGTTTGGATTTGAATCGATTGGGGGAAGAGTCGTCCGAGCCATTTGGGCGACTCTTCCCGAAGGAAACGAAAGAACTAGAAGAAACCCGGGAAACCCATCCCCGGCATCATGCCAGGATACATGCCTCCGCCAAATCCTCCGAAACCTCCATCCATTGGACCCATCATTTCATCATAGGGCATGGGAGGTGGTGGCGGAGCCGCGGCATGAATATGATGTGCCCGGATGACGGGGATAACCTTTTCGGTTCCATCAAGCAGCTTTCTCTTGACCGGACTGGTGACCGTTCCCATGACCTCCACATCCCTTCCCGCCTTGTAGCGGTCTTCAGGAAGAGGCTCGTCGGTCAGGATCTCGAAGGTGCCCATCGACGGCTTGTCATGATCCGGGTGCAGTTCCTTTCCAAGAGGGTACTCCCGGACATCGACCTGCCCCAGAAGTCCTTCCCGCTTGACGCTGATGATCACACCACCAAGAATGACATGCTGCCCTTCGAGCGCATGGGGATGACGTTCCACCTCCCTGAAAAGAATCGAGCGGTCCGCCCACTTGACTTCATTGCCACTAAATGGCGGGGGATCGAAATAAGAGCAGCCTCCCGAAAAAGACAAAACAGAAAACGCCGTGAAGGCCCATAAAAACGAGGCGTTTTTTCTTTTGCTTCTGGGGGAGGAAGAAGGGACATCGTGGATCATTGTCGTACCTCCGGAAGTTCGGTTGTGTTGGGTGATCGATAAAATGAAGAACGGGGCAACAGGAAAATAAATGAACCCCGAAAATCATACCATCTCTGGCCGGAAAAAAAAACGATTGCCCCTGATTCGGAGCCCGAAAACAACCATCATTTCCGGTCTGAAGACGAAAAAGGAGACGAAACGGTTCGTCCCGTGGTTTAATAAAGCCATCCAAACATGAAATCACTCACCGGGAAAATTCTTTTAACCATTTAACACCCCCCCAGGAGGCTTCATGAAACTTCTCGCAGTCCATCCAAGCTCCCTGATGTATACCAAAATCTATCTGCGGCTTGAGCCGTTGGGGCTCGAGCTTCTTGCCCAAGCCGCCAGGAAGGCGGGCCATGAGGTCTATCTGATCGATTTACAGGTCGAGACGCACCAGGACCTCTACAGGGTCATCGACCAGTGGAAACCGGATGCGGTGGCTTTTTCCCTGAATTATCTGGCCAATGTTCCAGAAGTTGTCGACCTTTCCAAAATGGCCAAGTCCAGGCGTCCCGAATCTTTTGTCTTTGTTGGAGGCCACAGCGCTTCCTTCGTCGCCAAGGACCTCCTCAGACACGCGGAGGGGGCGATCGACTGCGTCTTGAAGGGAGAGGGCGAAGCGGCGGTTGTTCCCCTTCTCCTCGCGGCGGAAAATGACCGGAGCGCGGTCATCAAGGTTCCCGGAGTCATTACCGAAGATGGCGATGGCCCTCCTCCCCTCTTTGTCGAAAGCCTCGATGACCTGAGGCCGGCGAGAGATCTTTTGAGACACCGGAAAAAGTACTTCATCGGCGCGCTTGATCCCTGCGCTTCCATCGAATTTGCGAGGGGCTGTCCATGGGACTGTTCATTCTGCAGCGCCTGGACTTTTTATGGACGAAGCTATCGGACAGTCAGCGCCGACCGGGCGGTCGAAGATCTGTCTTCCATCGCCGAGCCTGGCATCTTCATCGTGGACGACGTGGCCTTTATCCAGGATAAAACAGGCTTTGAGATCGGAGAAGCGATTCTGAAAAAAGGGATCCGGAAAGAATACTATCTCGAAACGAGAGGGGATGTCCTTCTCCGGAACAAGGAGGTGTTCCGCTTCTGGAAAGAACTTGGAATGCGTTACATGTTCATGGGGATTGAGGCGATCGATGAAGAGGGGTTGAAGATGCATCGGAAAAGGACATCCCTCGGCAAAAACTTCGAGGCCCTTGAGTTTGCCCGATCTCTTGGCATTACCGTCGCCATCAATCTGATCGCCGACCCGAACTGGGACCGGAAGCGATTCGAAGTCGTCAGGCAATGGTGTCTTGAAATCCCGGAAATCGTGAATATCAGCGTCAACACCCCTTATCCGGGGACAGAGAGCTGGCTGACCGAATCGCGAAAAATCCAGAGCAGGGATTACCGGCTTTTTGACATTCAGCATGCCGTATTGCCGACAAAGCTTCCCCTTGCCGAATTCTATGCCGAACTGGTCAAAACACAGCAGGTGCTCAATATGAAACACCTTGGATGGCAAGCCCTCAAGGGAACAGCCTCCATCGTGGCAAGACACCTCCTTCACGGTCAAACCAATTTTTTAAGGATGCTCTGGAAGTTCAACAGCGTCTACAATCCAAAACTTCAAATGGCCGATCACGCCCAGCCGGTCAAGTATGAAATGTCGCTCCCTCCTGCCCTGGAGAAAGGCGTCATGACAAACGTTCTCTTTATCCACGAGCCTCTCGGGAGAAAAGGGCGGGAACTCAATGACACGACTGAAGAGTTTGTCAATGAAACCAGCATGGGGAAACATCTGTAACAGATCGATCCGAATGACATGCTCATACCCTGACTTTTAAGATCACCAGTATAAGAACCCGGACTCAAACGGATAAAAGAGTGCAACTGCGCTCTTTTATCCGCGAATCCTCATGCGTTCATATGCCTGAAGATGACCATTTGTGATCTCCAGAAAGGGCATGACAAGACCCCCAAGACGACCTCTTTTGAGCATGTCCCCTATGATGTGCTCCCCTTCCGTTGGTTTCCCCTGTTCAATATCCCTGAGCATGGAAGAGGTTGCCCTGGAGTTTTTCTTCAATAGCTGGTCCCGGTAGAGCGAGAGTTTCCCCTCCGGCATTCCATGGCCATTCACTGCGGCCGTCTTTTCGCATTCCCCCAAAATCCCCAGAATCAATCGTTCCCCACCATCCGTTTCGAGAATCGTTCCGGTGTCTGCCCGCATCAGGCAAGTGGCTCCCGCCAGGGTGGAGATGAAAACAAACTTCTCCCACATCTCCTGTTCGATGTTTTCAGAAACTCTCGATTCCAGCCTGGCGCATTTGAAAAGATCTCCCAATTCCAAAATCGGTTCGGCTTGCTCCAGAACCCGAGCTCCAATAGTAAAAGAATGTGATCTGTTCAGATGAACGATCTCCCCTTCAGGAGACATCGTAACCGCAATCTGGGCAACCCCTCCGCCGACGCGTTGTTTGCCGAAAACAGAATCAAGACGTTCCAGATGAGAAAACCCGTTCAAAAAGGGTATGACAAGACTCTCATCCCCCATCGCCGGGGCGATGGCTTCGATCGCTGAATCCAGGTCGTAGGATTTCGAGGAGAGGAGAACGATATCAAAGGGGTCTTTGCATTCTCCCGCTGTTAAAAGTTTCACCTGGACATGAAGATCTCCAAAAGGACTGTTCACCTTGAGACCACGGTCCATCAGAAGCGTTTTTCGACCGCTTCGGACCAGAAAGGTCACATCCCCCCCGGCTTCATGAAGTCTCGCCCCCAGATAACCGCCGATTCCACCGGCTCCCAATATCAATATCCGCATCACTCATCCTCGATTGTTTGTCCTGGTTCCGGTCCAACATCGGACCATTTCCGAAAAATGCTTGCGACCAACCATCCTGGCTTCATTACAGGAAACATTGTTTTACCAGAAACAAGAGGCCGTGTTAACCTGAAAAAAGAGGATTACAACCTGACATAACGACCGGCCTCTCTCCTCCCATGGCAACCAAAGGAATCAGAATGGCCGAAAAGGAAGTGATTTCAAGCTCCGCATCCATTTTAAAAAAACAGCATATTGGCATCGTATTTGTCATCATCTCGGCAATCTGTTTTGCCATGAAAGGCATTTTGGCAAAACTGGCCTACAGGGAAGGCGTCGGACCGGATACCCTTCTCACACTCAGGATGATTTCGGCTCTCCCGGTCTATCTCTTTGGCATATTCTGGTTTGCGCGAAAAACACCCGGAGAAAAACCGGCACTCTGGAGCCGGGATTTCCTCTGGATCCTCCTTCTCGGGCTTCTCGGGTTTGATATCTCAAGCGTCCTGGACTTTGACGGGCTTGCCCTGATCAGTGCGGGGGAAGAACGTCTTGTATTGTTCCTTTATCCGACCTTTGTCATCTTTCTGGCCTGGATCTTTACCAGAAGGAAGATTGGATCCCGGGAGATTTATGCCAGTGGACTGGCTTATGGGGGAATTGTGATCGTCACCCATCAAACGTCAGGACCCTCCCATGGAAGCATGACAGGAATCCTTCTCGTCCTGGGAAGCGGACTTTTCTATGCCATCTATCTGCTTGGAGTCGAGGATCTTGTCAAAAGGGTCAACCCCCTCTGGCTGACCTCTGTGGTCATGATCACCGCAACTCTGGCCATCATGATCCAGTCGATGGCCATCGGATCCCTCCATGTCGACAAGATTAACGGAAAAGTCCTGGAACTCGGGATCCTGATGGGAATCTTTTCGACAGCTGTTCCAACTTTTTTGATGTCGCAGGGAATTGCCTATATCGGGGCGAGCCGGGCAGCCATCCTGTCTTTTCTCGGACCGGTGGCGACTCTTTTTCTGGCGATGATGTTTTTGGGGGAAAAGGTATCTGTCCAGGAAGCGTTGGGTTCGGTCATGGTCTTCGCCGGCGTCATCCTGATTTCTCTGAAGAAACGTTCTGCATCTCAAGAAAAAATGGATTTTCCGGATGGACCTGAAAAGGGATTGGCGGAAGAAGCCATTCAAAAAACCATGGGATGAAGCGAAGGAACCAGGTGAACCCTTATGGATTCAATATTTTTTGAACAGAGAGAGACATCCGGATTTGTGTGTCAAAAAGAACTTGTCCTCCCTTCATCGCATATTGCAGTGCCTCCAGGAGATCTTCGGCCGACTCCATATATTCATGGATCAAGCGGTTTCTCAACATGCGAAGTTCAATCCAGCCCTGGACGGATTCTATCCATCCGAATTTTTCAGCTCTTTGGAGGTTGTCGAGCTGGGTCCCGGTACTCTCAAGATTGACTCTTAAAAGAACTGGCAAGAGTTTATCGCCCAAGGTATCTTGCAATCTGGAAAATCTGGAGATAAATGCCTCCAGCATTTCAGCATGCTCATCGTTGTTCTCAAGGGAGGAGACCCAGGAAAGATCTGGAACAATTCCTTCAAGCCTCGACAATGTTCGAAAAAGGTGCCGAGACTCTTTGTCCGTCAATCTTTGGAGTTGGCTCAAAACAAACAAATCATTTTTGCCGGGATTCACAAAATCATTCCCTCCGATATCGCATGGGCATAAATGAGCGGGGGAACAGCCGTTTCGTGTTTGATCAGAACATCGACCCTGCATCCGCCAAGCTTGATTGAAAGAGCGGCCGCAAGACGGCATTCGGCATGAATGCGATTTGGTACGGCAACGGGAGGCTCTATCAACAGGTCGATATCCCCTCCGCGCTTGGTATCATCGGCACGGCTTCCAAAAAGATGGATGACAGCCTTATCCCCAAGCTCCCGGAAGACTTCATTTTTTATGATCATGCGTGTTTTTTCATCTAGGCGCATGTTCTTTTCCCCTGATAACGGCCTGTCGTGAACGGTTCATCACCGGGACACTCTCGCCTTTCCGGGACTCAGTAAAACTCGATGATCTCATGAACTCTCCCGCCCCTACTAAGCGCTTTGCGGCTACCGGAGGAGTTTCCGGTCTCACGAGCTGAAGTTCCTGTTTCTCCGGAACTTGGGAGAAAGACGTTGTCTTTCTCGTCTGACCTGACCTGACCTGTCCGTCCGCAGCCATTTGTCCTCTTATCATATGGAAATGATAACAGAAAAATAAGTCTCCCCCCTCTTGCCATGCTGCCAAGAAGGGAATGCGTTCACGATCTGTTCATCCGCGAATCGTACAATCGACGATCTTCTTATGTGCAGAAGATTTGCAGTCACCCAAGGGAAAAATCATCCAAAAGAGAAATGATCAGGGAGAATCTGACTCAAAACCAAGGAGAGGATTCGCTCCCCGATCACGGACCCGAAAGTGTTTGAAGCGGATCCGGAATACTTTGTCCGGGCCATTGATCCCTGATCAGGAGGGTCTCTTTTTCCGACAGGTATCCTGTCAGCATCCTGTCTCCCAGATGAAGGACAAGCGGGCCATTCTTCTGACTCACCAAAATGGCCCCGGCCTGATAGGAGGTTCTTCTTTCCAGGGAGTCCATGATTTTCTGGCAGTTATTGCGGGCCACAATGGGGTTTTCTGCCGACTGGTGTGCCTCCAGCAGGCGGATACCCATCGACATGGCCAGTATCCCCTCCCCATGTCCGGTCATCGAGATGGCGCCCAACTCATCATCGGCATAATAGCCGGCACCAGGAACGGAGCTGTCACCGATTCTCCCGGGCAACATGTCCCCCATGCCCCCGGTCGATGTCGTTGCCGCAACATGTCCATCGATATCCCGGACAACCGCTCCGACCGTTCCCCCTCCGGGATTACCCATTTTTTGATCCCAGATGGCCATGGCTTTTTCCGAGGGAAGAGAAAGTTTGCCGGGAGTGGAGATATGATGTCTGACGCCCCAGCTCTCGGCCATCACTCCCGAGAGAAGGACATGGCGGGTACGCCCGTATAGCCTGACAAGGAGATCCATGGGGCTCGGCGTGGCGACCAGAGACATGAGTCCCAGGGATTTGAGGTCCTTCCCGTTCATCGTTCCCACGTCCCGCCTGACCACTCCGTCATCTTGAGAGATGGCACCAAGCCCTGCGTTGAAAAGACCGGATTTTTCAAGCTCGGAAACCACCATCCAGGAAATGGAAAGGGCGCTCTCTCCTTCCAGAAGAAAACCCTTAGCCGCCAAAAGGGTTCGGGCAAGGAACTCTCGGGAGGTTGGCGTTTCCTGGGTTCCCAGGCCACAGTGAAGCAAAATCAGGGGAGTCATTCCGGAGAGGACTGCTTCTGGTGGTGGGTTTTCTCGGCAATCATCCCCTTTAACGCCCTGATCTCTCCATGAAGCTTCTGAAGATGCTTGGAAAGGGATTCCAGCCATTTTCGGGTGACATCATCCAGACTGTCGAAAGACGGCACGGCCTGTCCGGAAACAATATCCTCAACCGATTCCCCCAGCTCAACAGCCTCTTCCTTCAATTGCTGCAGTTTCTCGATAGAGCGATTGACCATGGGGTCGTTGAGGACTTCTCCTCTGGCCTTGAGATCCAGAAGGAGGATTTCCACCTTGTCAGACCACCCCGTCAGGGTGGAAATGGCCTTCTCGATCTGTTCACCCCGCTGGATATCCGTTTTTGTCTGGATTCCCGGATGGGGAAGGAGGGAAATCTCACTCATGAGCGACTCTTCCACAAAAGAGATGCGGGCCAGGATATCCGCTGATTCATCGGTGGCGATGGTCGTCTCCTCAGCTGTTTTATCGGACGGGACACCTCCTTCCTCTCCGGTGGAAAAAACTCTGGAACGTCCGCTCTCTCCTTTTTTCCCCCCGTCCTCCGTTTTCGGAGAAGGCTTCTTTTTGGATGGCTGAATCTGGGATCTGGCGATCTTTCTCCCGATCAGGGAACTGTCAACCAACACAAGAGCCATCATAAAAAGTCCAAAAAGCGAAAGGGAAACAGCTGCGAGGATTTTCTGGTTCATCTGGGAAAAAGGCATGATTCCCCAAAGAGAGAGTGTTTTTTCAGGAGAAAGAATCCCTCCGATGGGGGTTACGACGACCACATGTCCAAGGATGTTTTCATCATATCCATGGCATGTCGCACAGGCAGGCTTGTTGGGGATGGGAGTGACCCGGAGAGCAAATCCCCCATCAGGAAGGATCGGTGTAAGCTCCCCGTCCCGATTGGCGATAAAGCTGTGGACCAGGCGGTCCCCGGCCATCCTCTTCGATGAGTCCGAAAGAGATTCCGGCAAATCGGAAGGAGGCCAGGGAAAACGGAAGGGTCCATGTGGGGATTTGTACCACTCGGGGGGAACCGCGACAAGATTCTTTATCCTGTCCAAAACCCTGGTATCCGAGTAGGTCGGATTCCCGTGGCCATCGAGAAGGACTATCCTGGACCCTGACCCCTCAGCCATTGCGGCCAGAGAGTCCGGAACAATCTCCGGATCCCTGGCCTTCATCTGGGATGTGATCATGTCAACAGATGCGTTCGAAAGCTCCCTGGCCTTGCTCATCTGCCTGTTTTCCGTCAAAAGCATGGAAAACAGGAGAACCAAAAAAATCGAAGCGGCAAAAAAAAGACACATGAGTACGAGACGCCCCGGCCAAAAATGCAACTTCCCGGGGGCAGCCACCTATCGGGATCCTGTCCTTGAGGAAGATGTTGGTGCAGGAACGATCGAGAGGATCTCAAATTCTTCTGTCAAAGGGTTCACCAGAAGGGATTCGCAAAACGACTTTGCCACCTGTGCAAAGTCTTCAAACGGTTTGTCTTCGATGATCACCTCGATAATCTTGCCGATCCGGACCGATTCAACCTCATTGGCTCCGGAATCATGGAGAGCCTGGCAGACAGCCTGTCCCTGGGGATCGAGGATTCCGGGACGGATGCGGACCAGAATGGTCATTTTCAGTTTTACGGGTGTCACTTGGGTGTTAGTCATGGCCGGTTACTCTCCTGAACACTTCCTGATAAAACTCCTCAACCTGCCCCAAATCCTGCCTGAAGCGGTCCTTGTCCATCTTCTCCTTTGTCGTGGAATCCCAAAACCGGCAGGTATCCCCGCTGATCTCGTCTCCCAGCAACACCACACCTTTGGAGTCCGTTCCGAATTCAAGCTTCATATCCACAAGGAGGATCCCTTTTTCGAGGAGATGCGCCGCCAGAAGATCATTGATCCTTCGGGCAAGACTTTCGACGGAACGAAGGACATTATCGGAGGCGAGCCCCATCATGCGGATGTGATCCCTGTTGACGATGGGATCTCCCAAATCATCCCTTTTGTAATACCACTCCAGGACAGGCTTGGGAAGGGGCTGACCTTCCGGAAGTCCCGTCCTCTTGGCAAGGGAGCCGGCCACGATATTCCTCATGACCACTTCAAGGGGAATCATTTGGAGTCTTTTGATTTTCATGACATGTTCGGATTCCTGGGAGAGGAAATGAGTCGGAATGCCATGTCTTGAAAGATAGGAGAAAAAGTAGGTTGATAATGTGCAGTTGATCTTCCCTTTTCCCCGAATGGTACCTTTTTTCAAAGCGTTGAATGCGGTCGCATCGTCCTTGAAATCCTGAATGACGACCAAGGGATCTTCCGTTTCTCTCAATATTTTCGCTTTTCCTTCATAAATCTTATCCCCGACGGACACGATTTCCTCCTATTGCCGTTTTATGGAACACTCTTCCGAGCACAATCAACAACCTTCATTCCCGGAATGATGGTGATGCTCTCCCAGTACCCGGTCATAGATCTCATCAAGCCCTGACAAAAATGGAGCGGGGTCAAATGCGGCCAGAAGTTCACTCTCGGGAAAGGATGCAGGCATATCAACATGAATTTTCAGATTGGTCAGAAGGTCATTGGTTCCTGACCAGGTTTGCATAGCCGCATCCTGAACAATCTTATAGGCTGTTTCACGAGGAAGCCCTGCCCGGGTCAGGGCAAGAAGCACCGACTGGGAATAAACGAGCCCTCTGGTCATCTCGAGGTTCTGCTTCATTCTTTCCGGATAGATGATGAGATCCTTCAAGATGCCGCCAAGCCGGACAAGCATATAATCCAGAAGCCCAAACGCATCCGGACCGATCACCCGCTCAACCGAGGAATGGCTGATATCGCGTTCATGCCAGAGGGCAACATTTTCAAAAGCCGCCTGGGAATAGGAGCGAAGAAGCCTTGCAAGACCGGTAATATTTTCCGATCCAATGGGGTTTCTCTTGTGGGGCATGGCGGAAGAGCCTTTCTGGCCAGGTCTGAAAGGCTCTTCCGCCTCCCGCACCTCCGTTCTCTGCAGATGGCGTATCTCGACTGCAATCCGTTCAAGCCCGGAACCGATCAGGGCCAGCGTTGAAAAAAGCTCGGCATGGCGGTCCCTTGCAACAACCTGGGTCGCCATCGATTCCGGTTTTAAGGAAAGCTCGGAAAGAATGGCGGTTTCCAGAGAAGGAGAAATGTGAACCGCAGTTCCCATGGCTCCGGACATTTTTCCAACTGACATGGTCCTTCTCGCATGAGAGAGACGCTCGGAATGCCTCTCCATTTCGGCATACCAGGACAGGAACTTGACACCGAAAACGATTGGCTCGCCATGGATACCATGAGTTCTCCCAACCATCAAGGTGTTTTTATGGGCAAGGGCCTGCTCCTTGAGAATGGACTTGAACGCATCAAGAGAATGCTGGATCTGGTCGATCGCCTCCAGGTAGACGAGGGCTCCTGCCGTATCGATCAGATCCTGGGAGGTCATTCCGTAATGAAGAATGGAGCGGGCTCCTTCCGGAAGCTGTTCCGATATCATCGTGAGAAAACTGATGATGTCATGGCGCGTCGTTTGCTCGATCTCATCCATCCGTTTTGGATCGAGACGAACCTTCGCCCCTAAAAGCTCCGAGACCTTCTGCTGGTCGATAATCCCCTTTTCCGCCAGGACCTTTGCCGAAACCTTCTCTACATGGAACATGACTTCAAGACGATGGTCGACATCAAAAATGGCCCTCATGACGGGACGGGTATAACGGTCTATCATTCTTTATCCTTTTTTGAAAAAATGCTTTTCCAGAGGATCATCCTCCCGAAACCAAATATCTTCCTCAAATCGCCACCTTCAAACAGGGGACCGAACCCAAAAGTTGTTCCAGAATATCTCTCCCCAATTTCCCATAAAAGCCCCAAAGATTACAAGAAAAACAGGAATGGCTGAGAATTCGCTCTTTTAGGGTCTGAAAAGAAAGTACCCCGGAAAAGATCAAAAAGGCTTGGCGAAAAAATTCTCTCAGAATCACTGAAAGGGACCAAAGACTTTCATGGATTTTGAGAGTATTCTCCTCGAAATATCCTCAAACCAACCAGAATATCCCTGGCCTCGGCCAGAAAAACCTCATTGATCGGAAACGCTTTATGAAAAGAACCCCTTTTCCCATTGAACTTCCCTTTCGGACTTTTGTCGCCATTACCTTTGCGGGAACGATCGCTTTTCACCTTGTTGGCCTTGCTATTCATACCACGATTTCCAGACAAAAAACGCATCTGGTAGCCCAGATTGAAACTTTGGCCGAAATCCGTAGCCAGGTATCGGGCCTTGATTCCAGTCTCTCTCTATTGAGGGAAAGAGTTGGCCGGACTATGGATCATTTATCAGCTCCAGAGCAGAGCCCAATGAACCAGAGGAATCTCCAGAAGATTTCGGGAGAATTCCATCTGATTTTTATGTTGCTGAAGAGTTTTGAAGCCAATGGAGACCGCGCACAAAATCACCTTGTTCAGAAATGGGTGAAAGAAATGGACGATCTGAACACATGCAAAGTCAATAAGGGACCGGATCTGCACAATTGTCTTTTGGGTGTTCAGGATCGCCTGTCGACTTTTTTATCCCAAATTCAAAAAGCAAGAGGAACCATTTCCTCTGAACTCTTGAGGGTTGAGGCTCATCAGTCCAGACTGGAGTATTGGGATACGATCCTTTATTGGTTAACAACCGTATCCGGTTTATTGTTCATGGGTCTTGGATGGAGAAATGTCCTCCGTCAGGTGGGAAGCCCCATGCATGATGTCACAGACTACCTGGAGAGTTATCAGGAGCACTCTCCCTCGGCACCTCCCATCCTCCCCTCCCTTTTCCAAATACGCGAGATCCGGATCTTAAAAGAGTCCATGACCAATATTCATAATGATTTTCTCACGGGAATCCTCGCCCGGCATGCCATCATGGGGGTTTTAAAGCGGGAGGTCGAACTCTCCGGACGGTCAGGGGCACCATTGTCGGTGGCGATTTTCGATGTCGACTTTTTCAAGAAGGTCAATGACCAATATGGACATCCTGCCGGAGACAGGGCATTGCAACACGTTGTCTTGAAAATCCAGCAATCGATCCGGAAAACGGACTGGTTTGGCCGTTGGGGCGGAGAGGAATTTCTGCTGATTTGCCCCAATCTTCCCAAAGAAGATGCATGGAGCAGACTTGATGAAATCAGGGAGGCGATCCGGGAGCCTCTCGTTCTTTCCCCTGTTGCAACCATCATTCTATCGGCAAGTGTCGGAGTGTCCTTCTTTCCGGAATCCCCCGACCTTGAAACCATCATGACCTCTGCCGACAAGGCGCTGTACATCGCCAAGGAATCCGGACGAAACAGGGTTGTCCTCTCTTGAAGGGATAATGAGATTCAAAAACAGGCTACAGGCAGTCTTCCGGTCCGGGGATGATTCCTTTCGAGATACCGAACGGAGAGAAAAAGGATTCCGCCAGAAAGCTCAAGTATTTTTTTCGGAAAGACTGGAAACTGCGGGAGAGATGCCTCTCGGGATCATGGAAAAAGAGCTGCTTCAGAGCCGCATGGCCGGAGGATTGTTTTTGGATAATCCTCTTTTTTTCCGACTCTTATGGTGATTTTCAAATCAGGAGTGGCAAGGACTGAAACCTCTGGAAACGTCGACAGGACTTCCGGAGGAAGGGATCTTCCGTCGATAATGACATTATTGACGGAAAGCCCCATCAAAGTGTCCGGAAGGAACGGAAGACGATCCCCAGCCTTTCCCTTTTCAAAGGGAATAATCAGGATGCCGTTGGGGACCGGCGTATCGATGGGATAAAAAAGAAACGATTCCGGATATGGCTTGACCCCCTTCATATGAGGAGACAGCCCTCGGGAAATCATCCCGCTGTGCCAGATATCCAGCCAGGAGAGGAATCCGGAAAGTTTCCGATCACCTCGGGGAAAAAAGGAAATCCACAGGGGAGCGTCAGAAGAAAAAAGAGAGGTCAGTGTTGGAAGTGGAATCTCTCCATGATTGGCCAAAAGGGCTGATTCAGCCACCGGAAGAAAAGAAGGGCCTTTCTGATGATCCGGAGACTCCCCTTCCATCTGTCAGGAACCGGGATCTTCCCGTTGCGGAACGGGAGCCATGGCTTTTTCAGCGCTATGCTCCATGCCGATCCTGTGAAGAATGCCATTGATGAACGGGATCGCTTCCGGTTCGCAGTACTGGTGAGCCATTTCCAGAGCCTCATCAATGCTGACCCTGAAAGGAATAGTCTCTTCATGCAAGATCTCGTAAGTCCCTATCCTCAAGATATTGCGTTCCACCTTGGCCATTCGGTCGATCGTCCATCCAGAAGCGGTATCAGCAATCAGACTATCCAGAACCGGCTGATTTTCCTGGATGCCCATAAGGAGTCTGTCCCGAAATTCCCGACTTTTGGGATCCAGATCATCTTTTGCCGGAAAAACCTCTTTGGGGGAGAGGTGCGTCCCTTCACCGTACTCTCTCGAAAAAAGAGCCTCCAGAACCATCACCCTGGCTTCCCTCAGCGCATTTCTCCTGGATCGGCCCATCGATTTTGACTGTTTTTTTTCGCCATTCTCCGTCAATGGGTGGCCGATCCGAAGGTATGGGAAAGTCCTGCCATAAAAAGAGCACAACTGGCGGCATCAACACCCTTGTGGCCTGATTTGCCCCCGACCCTGTCGAGTGCCTCCATGAGGGTATTCGTCGTCAAGACACCAAAGATAACGGGAACATGGTGGATCTGGGACTGATTCATGATCCCTGAGGTGACACCTGAAACAACGGCATCATAATGTCCTGTTTCCCCACGAATGACACATCCCAAAGCGATCGCCGCAACATGCCGTTTTTCGGAAAGAACCACAGAAAGGATGTAGGGGATTTCCATGGCTCCCGGAACCCGGTAAAGATCCACGATCAGGTTCTCTCCACCTTTCTGTTCAAGCTCAGAAAGGCAGCCCTCCAGAAGACGGTCGGTAACAATGCTGTTGAAATCCGAAACAACAACAAGGATCCTGCTGGAGCCATCCTTTGTCGGGACGTTTGGCAAATGACGGACTAGATTCAATTGACCTCCTAAAGTTGGCTCAGCAGATGGCCCAGTTTATCCCTTTTGGTCGTGAGATAGCCCCGGTTTTTCTCCCTGGGAGCAATTTCGAGCGGAACCCTTGAGACGACCTCAAGACCGTAACCTGCGATACCGACAATTTTTCTCGGGTTGTTCGTGATCAGGCGAAGCTTTTTCACCCCCAGGATATGGAGGATCTGCGCACCGATCCCGTAATCCCTGAGATCGTCCTTGAATCCAAGCTTGATGTTGGCCTCGACGGTGTCGTACCCCTGCTCCTGGAGTTTATAGGCCTTGATCTTGTTGGCAAGACCAATTCCACGGCCCTCCTGATTCATATACAGGAGGATCCCGTTCCCCTCCGCCTCGATCATTCGGAGAGACTCCTGGAGCTGGGGACCACAGTCACATCTGAGAGAGTGAAAGATATCCCCGGTGAGACAGCTTGAATGCACCCGTACAAGGATGGGTTTTTCGGGATCAATAATCCCTTTCACCAATGCGAAGTGGGGTCCCTGATCGACCATGTCCTCAAAAACCACCGCACGGAAATGCCCATACTCGGTAGGAAGATCGGCTTCGGCCACCTGGCACACCAGTTTTTCCTGACGAACCCGATAGGCAATCAGATCGCGCACTGTGGCAATCGGAATATTATGTTCCTTTGAGACGATTTCAAGATCCGGGAATCGTGCCATTGTCCCGTCTTCATTCAAGATCTCGCAAATGACACCGACAGGAATCACGCCGGCAAGACGCGCGAGATCCACTGATCCCTCGGTCTGTCCGGCCCGTTTGAGAACCCCGCCTTCCTTGGCCCGGATCGGAAAGATATGTCCGGGGCGAACAAGATCGGTCGGAAGTGCATCCGGATTGGCGATCTTCTGGATGGTGAGGGAGCGGTCATAAGCGGAAATCCCCGTGGAAATGCCCTCTCGCGCATCGACACTGATGGTAAAGTCCGTACCGTAAGTGGCTTCGTTCACTGCCGCCATCGGATCGAGATGAAGTTTTTCCGCTTTTTCCTGTGTCAGGGTGACACAAATCAGCCCACGACCATATTTTGCCATAAAATTGATCGCTTCAGGTGTCACAAACTCGGCTGCAATGACAAAATCGCCTTCATTCTCGCGATCCTCGTCATCACTCAGAATAATCATCCGGCCATGTTTAATATGGTCAATCGCTTCCTCAATAGAAATCGTTGGCAACGATTATCCTCCTTGTTTCCAATGTACGCCTGGAAATGTCCGATTCAAAACCGGACCCAGACGAATCCCTAATTTCCCTTGAACTGGTTGGTAACCGGAACGCGCCAGTCTTTTCCGAATGCTCTCAGGGATATTTTAACACCGGGAGGAGACTGTCGTCTCTTATATTCGGATCCCACGATAAGACGAAGAATCTTGGCCACCGTCACCGGGTCGTGTCCCCTGGCGACAATCTCCGCATATCCCATGTCTTCCTCGACATAGGCCCGCATGATCGGATCGAGGATTTCGTATGGGGGGAGAGAGTCGGAGTCCTTCTGGTTCGGCCGGAGTTCGGCGGTCGGTTCTTTTAACAGGATCCTCTGGGGAATGCGACCGGGCTTGAGAACATTGACCCGGGTGGCAAGATCATACACGAGAGTCTTGGGAACATCCTTCAAGACCGCAAATCCGCCGGCCATGTCCCCATAAAGCGTCATATACCCCACACTCATCTCCGACTTGTTTCCAGTGGTCAAAACCATCCAGTGAAACTTGTTGGAAAGAGCCATCATCCAGAGGCCCCGGATTCTGGCCTGAAGATTTTCCTCTGTGGTGTCTGCGGGAAGAGTTCCAAAAAGGGGCTGTAGCGTATCGAGCATGGCCCCATAAATCTGGGAGATGTTCAATGTCTGGATCTTGATCCCGAGATTTGAGGACAGGGCAAAAACGTCCTCGAAACTGTCCTGGGATGTAAACTGGGAAGGCATAAAGAGACCATGCACATTCTCTTCTCCCAGCGCATCGACAGCAATCGCCGCCACCAAAGCCGAATCGACCCCTCCCGAGAGCCCCACAAGAATCTCCTTGAAGCGATTTTTACGGACATAGTCCCTGACCCCGAGGCAAAGGGCCTGGTAAATCTCGTCTTCCGATTCGAGCGGAACCGTTTTCTGGGTTTTTTTCAGAGGAGAGTTGTCCAGGAGCGGACTGGCTCCCCTTTTAAGACTATCCCGGATTTCCCATATCGAAACAGGGGCATCCCAGAGTGGATCGCTCTGTGAAGGGAGACGCTTGTCCTTTCGTCGTCTGGGGTCGTGAAGTCGAACCCTGAAGACATGGTCCAGATCCACTTCACAAATCATGAAATCTTCCTGGAAAGCCTTGCCGCGGGCTTCAATCTCTCCTTCAGGACCGATCAGTAGACTCTGTCCGTCAAAAACCAGCTCGTCCTGTCCCCCTACGGTATTGATATAGGCGATATAGGTCGTGTTGTCCGCTGCCCTGGTCTGGAGCATCCTTTCCCGGACCTCTCTTTTTCCGGCGTAAAATGGGGAGGCAGAGAGATTGACGATAATCTCGGCATCCCCATAGAGGGCCTGATGATAGAGCGGACCCTTCGGATACCAGATATCTTCACAGATATTGATTCCGATCCTCATTCCCCGGAAGAGGATCACCGGGTTTTCAGTCCCTTCCTGAAAAGTCCTGTTTTCATCGAAGACACCATAATTCGGAAGGTATTGCTTGTGATAAATCCCCTGGACCTTTCCGTTATAAAGAATCGCCGCAGCATTATAGATATCGTCTTTCCTGTCGACAAATCCGACCACGACCATAAGATCCGTTGCCAGCGGAAGGAGCGAGTCGAGTGCTTCCTTGTTTTTCTCGATAAAAGCCGGTCGAAGAAGAAGGTCCTCGGGCGGATAGCCTGTGATGGCAAGCTCCGGGAATGCAATGATGTCGACCCTCTCGGATCTGGCATGCTCTATGAGCTGACGGATCTTTGCAAGATTCCCTTCTATATCCCCGACGGTCGGATTCATTTGGGCAAGGCCTATTCTAAGTCGTCTCATTGAATCTCCTGTCTGATGACCAATCTGGATTTTTGCTCAAATAGGGGCCGGAAAAACGCCCTCTCAACGAAGCCCTTTTTCCGGAGAAGGATTTCCCACGGCCAGGATGGCGCCGATCAGTTTTGTCGCATCCGGAGAAAGCCAGTCCCTAGGCCCTGTTAATCGCCCGATCAGAATGCCCCTTGAATCGATCAGGTAGGTTTGGGGGATTCCAAGCCCAAAATACCGGGAATCGATTTGCCCCTTCCGCCCCAGAAGGACCGGGTAGGAAATAGGGTACTTTTTCATAAACTCTGTCACATGTTGCGTCCTTCTGTCCATCGCAACCGATACCACCCTGACGTGCGCCCCGGACCATTTTTTGGAAAAGGCATCCAGCGAAGGAATCTCTTTTCGGCATGGGACACACCAAGTTGCCCAGAAATTCAGGACAACAAGATCTCCCCGGTAGTCGGAAAGATGATGGACGACACCGGATGGGTTGGGAGCAGAAAGGTCAGGGGCTATCATCCGGTTGTCAAAGACCTGAAGACCCATCGCCTGGGCAAGGGAATCAGGGATTGTCTGCGTCAGGGAAGTCTCCCCGGCTCCTGCCGATAACGATGGACAGGCTAAACCCATAAAAGTCAGAAAAAGGAGCACGCCAAATGAAGTGTGAAAGAGCCGGTTCATGATGGCCATCAAGAGGAACTCCTTCTGAAAGACCGGAAACAGGAGTGAACGGGGTTCATTTTCTGCCCATGTCGATCTGGGTGTACAAAAAGATTCCTGCCGCAACAGAGAGGTTTAAGGAATCAATCTGTCCCCTCATCGGAAGACGAACTTTCCAGTCGGAAATCTTGAGAACCGGGCGGGAGGCACCTTTTTCCTCCGATCCGATGACAACAAGAAGAGGATCAGGAAATCGGGTGCCATAAACTGCTTCCCCTTCCAATGAGAGAGCCGCGATGCCATACCCCATTTTTTTAAGCCCCAGGATCGTATTCGCAGGGTTGCCACACCTGACAAGAGGAAGCGTGAACATGGCTCCGGCCGAGGCTTTGGCACAAACCGGGGATAACGGAGCCACCCGCCTCTTCGGCATAAGGACTCCCTTCACTCCGGCTGCATCACATGTTCTCAAAAGTGCCCCCAGATTCCTTGGATCAAGCACCCCATCCACCATCACAAGCGGTGAAGGAAGCTCCATGGAGTTGAATCCGCCTAAAAAGGAGTCCAGGTCCAACATTTCCACAGGCTCAAGAAGAGCGATAACCCCTTGATGGACCAAATCGCCGGAAAGACGGTCAAAAGCCTCCCGTCCAAGAAAATCAACAGCGATGGCAAGAGATCTGGCTTTTGCCACAATCTCCATCCTGCGCTGGTCCGGCTTGTGGTCATCCTTCAGATACAGCCTGGCCACACGCTTGGGATCATGTCTCAGTATTTCAAGAACCGCCCTCAGCCCCCCAACGAGGGGAGGACCGGCTAAATCCTCCGGATCCGTGGCAGACCTCCCGGATTGTCCATCAATTCATACCCCGCCTGCTTCAGGCGATCCCGAATTTCATCCGCCAACTTGAAGTTTTTGGCAGCCCTGGCCTCTTCCCTCTTTCGGATCATTGCTTCGGCTTCAGCCACAGAAAGAACCATTGTTGAAGATCCTTTTTCGCCTTTGCCGAAAACCCAGTCCTCAGAAGGAACCGACAGGATTCCGAAAACCTCCCTGACCGTCAAGAGAAGCCTCAATGCACCCGAAAGTTCGGCTTCCGAAGGATCTCCGCCTGAATCCAGCTTTGGATTGAGTGATGTTTTCGCTTCATGGAGGATCCTTAGGGCAACCGCCGTATCCATATCGTTTGCCAGGGCCTTCAGAAACTTCCCCGATGCTCCGGAAAACAGGGGACCCGGAAGAACTCCCCTGGTGTCGGCGACCTTGTTCAAGCGGATCTGGAACTCATGAAGACTGTCGAGAGAGGCTTTTGCATGACCAAGGGACTCTTCAGAGATATCGACCGGGGAACGATAATGAGTGGAGAGGAAAAAGATCCGAAGCCATTCGGCGGTAACAGGATCTTTAAAGGGGGAGGTTTCAAAAAATGAGCCGATTCTGAAACTGTTCCCCAATGATTTCGCCATCTTCGCATCATTGATGGTCACAAATCCGTTATGAATCCAGGTTGTTACGAATGGCTTCCCGGTTGCGGCTTCGCTCTGTGCCCGTTCATTTTCATGATGGGGAAAAAGAAGATCGAGCCCCCCGCCATGAATGTCGAATGATTCTCCGAGCTCATGAAGGCTCATCGCCGAACATTCAATATGCCAGCCGGGTCTTCCGGGACCGAACGGAGCCTCGTAGTAGGGTTCCCCTTCCTTGATCCCCTTCCAGAGGGCAAAATCGAGGGGATCTTCCTTTTCTTCATCAGACTCCACCCGTGCACCGGATCTGAGCTCGGAAATCTGCTGATGGGAAAGTTCCCCGTAGGCGGGGTAGCTTTTGACCCGAAAATAGACACTCCCGCCCTTGGTATAGGCATGCCCCTTTTCGAGAAGGGTCTGTATCAGGGAGATCATATGGTCCAGATAGAGCGTAGCCCGGGGTTCAACCGAAGGAGAAAGGACTCCAAGACGCTTCATGTCCGAATGGAAGGAATCGATATAGGTCGAGGTGATCTCTCCGATCGTCTTTCCAGAATCATTGGCTTTTTTGATGATCTTGTCGTCGATGTCGGTTATGTTTCGGACATAGCGAACTTCATATCCCAGAGTCAGAAGCATCCTGTTGACAGTATCAAAGACGATCTGGCTTCTGGCATGACCCAGATGACAATCATCATAAACGGTAACGCCGCATACATACATGGAAACCTTGCCCGGCTCCCGTGTTTTCAGAAGCTCTGTCTTTCCGGTCAGGGAATTTAAAAAAGAAGGTGTCAAAAACATCCGTATCTCTCCATTGTCGTTCCATTTCCCAATACATAACAAAACAGCATGCCGGAAGGAATCTTCCGGTAAACATCGGACAACAAGTGTTCCTTTTGCAAAAAATTCACATGTATGATCTTTTTTCCTTCAGAAACGCTCTCAAGCTGTGAAGGATCCTGAACCACCTTGACATGGGGAAGCCCAAGTTCGGATAGAACGATCGAAAGCTCTTCCGCAATTCCAGGATTTTCTTCAAAGATGGAGATCCTGAGTGTCAGCTCCGACAGGATCACCAGAAAGTATGGGTCGGTCGGAGAGATCAGCAGAACCCTGTCCCCTCTTTGTACTCCGGATTCCACAAGGATTTTCGAGACCTCGAAAACTGATGGGGCAGGCCTTCCGGCAAACCCTCCGACCCTTTCTTTACCATAGAGGACGTCCATCGGAATGGACGGAAAAAGGGACTCCCTGGGGTGTTTCAGGATCGCAGAGAAGAGTCTCGGATCCGCTTTTGGAAAAACCCGGGACAGCTCCGAGACCAGATTGTCACGATATCCTCTCGAGTCATTGCCTTTCATCAAAAGCTCTTCATCTCGATGAAAGGAGTTGCCCCGAGATCATCACAAGTCACTTTTGCCCAAAGTGGCACCTTGGATCCCGAAATGAGGGCTTGTTCCACCTGTAATCGATCCATCTTTCTCCCAGTCCGAAATCCTCCCCATCGAAGGGAAATGCGTCAGATCCAAATGAAGCGGCGTAATGGAAACAAATCCATGGTCAATGGCATGCAGGTCGGAATGCGGATCCGGCTCGTAATCCCTGGAGTTCAGACCGATCCAGAAATATGGCCGCCCCCTCGGATCCTGTTTCCGGATAATGTTATTTTCATTCAAGATTCGCTTTCCAAGGTGTGTGACCCTGACCCCTGAAAGATTTTCCTTGGTGCGATTCGGGATATTGACAGAATAGAGCACTTGGGGATCACCAGGATTCTCCAGAATCCTTCCGATCAGATACCGGGCAACATGAAGGGCTGTATCCAACTGGAACGGCATTCCGTCCGCTTCAGGGCTTTCAAGGGAAAACGCCATTGAAAGTGATCCAAGGAGCGACCCCTCGAAGGCTGCAGAAACGGTTCCCGAATAGGTCACATCATCGGCAAGATTGCACCCGTGATTAATGCCGGAGAGTACGAGGTCCGGCTTTCTGGGTAAAATGACAAAACGCGCAAGATTGATGCAATCGGTTGGCGTCCCATTGACCGCATAATGATTCTCCCGCCGCTTGGTATATCGAAGAGGCTGATGGAGGGTCAACGCATGCGATGCGGCAGAGCGCTCCTGGTCGGGAGCAACCACCACGATCTGGCCAAACCCCTCGGCTGCCTCTTCAAGGACGCGGATACCATCCGAATCGATACCGTCATCATTTGAAATCAGAATCAGGGGTTCTTTATTGGAAAAGTTCAATGATTATCCT
The DNA here is from genome assembly GCA_021838765.1 of Nitrospirota bacterium. The sequence goes on from JAKCCY010000006.1 coordinate 25,794, forward strand.
AATGTTGAAGAAAATCCAAATGTTTTGGGCCATTCATCATTATGGTGCCAGGAAGTGCCATCTGCAATGGGTCAAAACCGATACGCCCCATCAAATGCTCCCAGAGAGACCTTCACAGGAGACTTTCCCTTGCGACTTCAACAGGGGAGTTTTTCGGAAAACCTCCTCCGGCATAAAAAAAAAGGAGGAGCCCCAGAAAAATGGAACTCCTCCAAAATTGGTCGGGGCGAAAGGATTTGAACCTTCGACCACTCCCACCCCAAGGGAGTGCGCTACCGGGCTGCGCTACGCCCCGATTTCGTGATCATTTCGTTCCATGACATGGAGTGCCTTGCGCACATCAGTCAAGACATCCCAAAGCAATACAGCGGACTGCTCCCCTTTTCCACTCATAAGAAGCTCTTTGGCTCCTTCAAGGGAACGGCCCTCATTCTTGACCAGCTGAGTGATACGCCCCAAAAATCGGACATCCTCTTCCGTGTATTCCCTTTGCCCTCCGGGGGTCTTTCTGGGAGAAAGAAGCGGTATCGTACTTTCCCAATAGCGGAGTGTTGAAGGGGAAACACCCAGCATTCTGGAAACATCACCAATCCGGAATTTTTTCTGGGATCGGGAAACCATAGGATCCCCTTCCAGCTACTTTTTGAAAAAAGACCGGCTGGGATGGAAAAGAACAGTATGGTGCTCCGGAATGGGAACAGGCTCCCCTGTTCGGGGATTTCGGCCGGGCCTCGCCTTGATCTTCCGGACAATAAATGTTCCGAACCCTGAAATTTTCACATCTTCGCCACGTTCAAGCGAGCTTGCGATTTCTTCAAGGAAAAAATCGAAAATTTTGCCCACAGATCGAGCTGTCAGTTCCTGATTTTCCCCATCTTCCAGAACATGCCGGACAATATCTGATCGTTTCATTACCCATCCCTTCCTAAAAAAGACCCCTAATCATAGTCAACACCCATTTCCGTGTCAATATCGGGCAACCGTCCGCTCCCATGGCAAACGCCCCTTTTGGAGTCCCGGATAAAGCGGACAAGCTCCCGGACAAGTGGGCTGGGATCACTTTCAAGCTGGAGAAGCCCCCTTTCTTCCATCTTACGACGTCCGAACAAAATTCGGAAGGCCATTTTCAGCCGGGACCTCTCCTCTGCCGAAATGCCGGCCCGCTTGAGCCCGACCCTGTTCAGGGATCTGACCGTATGGGTTCCGTCCATGATGCAATACGGGGGAACATCACGGCTTGTGCGGGAGCCTCCCCGGAGAAGGGCCAGTCTTCCGATCCGGACAAATTGATGAACCAGGACACCGCCGGAAATAAAAGCCTGGTCATCGACATGAACATGACCGGCCAGAAGAGCGCCATTTGCCAGAATCACCCGATTGCCGATCTCGACATCATGGGCCACATGGGATAGCCCCATCAGAAGATTATGGTCTCCGACCACCGTCTTAAGACCTGACCGAGAACCTCTATGAATCGTTACATATTCCCGAATTTCATTTTGGGAACCGATATGGGTCCATGTCTCTTCTCCATTGTAGGAGAGATCCTGGGGAGCATGTCCGATAACGGCACCCATATGAATAATATTGTTTCGTCCCATGATGACCCACGGACCAACAGAGACCCGTTCCATCAGCACCGTTCCGGGTCCGATGGAGGACGGCCCCTTCACATGGCACCAGGGACCAATCCGGACACCCCGGGAGATCTCCACAGAATCCTCAACAATCGCTGTGGGATGAATTTCGGCCTGTGGCCAATGAGGATTTTGGGTCTTGGAATCTGTCACTTTGGCTTTACCCCCGATTTCAATAGCCAATAATCAATGCTGTCTTTCAGTGCCATCAGGCTGGCGCTGATGACATTTTCGGAGACACCGACCGTTCCCCACAGTTGGGATCCGACACCAGACTGGATCAAGACCCTGACACCGGAACTCGTTCCCCTGTCTCCGGTCAACACCCTCACCTTGTAATCCACCAGTCTGATCTCTGAAACCTCAGGGTAGAAAGGTGTCAGTGCCTTCCTGAGAACCAGATCAAGAGCATTGACCGGACCATTTCCCAATGCCGCGGTGTGTTCATGGCTCTCACCAACCCGAATGCGCATGGTCGCCTCTGAAAGCCCCCCTTGCCGCGAGGACTGCTGATCCATGAGAATATGAAAAAATTCGATCGTGAAAAAAGGTTGCATCGTCCCCATCGCCGCGCGCATCAAAAGCTCGAAGGAGGCTTCTGCTCCCTCAAACTGGAATCCCTGATGCTCAAGTTCTTTTAAACGATGAAGAATCTTCTCGGCCTCAGGGCTCTCACCATCCATGGATATTCCATATTGACGGGCTTTTTCAATCAGGTTGCTTTTGCCTGAGTGTTCGGAGAGAAGGATCCGCTGTCGATTTCCCACAGATGCCGGATCAATATGTTCATAAGCCCGGCTGTTTTTTCGGATGGCATGAACATGGACACCGCCCTTGTGCGCAAAAGCCGATTCGCCCACAAAAGGAAGATTTTTGGGAAGAGGACGATTCTGGAGTTCAAAAAGAAGGGAGGCCAAGTGCTTGAGACGGGACAAGGCCTCTGGCGTTGAAACCTCCATCCCCATCTTCAGGGAAAGATTCGCCATCACCGAGAGCAGGTTGGCATTTCCGCAACGTTCGCCGATTCCATTGATCGTCCCGTGAATCTGGCGGGCACCGAGCCTGACGGCACCGAGACTGTTGGCAACAGCCAATTCGCAATCATTATGCGCATGAATGCCAAGAGGCGTGGAAATAGCCTTTTTCGTCTCCCCGAAGATTTCAGAAAGTTCCCATGGGAGGGTCCCTCCGTTGGTATCGCACAGAATAACCCAGTCGGCACCTGCCTCTGATGCGGCCTTGATCGTATCGATCGCAAAATCGGGATTGTCTTTATACCCATCAAAAAAATGTTCCGCGTCATAGACCACTTCACGGCCATGATCCTTCAGAAAAGCAACGCTTTCCCGGATCATCTCGGCATTTTTGGCAGCTGAGACGTTCAGGACCTCTTTCACATGAAGAGACCAGGACTTTCCGAAGATTGTGACAACAGGTGTCTCTGATGCCAACAGGGCTTTTAAAACAGGATCTTCGGAGGTCTTGTTATGGGCTTTTCTTGTAGAGCCGAAAGCGGCCATCTTGCTTCTGGAAAGGGGGATTTCCCGGATTCGGCGAAAAAACTCGATATCCTTCGGATTGGCTCCGGGCCAACCACCTTCAATATAGTCAACACCAAGAAGATCGAGCTCAATGGCGATACGGATCTTGTCTTCGATCGTAAACTGGATATCTTCGGACTGACTACCATCCCTCAAAGTCGTATCATACAGGGTGACAGGCCCCATGAGACCTTCCATGACAACGGGAAAATCCGCTCCGGTTTTGGTCTGCCGCGTATCGTTTTTATCCATTGGGCATCTCTTCTCCCTACCGATTGATCATGATTCAGTTTCCCGAAAGATGCGGCTGTCCATTGGGCAGCGACCGACTTTCAAGCTCGAATTCCTTGTGGAGCGTCCGGACAGACAGCTCCGCATAACGATCTTCAATGAGACAGGAGATTTTGATCTCGGAGGTCGAGATCATGACAATATTGATTCCTTCCTTGGCAAGAGCGGAAAACATCCGGGCAGCAACTCCCGAATGAGACCTCATTCCCACCCCTACAATTGAGATCTTGACGATATCCTCTTTCACCCGGATCTCACCTGCGCCGATTTCCTTCGAGAAATCCAGCGCGATCCTTTCGGCCTTTCTGGACTCTGAGCGGGGAACGGTAAAGGAAATATCGGTCATCTGGTCCTGCCCAATATTCTGGACAATCATGTCCACAATAATCGAGTGGCCGGAAATATCCTCAAAAAGCCTCGCGGCCAGTCCCGGTCGATCCGGAACATCCGATACCGTAATCTTCGCCTGATTCTTGTCCAATGTTACCCCTGATACAACGATTTGTTCCATTCCTTTCTCCTCTTCTGTGACGAGTGTGCCCGGGTCGTCCGAAAAAGTGGAACGCACGCGAACAGGCATTTTGTATTTCATGGCAAACTCGACCGATCTGGTCTGAAGAACCTTTGCACCGAGAGAGGCCATTTCAAGCATCTCTTCATAGGCAATCCGGTCAATTTTGCGGGCCTGGGGAACCAGGTTGGGGTCAGTCGTGAAAACGCCGGTCACGTCAGTATAGATATCACATCTTTGGGCACCAATCGCCACCGCTATGGCAACAGCCGTCGTATCCGAACCACCCCGGCCAAGTGTTGTCACATTCTCCTGCGGACTTATCCCCTGAAATCCCGCAACGATCGGAACGATTCCCGCCTCAAGGCTTTGCGCCAACGGCTCTGACGAGATGCTTTCAATTCTGGCCTTCGTATGGACATTATCCGTTTTGATACCGACCTGGCGCCCAGTCATGGAACGGGCGGGGATCCCCATATTATTGAGACAGATAGCCAAAAGGGCAGAAGTTACCCTCTCTCCTGATGACATCAGCATGTCCATTTCCCTCTCGGGAGGGTCCGGGGAAAGTTCATGTGCGAGTTTGACAAGGCGGTCTGTCTCCCCTGCCATCGCCGAAACCACAACAACAACCTGATCTCCCGAAGAGAGCGTTTTCTGAACAATGCCCGCAACAAGCCTGATCCGTTCAATGGAACCGACCGAGGTTCCGCCAAACTTCTGGACGATTAATGCCATACCACCATTTCCCCCGCAGAATCTTTCCATATCTTTTGCCAGCGGGTGAGATCCCACTGGCTTTCTTTTTCGGCAATAGCCTCTGTGAAACGAACGCCATTGGTCGTTCCAGACTGATTGAAGCTTTTATTTCCCGTCACAATCAGGACAGGAACGGGACCAGCCCCATGCTCCCCCGTTTCCGGGTTTGATCGATGATCCGATGTCAAAAATACTTCGTCCACCTCGCCACTTTCCAAAAGGGAGAGAAGGTCCCGAGAAGCTTCCCGATCAAACCGTTCCAGAAACGACTGTTTCTCCTCCCGGTTTTTACGGTGGCTTGCAAGGTCAAATCCTTCGATGTGAACCACGACCGGAGATATCCCGTCTGCCAGATATCTCCGGGCAAAACGCATGATTGACGGAAAGTCCGTATCGGTCTCACCGGACGCACCGGGAACAAAGGGATGCTCCAGCCCCATATAGGCGCCAATCGCCCTCGCAATGGGAGCGCCTGCGATCATGACCCCACCAGAAGGTGCCGGTTTGGTCAGGGGAACGATAGTGTGCCAAGGGCCGGCTCCCCAAGGCCAAAAACCGTTCAAACGACCGGAAACATCCGTCGTATGGGTAATTTTTTCAAGAAGCCACTGGGCCCAATCACTTCGAGGATACTTTTTCCCCAGAGATGGTGAAACAAAGTCCTCCCTGGAAAAAGAGGAGGCCATTTTCTGGGGGATCCGGACAAGAAGCCTTAAAATGGTATTCTTCCGGGCCTCCCGAAGCGGGTAAATCCTTAAGCCGGACTCCCGGTCATGGTAATAGTCTCCTGCTTCGACCGAGTCAAAAAAAGCCCATAGCCTGCCAATGGACTCACGATCCCCCACATAGTCCTTAAGCCTCCCGTCCGAATCGTAACAGGCAGGGTTCAAAAGAATGGCCATGCTTCCATCTTCGCATTCGGCATGCGGAAAAAGGCAAGACAATAGAGTGGCCCTCGGAGGAAGCGGCTCCTCCTGGGGGAATCCCAAAAGCCTGAGGATACCCCGTTCGGATGATGGGGGATAAAGGGTTGGAAATTCTTCGGTTCCGGATTCCGGTTGAAGATCCAGAAAAGCCAGCCATCCCCTTTGGGCAAGCTCATCCAGAAAGGGTGTCCTGGCCATTTCCATGGTCGTAACCGTCTTCGGGGACTCGCACAATCCATCAAGAATGAACAGAAGACGTCTCATCGCTCGTTTCGAAAAAGCACGTCAGAAACCCAGAACCTCAAGAACAGCCTCTCTTGAAGGCGGAACCGATATATGCGTATAAGGAACTGATAAGGCTGTTTCGGGATCCTTCAGACCATGTCCTGTCAACGTGCAGACAACAACATCACCCTGGCGGAAGAGTCCTTTTCTCGCATAGGCAATCACGCCCGCCAAGGAAGCAGCGGAAGCAGGCTCGCAAAAAACCCCTTCTTCCCTGGCCAGCATTCTGTACGCTTCCAGGATATGCTCATCGGAAGCCGCGATAATCTCCCCCCCCGATTCAACAGAAGCGTTTGTTGCCCCAGTCCAGGATGCGGGATTACCGATGCGGATGGCTGATGCGATTGTCCTGGGGTTGGGGACAACATGTCCGAGTACGATCGGTGCGGCTCCTTCGGCCTGAACACCTACCATTTTGGGGAGGGCCGCAATACGTCCGATATCCCGGTATTTTTTGAAACCCATCCAGCTTGCCGTTATGTTTCCGGCATTTCCAACCGGAAGGAAATGGAAGGTCGGAGCGCTTCCCAGAACATCACAGATTTCAAAAGCCACAGTCTGTTGGCCTTCAATCCTGTCGGGATTCACGGAGTTGACCAAAGCAACCGGATGGGTCTTGGAAACGTCCCGGACAACTTCAAGTGCCTGGTCGAAAAGACCCTGGACCTGAATCACCACAGACTGGTGCATGACAGCCTGCGCAAGTTTACCCTTTGCGATATTTCCCTCTGGAATCACCACATAGACCTTGAGTCCTGCCCGCACACCATAAGCGGCTGCCGATGCCGAAGTGTTCCCTGTCGATGCGCAGATCAGGGCTTTTGCTCCCTTTTCCAAAGCTTTTGTCACAGCGAGGGTCATCCCCCTGTCCTTGAAGCTGCCCGTCGGGTTTTGACCTTCAAGCTTCACATAAAGGGAAATCGGAGCCTTGATGATATCCGGTATGCGGAGCAACGGAAGGAGTGGAGTGCCACCTTCCTTGAGGGTGACAATCTTGGTGGACTCGGATACGGACAAAAACTCCCGGTAGTTCTCTATCACGCCTGGCCAATTCGGGAGGCTCATTCGGAAACCCTTTCAACATGAATCAGGACGGTGGGTTCAGTGACATGATGCGAATGGTCAATAATCTCGAGTGCCGACTGGATGCTCGCTTGCGTTGCGGTATAAGTGAGGATGACCACAGGAACACTTCCGCCTTTTTTACGGCCTTTCTGAATGACCGACTCAATACTGATTCCATGTTCTCCCAAAATTCCGGACAGAAACGACAAGGTTCCGGGCCGGTCATGAGCCATGAACCGAAGATAATACTCGCTCTTGACCTCGGATCTTGGAGTCATTGGTCTTGGATGTCTTGCATCCCATGAAAATCCCAGGGGGGGGACCTGAAGGGTACATTCGGAATGGATTCCACGGGCAAGTTCAAGGATGTCACCCATCACAGCCGATGCGGTGGGATCTGCTCCTGCCCCCCTACCGTAGAAAAGAGCCGTTCCCAAAGCACGACCGGTCACTTCAACCGCATTGAAGACTCCATCGACCTTCGCCAACAGTGACTCCTCCGGGAGAAAGGCCGGGTGAACCCTCAAGTCGACCGAAGTTCCATGATCTTTTGCGATTCCCAAAAGCTTTAGGACGTATCCAAGTTCCCGACCAAATTCGATGTCAAGTTCGTTGATTCCCCTGATTCCCTCGACCGGAATTTCCGAAAACGGAATAGGAACACCAAAGGAAAGCGTTCCCAGAATCGCAAGCTTATGGGCTGCATCCATCCCGTCAACATCGAAAGTGGGGTCCGCTTCTGCATACCCGAGTGACTGAGCCTGCGAAAGCGCTTCCGAAAAGGAAATCCTATCCTCGGTCATCTTGGTGAGAATATAGTTGGATGTCCCATTGATGATACCTTTCAGGGACAGCACCCTGTCTCCACCAATCCCCTCGCGCAGGGCCCGCAGAATGGGGATTCCTCCGCAAACAGCGCCTTCAAAGGCGATATCGACCCCATGGGTCCGTACGGCAGAAAAAAGCTCTTCCCCATGCAGGGCCAGCAGGGCCTTGTTGGCTGTCACAACAGATTTGCCCCGGTTGATCGCATCGAGCAGGAAGGTTTTTGCTGGCTCAATGCCACCAATCAATTCAATCACGATCTGGACTTCGGGGTCAGAGATGACATCCATTGGGTCGGTCGTAAGCTTGAATTGGGACAACCCATCCATTTTCAGGGAATGAATGGAGCGGTCTGCAATCGATGAAAGAACCAAAGGGAACCCCAGCCTTTGTTCCAAAAGCTCTTTTTCACGCAAAAAGAGCTGGATCAGTCCGGAACCAACGGTTCCAGCCCCGATCAGCCCTATAACGACTGGTTTTTTTATCGCTGACAACGGCGCTCCAAAATCTTTCGATCCGGAGATCGCTCTCCGGATCGGACTGATTGATTTGGGCAACAGAATAAAGATCTATTGCATGAAAGGATTTTTAAGAGGAAGGGGAATGGTCTTCCCTTCATCCAGAAGAACCGACCGGTAGGCCCTGAAGTAGGCGGCTACAGAGGCATGCTTCCATCCGTCAGGCTGGCTTTTGTCCCAGTTGAAAACAAGAATCTGCAACTCCCTGTCACCATAATCCCAAATCAGGACCGCATCATTGGGAAGCTGGATTCCTTTTTTCTCCTGAAGCTCCTTTGCTTCGATGACGCGTGGCGGAACCGAAAGAAGCTTTTTGGGGAGAATCTGATCGGCCGTCCAGGCAGATGGAGCTTTCGTTCCAGAATAAGGCGCCGTAATCAGTACCGCCTGCAACTTGTTATTTCTGAACTCAAACTGGAACTCCGGACTATAGCGACCTTTGCCCATCGACATCGGGGAGAAAAAATAGTAATGATCACCAGGATGGGCATCAAAGTCGGTATAGATCCCGCAAGGAAGCGCCGTCGAATCCCCTTCGCGGGGCTTCATCTTCTCATCGCCCTTTTTGAAAACCGCAAGAACACTTTCAGCGCTCGATCCAAGAGGCCAGCTCCAGGCAAACGCCTTTACCGGAACAGCCAGGAAGGAGACCGCCATCAGGGAGGCAAGGACCTGTTTTTTTCCGGCATCAAAAAACGTCCGTTTTTTTGTGTCTTTTGCCGCCAGAAAAGAGCGTTTATGGGAACAAACAAAAACTCCAGGGATTTTATAGCGCATGTTCAGCTCCCGATAATTCTGATTTCACCAGGAATCTCCGGATATTCATTGTCGCCTGACGAATCCGGCTTTCATTTTCCACAAGGGCGAATCGGACATGATCATCTCCTGCGCTTCCGAAACCGACTCCGGGAGAAACACCGACCTGCGCCTCCGACATCAAAAGCTTTGCAAACTCAACCGAACCCATGTGCCTGTGGATTTGGGGAATTTTTGCCCATACAAACATCGAACCCTTCGGCATCGTCACAGACCATCCTGCGCGATTCAAACCGTCAACCAGCACCTTGCAGCGTTTTTCGTAGACGGCAGAAATCTTCTGCGGTGTCTGGTCATGGTTGTTCAGCGCATGAATGCTTGCGATCTGGATCGGCTGGAACATACCGTAGTCAAGATAGCTCTTCAACCTTGTAAGAGCCCCAACGATCTGCTTGTTTCCCACCAGGAAACCGACTCTCCATCCCGGCATGTTATAGGATTTGGAAAGGGTGAAGAACTCGGCGCCGACTTCCTTTGCTCCGGGGACTTCAAGAAAGCTTGGAGCACGATACCCCCCGAAGGTGATATCCGCATACGCCAAGTCGTGGATCACGAAAAAGTTTCGCTCGTGGGCAAGTTCGACAACTCGTTCGAACAGCCCATCCGGAACGGTCATCGTGGTGGGATTATGAGGATAACAAAGAAGAACTGCCTTGAGTCCGGGACCGGCATTTTCAATGGCTTCAAGAACATCTGCCTTATGATCCCCCTCGGGATTCATCGGATAGCGGAGAACTTCGGCGCCGGCAAGAGAAAAGGCAAACGCGTGAATCGGATAGGTTGGATTCGGGACAAGAACCTTGTCTCCCGGCTCCATGGTTGCCAAAGCCAGATGTGCAATCCCTTCTTTTGATCCGATTGTGACAACAGCCTCTGTCTCCGGATCGAGAGTCACCCCATAATGCCGGTTGTAAAGGCCACAGATGGCCTCTCTCAGTTTGGGAATACCCTTCGATGCTGAATAGCGATGATTTCTGGGATTCCTTGCAGCCTCAACGAGCTTGTCAACGATCGACATGGGTGTGGGGAGATCGGGATTTCCCATACCGAGATCGATGATGTCTTCGCCCCTTCTTCTGGCGGCAGTCTTTAGATCATTGACAATACTGAAAACGTAAGGGGGAAGACTATTTATGCGGTTGAACTCCATGAAATTCCAGTCCCTCTATAATTTTGGAAGCCATTATGTTGGCACCCAAGGATGTCCCTGATCTGATAGAACCCCGAAACAATCCCCCATCGTTCTCTATAGTTCAGATATCGGGGAAAGCTCAATGGGTCCCTTCATATTTATCATATTTTCAGGAGATTGGATAGAGCAGATGTGGAATAGACTGGCTCAAATTCCTAAACAATCAGTGGAAAGGAGAGAGTCTGAAATTTTTTCAGGACATTCACTTTGAGCTTTGCTTTCTTCTCCTGTCTGGAAGGGTGGTTCGGCAGAATGGCTTCAGGCAAGTCTGTATAATCCATAATTTGCATCAAAAATCTTTTAATGTCATAATGGCTCCATGATTTCAAAGACGGAATTTCGTGTCAGATATTCTGAAACTGACGGCCAAAGAAGGGCTCATCATTCCCATTTTCCAGTATGGTTTGAGATGGGCCGGGCCGATTTTTGCAGAAGTTCTGGATTCAATTACAGGGAAATGGAGGACAACGGACTTTTTCTGGTTGTCGCCCGATTGTCCTGCCGATATGCCGCCCCGCTTGAATACGATGATCTGGTTTGTGTCGAAACATGGCTTTCATCCATTTCAAGAAAAATCATGACGTTTGATTATCTGGTCCGAAACCTGTCGACTGGGCAAATAGCCGGTTCAGGATCAACGACCTTGGTTTGCGTCGACCCAAAAGGCGATCCAAGATCCTTCCCGGAAGGTGTCTTGGAACTATTGTCTCCAAAAGTCTTGAAGTCTGAAGACCTTCCCACCAATTCAAGGGCGGATAGCTCAGTCGGTAGAGCGCAGCTCTTACACAGCTGATGTCGCAGGTTCGATCCCTGTTCCGCCCACCATTTTCGAAGTATCCCGTCCAAACCCCACGAAAGCAAAAATAAGCCTTTTTTATCGTCAAACGTGAGAATTGCTGACTTTCTCCATGGGAACAACCGGCATCCCCGGACCGATCTTCTGCTGATTTCCAACGATAATTCGGTCACTATCGGAAAGACCTTTAACGGCTTCGATCAAATCACCCTCCATGACACCCAGAACAACAAATCGGATTTCAACCTTGTTGTCTCTCGAAACAACATAGACAAACTTTCCGACCTGATTCGACCCGACCGCTATCTGGGGAATCATGAGCGCGTTCTGTCGGTCCCCGATATGGAGCCGAACATGCACCCACTCTCCCGGGATCAGCGTCTTTTGTGCATTCGGAATGGTGACTCTTGCTGTAATCGTCCCTGTCTGCCGGTCAATCACATTGTCCAGAAAGGATAAGGTTCCATTGTAAGTTTTCTGATGATTCCCGGCCAGACGAACAGTGGCTGGCATCTTGCCAGCGGACCTGTTCTTTAAAATATCCGCCAGATCTGACTCGGGCGGATTGAACGTGGCATAAATCGGATCGAGTTGGACAAGAGTATTGATCTGTGTTCCTGAACCAATCAAGTTGCCAGTGTAAACAAGGCTTCGGCTGAGCCTCCCGGAAAATGGAGCCCGGATCTCGGTATAGCCCATGTTGATCTTGGCAAGGGCAAGCGCGGCCTTGTCCGCCAGAATGGTGGATGCCGCCTGATGCATCACGCTTGTCGACTGCTGAAAAACATCCTTTGAGACATCTCCATTGACAACCATCAGCGCATTTCTTTTCTGATTGGCCCTTGCATATTCAAATGAAGCATTGTCCCTGTCCACCTGAGCCTGAGCCTGAGCCAATGCTGCCCTATAGTTTCTCTGGTCAATCCGGTAGATCAGCATTCCCTTCCTGACATCGGACCCATCCGGAATCAATTGATCTTTAAGATATCCGGTGACCATTGCCTGCAGTGCGACATTCCGGATGGCTTCTGTCGTCCCGACATAATCTTTATAAAGAGAAACCGTTTTTCTCACACCCCTTTGGACGGGAACAGGCATTCCCATCATGGCGGGAGATGTTTTTTCTCCTCCCATGAGCGCAAGCCATCCTTTCTTTTCTGCAATAGAGACACCTCCCACAAGGATCACCGCCACGAGAATGGCTATACGAAGCTTTCCATTTTTTTTGCTATCCATTACAAGATCTCCTCTTTCGGATTTTTCGACAACACATTCTCAATCAGGTGAAGAAGCGTTATCACCCAAACCTGCTTTTTCACGAATACCTTCGATGACTGCGTAGAAGATAGGAACAAAGAAAAGGCTCAACATGGTGGCTGCCAGCATTCCGCCGAAAACGGTCGTTCCGATCGACTGACGGCTTGCGGCTCCAGCTCCGGATGCAAACATCAGTGGAACAACCCCAAGAATAAACGCAAATGCCGTCATCAGGATGGGGCGAAGACGCAGCCTTCCTGCTTCCATGGCAGCCTCAACAATGCCAAGACCACGCTCCCTCAGACGCTTGGCGAACTCCACGATCAAAATGGCATTTTTGGCCGACAATCCAATGAGCATCACAAAACCGATCTGGGAATAAACATCCACCTGTTTGCCACGCAACCATGTCGCGACCATCGCTCCAAAAATCGCCAGTGGAACGACCAGGATCACCATAAAAGGCATCGACCAGCTCTCATAAAGTGCCGCCAGAAACAAAAAGACAAACACCAGGGAAATGGCAAAAACCCATTTTTCAATAGAGCCGACCTTCAGCTCCTGATAGGTAATTCCTGTCCATTCATATCCAAAATCGGAAGAAAGGGTTTTTTGGGCAGCCCTCTCCATCGCGGCAATAGCATCGCCCGAGCTGAATCCTGGCGACGGACCACCATTGATAAGAGCAGAGCCGTAGATATTGTAATGGTTGACCGTTTCCGGACCGACCGTTGGCTCAAGATGTCCAAGCGCATCGAGTGGAATCATGTTTCCGTTTACATTTCGGACATAGAGTCGTGAAAGGTCTCCGGGGTTTCCCCTCGCCCCGTTTTCAGCCTGGAGGGTCACCCTGAAGGTCCTTCCATAGAGGTTGAAATCATTCACATAAAGAGATCCCAGATAAATCTGGAGGGTATTGAAAACATCCGGAAGCGAGAGCCCCAGAAGCTTGGCCTTGCTGCGGTCCAGATCATAGTCAAATTGCGGTGTCGTTGTGGAAAATGTCGTGAAAACCTGACGGGGTTCAATTTCCCGCTGTTTTCTGGCTTCAGCCATGAGAGACTGGGTTGCTTCATCAAGTGCTCGACTTCCCTTTCCCGTGAGGTCCTCAACCTCAAATTCAAAGCCACCTGTTGATCCCAACCCGGGAATCGAGGGTGGATCAAAGCTAAGGACAACAGATTCAGGAATCATGAAAAGTTTGGGCCGAACCGAATTGACAATCATTGAGGCAGTCAGTTCGCTTCCCCTTTCCTCCCATGGCTTCAAAATGGCAAACTCGGCAGCACTGTTGGACTGATTTGCAAACGTCAGAAAGTTCAGGCCGGATATCGAGACCACATCCTGTACTCCGGGAGTTTTGAGGAGGATGTCCCGGACCTTTTTGGTCACATAATCCGTTCGCTCAAGGGAAGCCCCGTCAGGCAACTGAATAATGACAAAGAAGTACCCCTGATCCTCAACCGGCAAAAAGGTTTCCGGAACTCTGACAAAAAGAAAATAGGTCATGAGGATTCCACCCAGAAAGACTCCCATCGCATACCATCGGTAATCGATCGCCCGGCGAACCATACCGGCATACCGGTCACGAGTCCGATCAAAAAACTCGTTGAATTTCCGGAAGAAAAAGAGTTCCGATGGCTTCTGATAGCGCAAAAGCCATGCCGAAAGAGCTGGCGTGAGCGTCAGGGAGTTGAAGGCAGAAAGACCAACGGAAATGGCAATCGTGAGAGCAAACTGACGATAAAGCTGTCCGGTGATTCCTGGAAGAAAAGCGACCGGCACAAAAACAGCTCCCAAAACTGCGGAGGTGGCAATAATGGGCCCTGTCACCTCATCCATGGCATTGCGGACTGCTTCCATAGGAGCCACCCCATGCTCAAGCTGACGTTCGACGTTTTCGACAACAACAATCGCATCATCCACAACCAGCCCAATCGCCAGAACCATTCCAAGAAGACTGACCGTGTTCAGGGAAAAACCGACGATCTCCATGATGGTCAGTGTCCCGATCAGGGAAACCGGAATCGCAATGCCGGCAATGACCATTGTTCTCCAGCTCTGCAGAAAGAGAAAAATGACTCCAACCACGAGGAGCAATGCCTCGATCAGGGTGATGACAACCTCTTTCATCGAAGCCGAAACGAACATGGTGGTGTCATACTTGATGGAATAATCAATCCCCTTGGGAAATCTTTTTGAAAGCTCCTTCATTTTCGCTTTGACCTGACGATCAAGCTCCAGGGCATTCGATCCGGGCGTCTGAAAAATACCGACGACAATGGTTGGCTTTTTGTCCATGTGGGCGGACGACGTGTACTGGAGAGCTCCCAGTTCAATTCTGGCAACATCCCTCAGTCTGACGGTTGCATTGCTACCCGTTCCCGCCCTCAGGACAATCTTGCCGAACTCCTCAGGAGTGCTCAGCCGGCCTGTCGCATTGACCTGATAATCGAACATCGTTCCCTTGGGCGCCGGAGCATCTCCTATTTTTCCCGCGGCTACCTGAACATTCTGCTCGGCAATGGCATTTTGAACATCTACTGCGGTTATCCCCAGACGTGAGAGCTTGTCTGGATCCAGCCAGATCCTCATGGAGTAGCGTCTCTCCCCAAAGATCACAGCATCGCTCACACCGGTCAGTCGTTTCAGTGGATCAACGAGTTGAAGATAGGCATAGTTGCTCAGTGTAATGGGATCAACCGAGCCGTCAGGAGAGAACAGATTGACGATCAGAACAAAATTTGGATTTTTCTTCTGGACGATAATCCCGCCCTGATTCACAATGGCCGGAAGCTGTGGAGTTGCCTGGGAAATCCTGTTTTGGACATCAACCGCTGCAATATCAATCGGGTAGCCGACATTGAAGGTGATCGTAATCGTCGAGCTACCGTCATTCGAGCTTGTCGAGGACATATAGGACATACCGGGAACACCGCTGATCTGTTGCTCAAGAGGAGTCGTAACGGTATCGGCAACAACCTGGGCGGATGCGCCCGGGTAGTTGGCCGAAACGGTCACCTGAGGAGGAGTGATTTCCGGAAATTGCGAAACCGGCAAAAGCTTGAAGGAAATCAGCCCGGTCAAAACCATTATGATCGCAACAGAAGCCGCAAAAATGGGTCTTTTGATAAAAAAATTCACCATGGAGGTAAAGGCCTTTTCTTAGATGTCTAAAGTCAAGTCATTATTTTTTTGAAGAATTTTTAGCCAATTGTTTTTTGGGGAGCCCCACTCCCTTGGGAGTTGCCTTTGCAAGATTCCACCATCCTCCCCCAAGAGACTGGAATAAGGCGACCGTATCGGAATAACGACTTGCCTTGGCCAGAACCAGATTGATTCTCGCTTGCTCATAGCTTTGCTGCGCATTGAAAAGTCCAGGATAGCCAATCGCGCCCACATTGAACTGGCGCTCGGAGATCTTCAGGCTTTCAGAGGCCGCGACAAAAGCGACCATCTGGGCATTTTGCGTTTCCGCATCTGCTTCGAGCGCCCGAAGAGAGTCTGCAACATTCTGGAATGCCTGAAGGACTGCGTTTTTGTACTGGGCTTTTGTCTGCTGAAAGATCGCCACAGCCGCCCTCTTCTTATGAAGAAGTGTCCCCGCCTGAAAAATGGGCTGCGTCAGGGAAGGACCATAGCTCCAGAATTGGCTTCCCGGAGAAAAATAGCCGGCAATGCTTTCGCTACCATATTGCCCTGTCAGGGAAATCTGGGGAAACATGTTTGCTGTCGCAACCCCAACCTGGGCACTTGCGGAATGGAGTTGAGCCTCCGCCGACCGAATATCGGGACGCTGTTCCACCAGTTTGGACGGAAGGCTGACAGGTAATTCGTCGGGTAACGTCAAATCATCCAGGTGAAAGTTCGCGCCAATTTTTTCGCTGGGAAATCTCCCCAGATAAACCGCCATCTGATGGCGCTCGATCGACAACTGTTTTTCGAGAGGAGGAAGTGTCGCTTCTTCTTGTGCAAGAAGCGTTGCCTGGGAGTAAACCGAAGAGCGGGAAAGAGAACCGACTTCAAATTGACGTTTGACAATAATAAGTTCCTGTTTCAAAACCTGAATGATTTGACGGGTTGCCTTGATTTGCTCCCGGAGAGAGGCTTCCTGGATAGCGACAAGAACAATATTGGATGTCAGGGTCAGATAGGCTGCCTCGAGCTGAAATCGCTGATAGTCTTCCTGGGCTTTCAGGGACTCGACCTGTCGCCTGATTCCCCCAAAGAGATCCAAAGGATAGGAAACACTTAAAGAACCGGTATTGAGTGTGAACAGGGAGGACAACTGGGGTGCACCAAAAGCAGATCCATTAAAATATTGCTGAACAGTCGACAAATTTCCGGTTACAGAAGGTGCATAGGCTCCCTGCCCCGCAGAAACATTTTCCATCGCGGAAAGAAGTGACCCTTCCGCCGCCTGGAGTGTCGGATTGACCTTCAGTGCCTGGTCGATCAGATTGTTCAAGGATTTCGAGTGAAACAGTTTCCACCATTGTCCGGGAATGTCCTTCCCTGTCCTGAAACGCTGGACAATATCACCCTTATCCGTGTAAACAGTCTGAGTTCCTAGTGGTGACTTCGTATAAGTGGTTGCTTTAGGGGGAGCTGGAGTATGAAAATCAGGACCCACTGCACAACCGGAAAAAAGCAATAAAAAGGTAAAAACCGCCGGAGGGAAAAAGAAAGAAAATTTGTTTATACTCACCTATTGCGATCCTTGGCTACAGATATTGAAGATTTGTCAATGGTCGGTGAGAAAAGACCTGTAGGTGCATGAGCAAGCCATAATAATGCGTATACGCATTATTCAATATTAGACTTCTATGGTATATTGTTTGTCAAGGAGGATCCCGCATGCACATGGCCAAGGACAATGGCTGCAATGCCGGCGAAGGCGAACCCAATCCATTAAGACACCAGCTGATGAAACTGTTCTGGATGCTGGGTCCCGCCTATATCCGCTGGGCTGAATCGATTATGGAGATGGATGGGCACACTCCCAAAAGGATGTACCTGATGGGGCTTCTTTTCGAATATGGCCCGATGATGATGAGCAACATCAAAGACCGGCTCGGAGTCACAGCCACCAATGTAACAGCCTTGGTCGACGCTTTGGAAAAAGAGGGAATGGTCGAGCGAAAACCTCACCCAACCGACCGGCGGGCAACCATCGTTTCACTGTCATCCAAAGCCGAGGAGTTCCTGACGGTCAACTGTTTTTCCTTCAAGGACAGGGTCTCAGAATTGTTTTCTGTCTTTTCTGTCGAGGAGCAGGAACAGTTTCTCTCGTTCCTTTTTCGGATGCGGGATGTTTTGATCGATAAAAAAATCCTTGAGAGAAAAACGAGATCCTTCGATTCGAAAGAGGACCACACGCCTCAAAACCCCTGAAACCTCTCCCTGCAGAATGCGAAATCCTTCGTCAAACATCAAAATCCGCTCACACTCCCGAAGAAGGCCCCCCTAAAGGCGTTTGGGAAAACGATCCCTATTCGCCTTAAAAAATGGATCTGAGGGTCAAAAAACACCCACCAGACCCCCTGCCCTGAAACGGGGTGAGTTGGAGAATCCAGTCGGCAAGCTTATTCGACCGCTTCAATCCTCCAACCCTGCTCCATCTTTATTTTTTAGGGCTCAATCTTTTTTGGAATTTAACGGGCACGTATTGAAACCAAGAACCTTGTACAAGCCACAGCGCCCGGTAATTCCTGTGATTAATGGGAGAAGACCGATCCAACCCCATGGAGTCTTGGGACCAACATACACCAATGCGATCAGAACAACCCCCAAAACAACCCTTACAACGCGATCAACAGTTCCTTCATTGACAGGCATAGATCCTCCTCTAAAAAACGAACAACTCAATTTTCAAAATCAATATTGCCTTGAAGGTAGGAGAGAACGTCCCCCCTTTCAAGGAAATACCCCATGAACCTCATTGTTAAGCGTATCACGGATTTGGCGGATCTGCCATGAACAATAGAGAATGACAAAGACAATAAAAAAGGGGACCTTCCGGCCCCCTTTTTTACGAAAGAGATTCCATTATCTGACGATCAGAAGGAAACAGACCGGATTGTATCAGCTGGAGTGTCTGTCACGTAAAGGACTCCGTGATAGATCGTAACGGCTCCAGGAAACTCGAAATGTCCAAGTGTCCCGTCACCATCTTCGCGACCCTTGATCGGAACTCCACCGTTGATCGTTGCTCCGGCTACTGTCGAAACAGTATCCGAGTTCAGGTCAATCAAGCGAAGGTCAGCATTGGCAGCATCACAGACATAAAGTTTGTTGCCATCAATAGCAAGCATCATCGGATCATAGAAATACGCATCCGGACCAGGACCGTTCAGTGTCCCCGGGAAACCAGGATGACCGGCAAGAGTTGAGACTGAATTGGTTGCCAAAACCAGCTTTCGGATCAAGTGATTGCGAGTGTCTGCAATATAAAGGATTTGACCATCGGGAGAGATGGCAAGGCCACGAGGCTCAAGAAAGGTTGCCTGGGTCCCAACTCCATCAGCATGTCCTGGAACAAGAGCTCCCTGACCGGCAAGAGTCGTCACCTGCAGTGTGGTCAGATCCATCTTGCGGATCATGTTGTTTCCTGAATCCCCGATATAAAGGGTCTTCCCGTCGGGAGAGATGGCCAATCCGCGGGGCTGGGCAAAACCTGCATGATCCCCGATACCGTCATTGCCGCTGGCAAAAGCATGGCCGGCAAGGGTTGATACGGTTTTGGTCGCCAGATCAATCTTCCGGATACGGTTATTTCTGGAGTCTGCAACATAAAGGGTCTTCCCATCGGGAGAGATGGCAAGGCCTTCAGGGTTGTTGAACCTTGCAGCTGCGCCCGCACCGTCACGAAAACGGGCATGATGGTTAACGCCTGCAATGGTTTCGACAGTGCCAGTCCCGGAGCTCATCGTGATCTTTCTGATCATGTCATTACCGGTGTCAGCCACATAAATCGAACCATCTGGAGCTGCTACAATGCCTTGGGGAAATTCAAATCTTGCTGAAGCCCCGTTACCGTCATTGTCTCCTCGCTCATGAAAAGAGCCTGCGATCGTTTTCAAGCTGACAGCCTGAGCCTGAAATGCCTGCCCCGCCATCAGCGTCATGCCGATACCGAGAGAGACAGCTACGGCTGCCGTCTTGATTGACCGAATGCCCCTTCCCTTCGGATGTTTGCTCTTGTTCAAAGTGTCCTCCTTCGGAACGC
>JAKCCY010000108.1 GCA_021838765.1 Nitrospirota bacterium
TCGTCAGTCCCTCAGAGGGGTGGGTAACAGGAGCTTCCGGCTCGATTCTCCACACATCTGATTCTGGTAAGACGTGGACGGCACAGGTTTCAGGAACAACTCACTGGCTCCAGTCTGCATCCTTTGTCAGCCCTACAAAGGGATGGATCGTTGGTAATCAGGGAACAATCCTGACAACTGATGATGGTGGGCAAACCTGGGTTCCCCAGAATTCAGGAGTCAGATTTGATCTATATACGGTCACTTTCCTGAGCCCGACGGAAGGTTTTGCCGGAGGCTTTGCCGGGACCCTTCTCCATACTCAGGATGGTGGTGCCACATGGTCAAAGGTTTCAACTGATACCGCCCAATGGATCATGGATATCTTTTTCCTGAAGAACAATCCTTCAAACGGTTGGGCTGTCGGGCAGGACGGTCTTATTCTCGTGACCACCGACGGAGGAAAAACCTGGAGCAAAAAACGCAATCCAGTGGGTAAAGATCTTTATGGAGTCTACTTTGCGGATGCCACCCATGGATGGGCTGTCGGTACCCATGGAATTATCGAGTTTTCCTCGAATGGGGGCCTTTCCTGGTCCATCCAGAATGGAATGGGTGTTGGTCCTTTGGGTCGAGGAATCGAGGGCGATGAAAGGGAGCTGAACGATCTTCATGCCATTACCTTTATCGATGACAAGACCGGTTATGCGGTCGGTGTTATGGGAATACTCCTGAAAACGACTGATGGTGGAAATCATTGGAGCCTGATCCCATCAGGAACAGGACTCGATCTTTACAATATTTCCTTCCAGGGAGCGAGTAGTGGCTGGATCGTTGGTGTTGGAGGCATGATTCTTCACCTGGGAAACAGTTGATCCGTCTGTCCTTTAAAAAATAGGGCTGGCTTCCCGGGATTTGCTGGGTCCAGCCCTTTTTTTATTCTTTTTCCCCTCATTCTCAATATATGCTAGGATCAGCTCATGATTAATTATATTCCACTGACATTTTTTGGATTGATAGCTGTTGTTGGACTTGCCTTTTTTGTTCATGGATTCATGAACCGGCAAAAAATATTTGCAGATTTTCAGGAATTGGCAAAAAAATTCGATGGCCGGGCGGGGAGGGATAATATTATCTCATACCCCTGGTTTGAAGGGCATGTGGACGGAAGAGATCTCCGGGTTTTTTTTCATACATCGGAGAATCACACTGTCAGTGTTCTGAATCTGGTCTCCGAGCTTGGTATTGCCTCTGATGCCCATTTTGTCCTTCTTCAGAAAGATGGCTTCCGAAAACCCAAACCTGAGGATCTGGTCAAGCTTCAGGCTGAAGTCGGTCCCGCTCTCGATATCCCTGTACCGTTTGACGTTCGTTCGCCGAATGCTGATGAAACCCGGCGTGTGCTGTCTATGCCACCCGTTACAAACGCTCTGGGCGAAATGACTCCCTTTAACCAGATACTGGTGTGGGACGGGCGCATTCTCTTTTCAAAGCAGTTTGACGGTGTTCAGGAAACCAATCCGGTCGCTTTTCAGAAGACTCTGTCGAATATGGTAGGACTGTGCCATGCCATTGAGTCAGGAATCTAGCGTCGTGTCGGACAGCAAAAAACATGTGGTCCTGCTTCTTGTCAAAAGTCCGGAAATGACACAGTTTTTTCTGGTGATAAGGATGGCAATGGCTTTCCTGTCAACAGGGGCACGGGTCACCCTTTTCCTGATGGATGATGCTGTTCTTGGTCTTCTGCCAAGAAATTACAGGGATCCTGGATCTTTTCCCCTGTCTTCGGTTCTGTCGTCAGGGGGAGAGATTCTTGTCTGCCAGTCTACTGCGGAACCGCGAGGCCTTCTCTCTGAAAATCTGCCCCCGGGGGTCTGTTTTGAGACCCAAGTCCATTTGGGGCAATTATCTTCCGAGGCAGATGTTTTTCTCCCCTTTCTGTAGGTAACAGATTTTCTGCGAGGAACCCATGAGTGTTAATCCGTTAAAGAAAAATAAAAAAGTTCTCTTCGTCATCGAGGAGTCTCCGACCTCCCATCTGAGGCATTTTGAAGCGATGAGAATGGCTCTTGGTTTTTCGGTAACCCATGGCGGAATGAAAATTCTTCTGCGGGGGCGAGGTGTCCTGGCCTTGAGGGAAGTGCACCCTCTCCTGATCGGGTTGCCTCCGGAACTGTTGGAAGTCCTTCCATTGCTTGCGGACCTCTCCGTCGGAATCTGTGTCGAGGCAGAAAGCCTTTCCCGCTATTTGCCGGGCCATCGGGTTTCTGGCTCGGAAAAAATTATTTCAAGGGCCGAAGGGATCGATCTGGTTCTGGATTCGGATCTGGTTCTGGGATTCTGGGGGCAGGGGAGAGTCGCATGAATGAACGAAGGCTTTTGATCCTGACTCTTTTTCCTCCACCGGAAGGTTTTATTGAAACCTACGAAAGAGTCAGGCTTCGATCCGAGCCTGTTGCGGTCCTGCTTGCGGGCGAGGGAGTCCTGAACTCGATTCCGGACTGCAGCGATCTCTACCGCTTGCGCGTTGATCTTGAGGGGCGGGGCATTGTTTCCGGTGAGGGTGCTATCTCGGACGAGGAGGCAGCCATTTTGATCCTTTCCGCTTCCTCCGTTATTACTTTTACCTGACAGAATCTTCTGATGCGTATTTCGAAAGGGATGATTCGATCTGTCTGGATCCTTCCGCTCCTCATATTCCTGATGGCAATGCCCATTCTTTTTCATCTCACTCAAACGGTTTTTGACCCTCAGGTCCAGAACTCAAAAGAGGTTCTCTGTCCTCCCGGAACTCCAGGGCATCCGCTTGGTTGCGATTTTTTGGGGAGGGATAATCTCTCAAGACTGATTTCCGGCTCCTATGTATCCTTGGGGATCGGACTGATGGTCGGACTTTTTTCCACAGCGTTCGGAACGTTGTGGGGTGTCGTCTCCGGTTCTTCCGGCGGTGTTGTCGACCAGATGATGATGAGGATCCTCGAGGTCTGGTTTGCCCTGCCGGAGATCCTGATTGCAACGATATTGCTTCTTGTTCTGGGCCATGGGGCAATGGCGGTCGTCGTGGCACTGACCTTCGGAGGGTGGATGGGGGTCGCAAGGGTTGTCAGGGGAGAGACGCTCAGAATAAGGGAGCAGCTTTATATGGAAGCCTCCCGATCCATTGGAACACGTCCTGTCCGGATGATCCTGAAGCATTTCATTCCCAATCTCTTGCCGGTCATGGGGGTTCTTCTCCTGTTCCGGATACCGGGCGGGATTCTGGGGGAGTCTACCCTGAGTTTCCTTGGGCTTGGGATTGCTCCTCCGCACTCCAGCTGGGGCACCCTGGTCAACGAGGGATTCAAGGCCTTGCCGATGACGCCATGGGTTCTTGTCTGGCCAGCTTTGGCGATTGTCGTTACTCTTCTCTCCTTTCAGTGGATTGCCGAACGCATTGGAGGGTCGTCATGAAACGCCTCCGCGGGAGAGTTCTGGGTGCGATCTTCCTTTTATGGGCGGTCTTTACCCTGACCTTTTTTCTTTCAAGATTTGCTCCTGGGAATCCGTTTTCCGGAGACAGGAAACTTCCACCCGAAATCATGTCGAATCTTCTGGCCTATTATCATCTCGACCGTCCTCTCTGGGCCCAGTATCTTGAAGGACTGAAACACGCCGTTCGCGGAGATTTCGGAGTTTCTTTCAAGAATCCCGGACTATCCGTAAACGATATGATCGGCAGAGCTCTCCCTGTTTCTCTGACCCTGGGGGGGGTAGCACTTCTCGAATCCCTTGTTCTCGCCGTTTTTCTGGGGCTTGCGATTTCTCTTTCCGGGAAAAGGGTCTCCTCTTTCCTGCGCTTTTTTTCGACGTCTCTTGTGGCACTTCCTTCCTTTTTGCTGGCAACGCTCCTGATCGCAGTGTTTTCAAGTTATCTGGGACTTCTTCCTCCTGCCCTATGGGAGGGCTGGAAATCTCTTCTCCTTCCGTCACTTTCGATCAGTTTGGCACCCGCAGGATATCTGGCCCGGGTTTTTGCCACAAGTCTTGAGGAAACGATGGGAAGTCCTTTCTATCAGGCTGCGAGGGGGCATGGTATCGCCAGGGGATTTTTGCTGGTCCGCCATCTTGTTGCGCCGTCCCTGAATGGGCTTTTGTCGATTCTTGGCCCTTTGGCGGCATCTCTTTTGACGGGATCTTTTGTGGTGGAATCGATCTTTGCCATTCCGGGGCTTGGAAGGGTTTTTGTCTTGTCTGTCATGAACCGGGACTATCCGATGATCATGGGCACTACGATGGTCTATACCGTTCTTCTGGCACTGATGACGCTTCTGGGGGATTGGCTCGTCGAGAAAATTGATCCACGGATTCGTGCAATCTAGCCTCCCCTGATTCCTACGGAAACAGAGGGTTCCAGAGAGCCTCTCCCTTTTTGGAGATGGAGGCGATGACGGATGGATCGATTCCCATTTTTTCCATCTGGGCAAGAAGATCCGGGAAAGATGTCTGTTGTTGCCCTATGCGGCCAAGACAGCTTTTCTGGATAATATGGGTTGCATGGAATATTCCAGTGGCTTCCTTGCTCTTCCAGCGTGTTTTCCAGTTGATCTCATGGCTGTTTGCTCCATCCGGGCTCGATAGGTAAAGCTCCATTCCTTTTAGAAAATCATCCCGTTTCCTTCTCGACGCAATGGGGAAGAGGTCTGCTTTCTGGTTACTGTGGCCTTTTTCAAAGGCGGACAGATCCGTAAAGTGGGCCCATCGGGCAAGATCTTCAGCATCTTCCTCGTTCATGCTGATGTCCTTTGCAATCTGGAATGCTCCCTGGGCCAGACGCTCCCGGAATCCCATCGGTTCTTCCCGGAATCGTTCAAACGACTGGGAAAAGATCGATACTTCGTAGGGGGTCAGATTGGCGATCATTGCGACTGACTCCAGGAGGGAGAGATTTCCGATAAAGATTTCCCGGAAGGACATCATCGGATGCCCGGAGACAATTGCGGCATGGACAGAAAGAAGGGCCGTCGTTGTCACTTCGATATCGGAATGGCCACCGAGTCCTATGGAGGTCATTCCGATACGGATTTCCGGCAAGCTTGTGTCGGTAGATCCAGGAAGACGTCTCGGACCCCCTTCCAGGATTCTTGAGGCAACGATCTTGGCTCCGTCCGCACTTGTTTCGGGCAAAATCAGGATCTCGATGTCCGGGCCGAGCTCAAAATAAATATCGGGGGTCCGTACATAAGGAGAAACGATATTGTCAAGAGAGACAGGGGCACCGCCTTCTTCTGTCTTGACCACCGCTATCAGGGAAAGATCCCGGCCATATCTGAATGCCCTGAGGACTTCCTTTGATATTTCAGGGTGTGATCTCACCCATTCCACAAGCGATTTGATGCTTTGGGGGAAGAAACTCGACATTCAGCATCCTTTTTGTAATGTTTCTTTTTCATCATGGTTTGGTTTCAATCTGTTAATGGTATTATGAAAGAATTGTTCAGGTTTGAAAAGTTATGGGAGGAAAATTGAAAAATAAAAAAAACTATACATCGCTTCGCCCCAGCACAAAATGCATTCATGCCGGCGGTCCGGAGGATCCGTGGCGTGCATTGACGCCTCCGCTGTATCAGACATCCACCTTTACTTTTCAGGATTTTGACCAGGTGGACAGGGTTCTGAAGGGAGAAGAGGATGGGTTTGTCTATGGGCGGATGGGAAATCCGACGACCGATCGGTTCGAAAAGCTGGTCTCCGAGCTTGAGGAAGGGGAGAAGACCCGATCATTCGCTTCCGGGATGGGTGCCATTTCAGCCATCCTGATCCATTTGGCAAAAAAACATCCCGAGATTGCTTTTCCGAAGGTCCTTTACGGGGGAACCCGGGCGTTTATCGAACAATACCTTATCCCGTCGGGGTGTTTGATTCACTGGTTCGACCCCAGGGAAGAGGGTTGGGATGAAGAACTTTCCCGGCGCCTCTCTCCGGATACCGGGGCCATCTTTGCCGAAACGCCATCGAACCCGGTGATGACGGTGATCGATCTTGAGAAACTGTCATCTGTTGCGAAAAAAGTCGGGGCTCCCCTGGTGGTGGACAATACCTTTGCCACTCCCATTCTGCAGAAGCCTCTCGTCCTGGGTGCCGATATCGTGGTTCATAGCGCGACCAAGTATCTGGGCGGCCATGGAGACCTTCTCGGAGGGACTGTTACCGGAAAGGCATCGCTGATTGACCGTCTCTCCTTCGAAGAGGGTTCTTATCTTGGCGCGACCCTTTCCCCCTTCAACGCCTGGCTCCTCCTTCGCGGGATGAAAACGCTTCCTCTCAGGATGGACGCCCATTGTCGGGGAGCGATGATGGTTGCGGAATTTCTTTCCGGACATCCCGGGGTGAAATCCGTCCATTATCCGGGGCTTTCAAAAGATCCCGGACACAAGATCGCGTCTTCCCAGATGAAAGGATTCGGGGGGATGCTTTCTTTTTCCCTGGGAGATGACCAAAGAGCGAGACGAGTCGCTTCAGGTCTTGAGCTTTTTAAAATCGCGGTGAGTCTTGGCGATCCGGAAAGCCTGATTGAGCATCCCGCTTCGTTGAGCCATCGTCAGATGACGGCAGAGGAGCGGATGGCTTTGGGGATCGATCCCGGATTCCTGAGGGTATCTGTGGGGCTTGAGGATCCGGAGGACCTGGTTCTGGACCTGAAACGGGCATTGGAAAGATGATGGACGGGTGGCTTTCCCTTCGATCCCTGTTCTGCGGTCACTCCATCGTGGAAGACGAGTTTTTCGCCCAGAAAACCTGTGAAAAGAAAAAAGGAGAGGGCCAGGAGGGATAAAAGGCCCCCAAGGGATTTTGTGAGAGCCGGGACTTGAACGTTGGTTTGTCCCGCTCTTTTTTTTTGTGCAATGAAAAAACGGATGAGCAGGATGGAAAGTGTCAAAAGGGCTGCGTTTCCGTGGGTGTTTCCCGGCGGAAAAATGGCCCCCGCTCCCATTTCCCGCTCTTTCATTGCCAGGGCAATCCATCCTGTACAAACCGTTATGATCATCAGGATGATGAGCCCTTCAAGCAGCCTGGTCCGATTTTCCCCGTTTGTTTCCTGTTTTTCTCCCTTTTCCCTTCCCGTTACCATTCCAAAAATGTCCCACAGACACCAGCCAACCCCGAACGTCAGCGTCAAGTGGACAATGATGGGGTGAAGGTGGGCCAAGGGCATTTGAGGCGATTCCTTTTCGTGACCTGTTTTTTTGTGAAGTGTGTTGAACGATTTCTTCATAATTGATAACAATTATGAAGACATTTTTGTTCTAATTGCGTCTTCGTGGACGGTTTTAAAAACTGTAAGTGTAATTTTTTTAATGTTATTTGTTTCTGGCATGAAAATTGATAATAGAGGTGCGTCACCCTGTTAGGGGGCTAGACCCCCCGGTGACTTCTTTCCGTTCTCGACAGGGAACGGAAAGTGAAAGGCTTCCCCCTGGAACGACGCTGTTCCAAAACTCTCTCCGCCGAGAAAGCCACCCGTTTTTATCCTGATCGTCTGATGGCACTCCTGTGTCCATCGCGATTCTCCATTCATTTTTTTGACAACCAATATTAGCACTTTTTCACTGACAAACTCTTTTGAAGGAGAGACTCATGAAACGACGCTTTCCGGAAGCGAAAGGCCGATCTGCCGGGGTTTTGTCCATTGCCCTGTCCTCGGCGATGCTGATTCTGGCCGGTCTATCATCCCCGAACCTTTCTTATGGGGACAGCTCCTCTCCGCAAACAACAACAACGGCTCCTTCAACTTCTGCGGCTCCTGTGACACCTGCCGCTCCTGCAGCAGCAGCTCCGGCCGCGACACCGGCTCCTGCTCCGGATCTGATCCTTCCGTCGATGAATGTGCATTTCAAGGGATTCATCGATGTATACGGGCAATACAACCCGACAAGCGCGTCGACGACGGACTTTCGGGCTTACGACTACGGTGCAAACTCCTTTAACGTCAACATGGCCCAGCTGAAGTTCTGGCGTCCCGATGACGACGGAATCGGTTTTGTTCTTCGTACCGATTTTGGTCCCGGCGCCTATGCATCCGCCCAGAATTTCTCTCCAGGGTATTATGGAGCGTTGGGAGGGGGACGCGCGAGCAATGGTTATACTGCCATGCCCTACTCGGATTTCTGGCTGGAAGAAGCCTATATCAACTTCTTCGTTCCCGACACCAACAAGGAGCTTGAGGCCTATGCCGGACAGTTCCAGACACTGGCCAACTTCGAAGTGATCCAGCCCACCGGGAACTGGATGATCTCCGATGGGTACACCTTTTTTCTCGGACCCTATACTCACACCGGTGTCCGGATGCACTACGCCCCCAATGCCACCACCAATTTGTACCTCGGTGTGAACAACGGCTGGAACGGCAACATGCAGTCGAATCAGGGAAGCTACTTCCAGGATATCGAGCTTGGACTGGTGGCCAACCCCGTCTCCTGGCTCAATATCAACTTCTCGGGATATCTGGGTCCCCAGGTGCGGAACGTCTATTTTGACGGACTAGCGATCGGGACGGGTGGATTTTTGGCCAATGCAACCCCATACGCAAATGCCAACACCCCGACCTGGAGAAACTACGGCGCCTTTGTGGTCGAGGTAGGACCGATCGACCATCTGTGGTTTGTGACCGACGATTCTTACGGATGGCAGGCGGAAGGAAATGTCAATTCTTCCGGAACCCCTATCGGCAATGCGACATGGTA
>JAKCCY010000109.1 GCA_021838765.1 Nitrospirota bacterium
GTGCAGTGGATGGTGGAAAAGTGGGTCGGTAGGTCAGAAAGATGGCCCATGCGCCTACCAGGATCACCATTCCCCTAACGAGCCAAAGAAAGTAACGGTCATCCGGAGGGATAACCCAGGGATCGATTCCTCCGGAAACGACATATATGAAAACGCCGATGAGGATGGCCCAACGGCTTTGAATCTTCAATCTTGGAACAATGGCGTCCTGGTAGGATCTTTCAAGGAGAGGATTGAAAAAGGACAGCGTCAATGGGTGCAATTCACCACGCTGTATCTGTTGTCGGCTTTTTTCTTCTATTTTGGGATTGAGGTCGTCATTATCCTGCATCAGCCTGATCTTTATAAGAAAAAACGATTCTTCCCGTCACTCGGTTAGACCGGTAATGCAAGTCTCATGCGGATCAGTGTAGTTTTTTTTGATGGGCGGATGTCAAGCTTTTCTGGATTCATGAACGGGAAAGCAGCCTTCGGTTTGCTTTGAGAGGCCTTTGACCTGAAAACTGTAAAAAACAGACGTTCGTCTTTTTTTGGTCCATATATTCCACTTTGATATTTGGTAATGGCATTGGTACTCGGGAGGGGAATCGAACCCCTATGACCGTAAGGTCGGCGGATTTTGAGTCCGCTGCGTCTGCCTGTTCCGCCACCCGAGCATTGATGATGAAACGTTGTGGAAGGAGAATCTCAGGGAGAGATTGTATCGGTGGGCGCAGGTGTTTGCAAGCTGAAGCTGCTTATCCAGGTAATGCCTGATCTCGGACCTTTTCTTCTGCCTGTGGTTCTTCCGGAAATTCCGGGCCGGGAGTCTCTATGTAACGGAAGACTTCCGAAGGGGAAATTCCAAGCTCTCTCGGGTGAAATGTTTGGGTGACGGTATTTCGGTCGATCAACGGAAGGGTGATGTGGAAAGGTTCGTCAACAGGCTTTGAGCGGCTGGAAAAAAGAACAAGCAAATTCACCTGCCCTGCATGTGTGTCGGGATTTTTATACTCGGAAACCATAGCAATCCTGCCGTCTGCAAGCTCCACAAGTGATCCGACCGGGTAGACGCCAATCATCCGGACGAGCTCGGCGATCGCTTTAGGATCAAGTCGATGAATTTCAGTCTCCAGAATGTAGGCCAGAGTTTTGGCTGGTGAAAGAGGGCTTGCGTATATGCGTCCGGCGGTGAGCGCTTCGTAAATGTCGAGAACCATCAGGGAGCGGGAGACGGGGTTTAACTCCTTGATGTCGATTCCGTAAGGGTAGCCCGCTCCATTTTTTCGTTCGTGATGCTCGATGCAGACTGTCGCGCACAAACCACTGATCACTTCATCTTTGCTTTTTG
Source organism: Nitrospirota bacterium (assembly GCA_021838765.1). Next base: position 1,331 of record JAKCCY010000109.1, read on the forward strand.
AAAGAATGGAATGTCCCAGCTGGGGATGTTTTTTCATGATATCCCACTCTGACGGGGTGAGTTTTCCGGGTTTTTTGAGAACATCCAGAGGAATAAGGCTCTTTCCGATATCGTGCAGAAGAGCGGCAAGACCCCATTTTGCCAGCTCTTCTCTCGGCACCCCCGACCGGGCAGCGAGGCTTATTGTCAGAACCATCGTATTGGCCGAATGAACATAAGATTCATCATCAACCTCCGAGAGGGTCAGAAGAAATGAATTGTTGCTGGGATTTTTAAGGGTCATTTCCAGAGTTTGGGCAACCTGCTCCTTGAGAGGAAGAACATCAAATGAGAGTTTTTTCCGAATGTTGTCAAAACTTTTGGCGACGACTGCAACGGTTTTTTCCTGAAGGGCATTCCATTCCCTGATGGCATGGGGTGTTTTTATCTCAAGGGTCTGAAACTCCGGAGCGATGTCATTTTCCTCCTGGAGAGGAGGATCAGAGTGTTTGCCAGTTCCTTTTTGTTGGGAGATCTGGTCCCGCTCATCCTCGATATTGACGGTGACCATCCTGATCCCGTTTTCCTTCAGCTTGCGGATCTCATCCCCAGACCGGATTTTGAAGCGATGGAAGAGGATATTTGTCTCGAGCCAGCTTTTATCCAGTGAGATCACTTCCATGCCCACTGTCAGTTTGTCGACAGGAATTGTTTTATGCATCGAAAGGCCCCTTTTGAAAGCCTGAAGCGTATTCTGACTGCAGGAAACTCTTTGATAAGCGATCGAGTTCTTTTTTCGGGAATGAGGGATTTGGGAATGCTTTACAATGCTATCATTTTCTTTTTCCATTTTCCTCCTCAATCACTTTTCCCTTAGGGAGCACATAATCTGTCCGGTTTTGTAGCGCAAGACTTGTCCGGTTGCCAAGGAAGACTCCATGGTTTGAGCGAACAGAAGCGATCAAGGGATTTGATTTTTTGTCTTAAGCCGTTAATCTCTTTTGAGAGATTTGATCAACCCGCGTTTTTTCAGGATCTTTTCCAAGGGAATCCCAATGAAATGTTTTTTGATCCGTTCGATCCATTTATTTCTGCTGTCGATCTTCGTCATTTGCACCTTGCCTGAAAAAGGCTTTGCCTACCCCGGATTTTCCAGAAGCTATGATTTTCCCTGCGCTTTTTGTCACATCCAATGGCCCAAGCTGAATGACAATGGAAACATATTCAAGGATCGCGGTTTCATGCTCTCCACAACAGGTCGCGGGAATGGTTTGGACATGGGGTTTTCTGATCCGGCAAACCAGAATTATTTTCCTGTCGGTTTCCGCATGAGCGAGTCTTACGACATGAGTTCGGTCAACGGGGTATTGGCTGGAAAAAACACTAATGGTGGGTGGTCCAACGGTGCTAACTCACAGAACCCGTGGAGCCTTGAGTCCGGTGGCCTTTTAAACCCCTGGATCTCTTATTGGGTCGAACCGGGGTATCTCGTTGGCGGGAACTTCGGGATCACAAAACTCTGGGTCCGATTGGATGATCTTCTCCATTCGACCTGGTTCAATGTTTATGCGGGTCAATCCAGTGTAGACTCCCCATTTTCATCGCACAGGTCGGTTTCGATCGGTACGGCTTCCCCCTACACGATGTATGACTATCAGCCGGGAACGGCGGAGGTTGTTACGAACTCCGGTGCACAAAATGCCGGATTTTCTTTTGCCAACCCTATCGGGGCCTATTTTGACGGAGACCGATTTCAGATGGGGCAATCGGTCACTTCCATTCGCTACTTCGGGTATCAGTTTGAAAATGGATGCGGGACAAGACGATCCTTCTCCTTAAACCCCTGCGAAACACGACTCGATGTGAGCTTTATGCCCAACTCCTCCTTATATTCCTCATCGAACTCCCCGGGAGTCTCGGGAAGCAGCGCTTCCCAGGATCCTTTGTCTCCCTCAACCTATTCATTGAATATTGCCGAAAACAACGGGTTTTCTTATTTTGTTCACCTGACGCAGTCCTTTGGGGGTTGGGGTGCGACATCAGGGGAGAGAATCGGTCTTTTCTCCTATGTAGGGGAGGGGAGCTCCATGGGCAGTGTCGGCGGGAATGCTCCTTCAACGATTTTTAACCGGGAGGGCGTTGACATCTCCTTGAACCCGATACCCAGAGGTGGCCTCAATCTATTCGGCGCATGGGAAATTGTCCGGGATCCGGCAGGAATGATTCAATCCAACCCGGATTTCATGGGAAGTTCCATTCCTGCCTCAGGGCTATCGTACATGACCTGGTTTGTCGAGGCGGACTGGCAACCCAATTTCGGGGGAATGTTCTCTTCTGACGGGACCGGATCCAATATGATTTCTGTTATCTATAATCAGCTGGACATGATCGAACAGCCAGTTTTTTCCGGCGGAAATCAGATAGCCCTTCCGGGAAATTTTAATGATGTTCTTTCTTTTACGATTCTGGACAGATATGGTTTATGGCAAAGTGAACGGACTGCCGTTTCCCTTTATGCCCAGTACCAGTGGTTATTCGACGCGGGTGTGTCAGGGCTGTTGAGTGGATTTGCGTCCAATGGAGCTCAGATGTCCGGTAATCGCCAGGTTTCATCTTACCCCGGCGCACTTTTCGGAAATGTGACCGCCAGCAATTTCTCCATAGGTGTGGACTTTGCCTACTGAACAGAAAAGATGGGTGAAATGGTCTCCATGCTTGTGGCATAATTTTCGGGGAATCCCGTAAACAACCATATGTCTAACCGATTCTTGTCTGCTCGAGATGGCACGAAGATGCAAACCATCGATTCATGTGTGGCTTCTTCGCGCCCTTTTAAGCCAATCTCCGTTTCAAAATGCGATTCTCGGAGATCAACCCAATGGAGGATACGTTGATTCGTCGAGCTATTTTGTTGTTAGGAATGTTTCTGGCTCTTGAAGCGATTGGTCATGGAAAAGAGGCATTTGCTCTCGCTCCGGCTGATCCTGTGGATGGCAAGGTCGTCTACAATCATTATTGTGTGGCTTGTCATGGTCCCCAGGGAAACGGCCAGGGGCTTGCCGCTCCGGCGATGTTCCCCCATCCCGCCAATTTTACGGATCCCAATCTCTGGAAGGGGCGGTCTGATGCTTTTTTTATCAATGTGATCACCAACGGCAGAAAACGGGTCATGCCACCATGGTGGGATGTGATTACCGCTCAGGAAATCCAGGATGTTTATGCTTATGTGAAAACGACATTTAAACCAAAGTGATATTGCATCCCCCAAGGGAGATGCTTCATCGGTTCAAGTGAGGTGTTTGTGAGTTCTGTCGGGAGTATCGTTTGTAAATTGTCCGAAATTATTCCTTTCGAGGAAAATGTCCGTTTGTTCAAATTTGATACGGGTGGGGTGGACTTTCCCTTTCACCAGGGACAATTCATCTCACTAGCCGGATCCGATGGCAAGTCCTCCTATTTTGCGATAGCCTCCCCACCATCACTGAAGGGGAGTTTCGAAATTCTGGTCAAACGAGGAAACTCCACAACGGACTATCTCTTTTCCCGTTCTGTCGGGGATAGGATTTCCATTTCCGGCCCTCAGGGTAAAGGTTTTGCTCTGGATCCATATGTTGGAAAGAATTTGCTGTTTGTGGGTGTCGGAACGGCGATTGCCCCTCTTCGCTCAACATTATTGACGGCCCTTGAGCGAAGAAACGATTTCAACAGGATCTCTTTTCTGTTTGGAACGCTTACACCAAACCATATCTGGTTTGGTGATGAGATGGATGAATGGCACCAGAAAGGGGCAGAGGTCCATATTACGGTCACTTATCCTGACGAGACATGGGACAGGCACTCGGGGTTTGTCCAGGACATCCTGCGTCAGTCCAAGGATCCTCTCCACGAGACAGTTGTTTATCTGTGCGGAATGAAGGAAATGGTTGAGGAAACGACGAAGGTGCTGAAGGAGAGGTCCATCCCGGAGGAGATGATCCTCCTGAATTTCTGATGGCTGATCCGACCGGATCTCTGATCGAACCATTTATAGGAAGATGGTTGTGGCATGGATAGCATTCTGACCGAAAAAGGGATCATGTATGACCATCCAGGGCAGGGGGCGCTGTACATTGTCAGTACTCCCATCGGGAATCTCTCGGATATTACCGTTCGTGCCCTGAAGGTTCTTCAATCCGTCGGGCTTGTCGCATCCGAAGACACGCGGGTGACCCGTTCCCTGATGACTCACCATCAGATCCCGACCCCGCTTGTTTCTTATCATGCCCACAATCAGGAAGAAAAAATTCCCCTGTTCCTCGACCGCTTGAAAAATGGAATCAGCATCGCCCTTGTGAGCGATGCCGGAACTCCACTCATATCCGATCCGGGAAGCGAACTGGTTCGAAGAACAATTGAGGCCGGTTTTTGTGTCCATCCGGTTCCGGGACCATCTTCGGTCCTGTCTGCGCTTGTATCATCGGGTATAGAGCCAGGCCGATTCCTGTTTGACGGGTTCTTGCCCAGAACGCCAGGCGAGATCAGGAAGAGGCTTGAACGGGTGAAGGAATATGACGGAGCGCTTGTCTTTCTGGAGTCGCCCCATCGGGTTCTCAAGACGCTTTTATTGATGCAGGAGGTCTTGGGCGACAGGGGAGCATCGGTTCATCGGGAAATGACCAAGGCCTTTGAATCGGTGACAAGGGGGGTGCTGTCGGAGGTTTCCGCAATCCTTTCCAGAAAACCCCTGAAAGGGGAGTTCACGATTGTTGTGGCAGGAAAAGAGCGGGAAAAGGGCCGGAAACGGGTGAATCGCTATCCAAGGGAATCTGATTCTCATGAAGGAGTCGATCCTGTGGAAGAGGCTGGCGCGTCCGGAGAAGATGATGGGTTGTTTGATTTTGAACTTGAGGGGGTCTGAGCCCAGATGAAGGTTGTTGTTGTTCAGAACGACCCGGTGTTTGGAGAAGTGTCCAGAAATATCGAGGATGTTTCCCTGATTTTATCGAAAAGAAAGGAACCAAAGCCCGATCTGGTCGTTCTTTCGGAGCTTTTTGCCTCGGGATATCAGTTCACATCTGTCTCTGAAGCTCGATCCCTCTCCGAGAAAGCCGTTGGGCCTGATGCTGGTCCAACGGTGACTTTCATGAAGTCTCTCTCACGGGAGACCGGTGGACTGGTCGTCGGGGGATTCCCCTGTCTGACCGATGGCCGGGTGACAAACTCTGCGGCTGTTTTCAGGAATGGGGAACTTGTAACGGTTTATGACAAGGTCCACCTGTTTGATGCGGAAAATCGTTGGTTTTCTCCGGGAGCTGGGCCATTGTGCCTTGTCGATACAGACTTTGGGCCAATGGGGGTCATGATCTGTTTTGACTGGCTGTTTCCGGAAGTTGCCCGCAGTCTGGCCCTTGCAGGAGCCATGTTGATCGCTCATCCGGCAAACTGGGTTCTCCCTTTTGGTCCTTCCGGAATGATTCTCCGGTCAGTGGAAAACAGGATCTATACTCTTACGGCAAACAGGGTCGGAACAGAGGCAAGAGGAGGTCTTCCTCCCTTGACCTATATCGGTCAGAGTCAGGTGCTGTCTCCGTCCGGAGAGATTCTTGCAAGGGCTCCAAGAGAAACGGCAGCCATTCTGGAAGTTTCCTTTGACCCGTCTTTGGCAAAGAGAAAGACCGTTGCGGCGGAAAGTGACGCCTTCAGACAAAGGAGGCCGGATCTTTACCAATTGTGAAAAAGATTTTTCCACCCCCCATTGTGTCCGGGAGGAAACCTGCCTATAATCCCCCCATGCCATTTCTTGCGGGTGAGTCCCTAATCCTCTACGACAACCGTGGTCGAGCCTACGTCATTCCGGAGTTGATTCCCGGAAAGGTCTTCAATCTTGATGGCCACCTTTTCCCGCATGCCGAGCTGATGGAAAAAGCTTCCGAGGGGGAAAGCTATGTTGGCCCTAGAGGTCTGACGCTTACTCCATTTCGCCCCACTCTCAGGGAAACCCTTTCCCACATGAAAAGACGGACCCAGGTCATCTATCCAAAGGATCAGGGTTTGATCCTGATGTGGGGAGAGATCCGTCCCGGGCTCAGGATCCTTGAGTCAGGAATTGGTGCCGGAGCCCTGACACTAAGCCTTCTTCGCATGTCTGCGCCGGGTGGGGAGGTCGTATCCCTCGAGAAGCGCGAAGAACACGCATCGGAGGCGATGAGTAATTTGCGCAGAATGGTTCCGGAACTGATGGGGAACCACAAACTCCTGATCGGCTCATATGGTGATCCCGGATGGGAAGAGTCTGTTCCCGGTGTTTTTGATCGTGTCGTTCTCGATTTGCCCGAGCCATGGGAAGGCCTTTCCGGTCTTGCCAAAAAGCTTCGCCCGGGTGGCATTCTGGTTTCCTGGATGCCGACTCCCCTTCAGGTCCATACCCTTTCCAACCGATTGAAGGATTCCGGGGACTTTCACCTTGTACAGACCGTTGAGGCGATTGTCAGGGACTGGGAGTTTGGTCCGACATCGGTTCGTCCTGCCCATCGTATCGTTGGTCATACGGGCTATCTCACCATGGCAAGACGTGCGGCCCCCGGTATCCCTTATATTGCATGGGAACCTTCCTTCTAATCAGTTTCTTTCCAAAAGCCCGGACGAAAAATCCGTCACTCATTCTTTCCTGATCCGGATGTGTTCTTGTCCTGTTGCTCCGGAATGGAGCAGGAAGCATTGGCAAGATCAGGACAAATCCAGGATAACCGTCCGAGATGGTTACTCAAGATCCAACTCTAGGTCCTCAATAGCCATCAAGCCGTTTCTATTCCCTTCTGGGCTTGTATGCCACCAATCAGGTGATATCGTTTCTTGCTGAGCTCAGGAAGACATGATTATCGATTGATTTTTTTTATCTAAAGATCCTTCTATCCATTCTGATCTTCTCTGGTTGAAAACAGAATCGGTCAGGTATAGACTGGAACTGGAGTTTCACGGGTGAACCTCCGCATTATGTTTGTTTGTTCAGGAGTCGCTTTGCAGAGCGGCTCCTGATTTTAAAAAAATAAAAGTTTATGGTTTATT
>JAKCCY010000110.1 GCA_021838765.1 Nitrospirota bacterium
GTCAGACCCTGTCGGATCTCCGGGACTGGAGAGGGAAAAGCCCCTTCTTGAGGTTCTGGGTCAGACGGTCATTCCGGACGAGGACACGGTGGGACAATGGCTTCGTCGGATGGGGGATCCCCAGAGAGGCCAGAGCGGTCTTGTGGGGCTGGGACGGGTGCGAGACGAGATCAGCCGAGAGATTCTGGCGCGGGATGGGATCACAGACTATACGCTGGATCTCGATGCAAGCTTCATCGACTCCGGGAAGGCCGACGCCATGTATTCCTATCTGAAGGAAAAAGGCTATATGCCGATGCTGGCGGCCCTGTATGAGAACGGACTCTTTGTGGACGACGAGTTCCGGGAGGGAAATGTCTCACCGGCGACGGGGCATGGAGAGGTGTATCGGCGGGCCAAGGCGCGGGTCGAAGAGGGGGGGAAGAGGATCGCGCGCTTTCGGGCGGACAGCGCCTCCTACCAGGCGGAGTTGATCAACACTCTGGAGGAGGACGGGGTCGAGTGGACCATCACGGCGGACAAGAACAGCGCCGTGATGAGCCTGATCGACCGGATCGAGGAAAAAGAGTGGACACCCTTTTCCGGGGCGGCCGGGGAAGACGTCGAGATCGCCGAGACCGTGCATACGATGGCGGGGACCAAGCGAGCCTTTCGCCTCATCGTGAAGCGGGTGCGGGAGAGGTCAACGCCGCTGTCCTCGTATCTGGTCTCCTGGCGGTATTGGGTCGTCGCCACCAACTTCGGGCCGGAGTGGAGCGCCGCCCGGGTTCTCGAATGGCATCAGCAGAGAGGAGAGTTCGAGAACTTCTTCAAGGGGCTGAAGAATGACGTGGGGGTCGGATATCTGCCCACCGGGGATCTTCATGCCAACGCCGTCTTCTTCCGGATTGGGGTGATGGCGTACAACCTCTTCATCGGGTTCAAGCGGGATCTTCTTCCAGCCCCTTGCCAGACATGGACGCTCCGGAGTGTCCGAGGGAGGATCTTTTCCCTGGCGGGACGGATCGTCCGGCATGCCCGGTCGCTTGTCCTGAAGCTGGCGGTTGATGCAGCCTCCCTGACTCTTTTGTCGAGAATTCGAGGGCAGTGTCAGGAGCTCTTTGGCTCGGCTTAAAAGAGAGGGCCTCCCCTCACAATCAGACGATCTTGGCCCAAGGAGCCGGAGAGGTGCGCCAAGAGGAGAAGAGGGAGGGGGTCGGGCTATCTTATCTTCAATGTTGCATTCTTATAAAAAGAGACCGAGAACACTCCTTGTTGGGCGTCGGGTTGAGACGGAGAGGGGGGCACCCCCTCCATTAAGCAGGAGGGGAGCACATGATCTGAGAGGGGCCAAAGGTGGACATTTTCAAAAAATCCCCTCAAAAAAGTGCCCAAGGAGTGCGTCCTTCGTTCTATATCGGAATTAGGGAAAGCTAAAATTCTTGACAATTTAACCGATTGGGAGAAAATGATTTGAATAATGGTCTGAAGATGCGTTCCGGACCTTCCATTTCAACCATCACACCTGGTTTTGATTTGACCAGTAATAACCATTTCATTACCTCATTTTCCACCAATTCTGATGGCGATGAAGGAGTCTTTTATGAAAAAAAGTCTTGCAATATTTTTCCAAGAAGAGTTAGCAAAGGTTTTTCAAGAAGCTCATCTATCAGACACTAAGCATATGAGCCTTGCAGTATTAGCATTATCAATATGATGATCGAAGACCTTCCCGACTTCCCATCACTGCAGCAGTTGGCCAATGCACTTTGGTTAAAGGGCACTGCGCGCGGGGCTGCTGTACTCGTTGGTGCAGGATTCAGCAAATGTGCCGATCTTCCTGCGCCCGATACGTTAAAACCGCCACTTTGGGTTGATCTTGCGATAGCTATGTCCCACCAGCTTTACCCCAGTGGCTCCCAAAACGTACCAACCAATCCGCTTCGATTGGCAGAAGAATACCGAACGAATTTCGGACAAGCAGCGCTCGATGAATTCATTCGCACACGGATCGCTGATAGCTCATGGTTACCGGGTCCGTTGCACCAACTGTTATTAAATCTGCCTTGGTCTGACGTGCTCACAACAAATTGGGATACGTTGCTCGAGCGAGCAAGTTACAATACACACCGAAGCTACGAAGTCGTCCTCCAAGCAAGCGACCTGCCTCATGTGAGGGCACCGCGTATTATCAAACTTCATGGCACCATTGGTACCAGCAGTCGCTTCATCGTAGCTGAGGAAGACTATCGCACGTACCCAACGAAGCATGCCCCTTTCGTCAATCTAGCACGGCAAATCTTCATTGAAAACGAACTCTGTCTGATCGGCTTTTCCGGGGATGATCCAAATTTTCTGGAATGGTCAGGCTGGGTGCGTGACAATTTGGCCGACGGGAGTCGTCGGATATATCTAGTTGGCAACCTTCAGCTCGAGACAACGAAAAGAAAATTTTTAGAAGCTCGCAATATTGCGCCAATCGATCTTTATCCGCTTGTCCACGAACAAGAAGCGGCAGACAAGCACACTGCGGCTACCAAAATGTTCCTTGATTTTCTCTTGAACATGAAACCGGATTCAGTTTCGGACTGGGCACCCACGACCGAGTACAGCTTCATGCCAACGACTATAGACGATTACAAAAGACTGGCAACAGATCATGCGTATGCCGCCTCACTTCTTGATCAATCAGCGGACGTGTGGAACTCGGACCGCCTGAGCTATCCGGATTGGTTTGTGTGTCCCGCTTCGAAAAGACACCTGATTCGCTCCAGAACGGACAATAGGGGGTTGCGTCAAGAATCCCTTGATGCATTAACAGCCGAGCGACGTGCGCAAGTCCTTTACGAACTAGCCTGGCGACACATCACGGCCCATTGGCCTATCGCTGTCGACCTCGCCGGATTCCTGACCTCGCTTTTGGAGGCACCGCCACCGACTTTTCAACTGAGTGCTCAACTTGAAGTCGCGCAAATATTACTGCGTTCGGCGCGACAGGGTGGCGATGAAGAAGCGTTCGGGCGCTGGGCTAATTTTCTTGAAGCAAATGGCACCATGAACCCTGAGATCGCAGCCGATGTGGCTTACCAGCGCTGCCTTCGTGCGTGCGCCCAGCTAGACCTAGAAAGCGTCGCTCGCGAATTACCAAAAGTCACAGGTTCCGATCCGATCTGGCGCCTCCGGCGCGCCTCCCTTCACACCGAGGTCGGAGAGGTTTCCGCTGCATGCAAGCTTATCGCCGAAGCGCATGATGAATTAACGTGCCTTCAACGTCGGGATCGACGTTCCTTGTGGATACGATCGCGCCGCGCGTGGACCGCCTGGTTGCTTCCGGTGACCCAAACAAATTCCTTCTCCTCACTCCCCCGCGCTGAGGACGCTTGGGAGTACAAAGAGGTCGCCTGCGATCCCAGGAAAGAGCTGGATACGATCGAGGACAATGCGGCAGCCGAACTGCGAAATCGTCGGGAGAAAGACGTTTCCGTCGAACCTCTCTTCGAGCCAGGCCACTATCGAGATCCATCGCACACGATCAGGTTCATCAGCAACACGGCCGTCGATCCGCTTGAAGAGCTTAATCAACTCATTGAAGCTGTCGGTTTACCGATGCACCTTAACCACTACAGCATCGTCGGTGCCACCGCCCGCGAAGCGGTTGAACTGGCGTTTGAGCCAAGTGTTCGTTGGTATAGTTGGTTTTTGCGCTGGATTTCGAGCCATAACGACAAACTCTTTGAGCGTTATTTTGGACGACTTGCGCTGGCTCAACTTTCGTCCGAGACGGCAGCGGAACTCACTCGGCGAGTAACTGTAAGCCTTGCATTCTGGCGATCACGACTGGACGCGGCAACTCCGGGGCCTGATTTCAACTTCGCTCTTGAACGGCTCCGTCTCTATATTGCCGCTATGTCGCGGCTGACAATTCGACAAAGTGGCTCTGATGCAGGGGAAACATTTGCTCTTGCCTGTGACCTCGCTAAAGATCGGCAAATGAAGCATCCCTCGCTCACCAAGATTTTGGGCGATCTTTTAAAATACAGCATACAAGCCGTACCTCAATCTGACCGAGGTACATTAATTCTTTCCGGATTGGAATTTCCTTTGAGCGCCGAAAAAAATGTCGACCCGCATTTTTGGCCGGATTCGATCCTTTTTTTCTGGGGCGGCCGCTTCAGCCGACCAGCCGAAGACTTGCGCTGGAACGTGCGGATTCAACAATTGATCCAAGCAAGCGTTGCTGGACAGCCTTCTCGTAACGAAGCTGTCAATCGCTTGGCCTTTCTTGCAATTCACAATCTTTTAACGTCCGACGAAAGCCAATCCTTCGGGGACGCTCTCTGGAGTGAGACCGATCGGGAAGAAAACGGCATACCCGGGAAAACTGACCTTCTGATGAGCATTTTCACGAAGTTACCCACACCGATCACGATCGATGCTTCAGCAAGGATTCGGTCCCGGCTTTACGATGAACCGATCGGCACTTGGTTGCTCCCATCGGAACCGTATCACTTACAAATCGACGCCAATAAACTGAATCACATCCAATCCTTCCTTCTAGCAGCGAAAAACAATTTATTGCCCAATCCCGACCAGGCAGTTCGCCTATTCGATGAAATGATGGCATGGCGACCTTCTCCGCTTGCAAACTGCGATCCGTTTAAGGCATTGGAGATACACACGTTCGAGGACCAAGTGCGGCGCATTATAGGCGACACCGTTTCGCTTGCCATTGTACCGGCAATGAGAACTACAGATCTGACCATTGAGCGAGCCAATGCGGTCCTACACTGTATCGAAGAAACTGGGCTTGGCCAGGCGCGAGGTTGCCTGCCATATTTTCTCAACACTCGATCAGAACTACTAGATGGGATCATTCGATCGCTCCGCCGTGGAGTCATCGGATCAACGTTCGACGATGTGGTGGGCGCAACGACAGCGATCACCAAATGGATTGAGCTGTTTCGGAGAAGCACTGTCCCTCCGTTGCCTGAGCAACTTATTGAGCAGGTGGTCTCTGCAGTCGAAACCCGGCGAGAACTGGGCCTTAATATGTTATTGCAATGTATCCGCATCTTAACGGAAGAAGATTTGCTTGACTCCCAACATACTGCACGGATCACAGAAGCCCTTGACGATCTCCTTCTCGAGACTTCTTACGCTACCATCGATCCGGACGCCCGTGAAGCAGTTTCTGTATCACTTGTTCGTGCAGAGTGCGTTAAATTGGCACGCACCCTTGATCGAACAGGCGCTCACAGTGCCGTTACGAAAAAGTGGATTGCAGCTGCGCAGGTAGACCCACTCCCGGAAGTCCGTTTTGCACTTATCGAATAGATCATCAAATTCCTGATCATCCACCAGAAAGCCCTTTAGCGTAACTTAGCCCCCAGCCAGGAATGCAACCTGATTGCATCAATTAAGATTACAATATGGGCCGATCTGATGTGGGTTGTTAGCCGTAGCAAGCAATCCGGCGACCCCTTTGATCATCCGGAGGCTATCCTCAATACCAACGGGCATCATCGATCTCCTTGTCTGAGTTTGATAACGATGAATATGCGTTGACTGTTTCAAGGAAGACGGTTTTCCCTCGATCCCCTAACCATTGAGACCTGAAGACATTTAAAATTACATAAATAGCTTATACTTATCTACAAGGAACCTCTTTTATTGGAGCATCTGATCCCATAATAGGATGTTATATATTTCAGCTAAAATGACACCACCGATGCAGGGAGAATGCACATGACAAAATCCGAACTGATAATCCGGTTAGCCCGCCAGTTTCCGGGGATCCGGCGTGAAGACGCCCGGGAGATGATGGACCTTTTTCTCGAGGCCATGAAGGAGGGGCTGCGGTCGGGCGACACCGTGGAGCTCCGTGATTTCGGAGTCCTCCGGATTCGCTCTCGTGAACCGCGCAAGGCCCGCAATCCCAAAACCGGCGAGAAGGTCCTGGTCGAAGCCAAAAAGACGGTCTACTTCAAACAGAGCCGGACCCTCAAGGGACGAATTCTCTAATTCCCTCTTTCTAGTCGTCCGTCCTCTTCTTTTTCCCATTCGTTTGAGATTCTCCTTTTATTTCTTTGATTGTCCTCTTCCTGTCCGACTCGTCCCATTCTGATTTTCTTCCCTCACACTCCTATCGTTCCGAAAGGATCCGGGTCCGAACAAAGCCGTAGGGATCCGTTCCCGTGATCTCGAAGGGGGTCCCCACGCCGTCATCGTAGGGAACGTAATATTTGCGGCACAGATTCCGATAAAGCACGCCCTGGAGACACAGAAAAACATTCCCCCGGCGAAACCCCTTGAACACGCCCACGATGCGGGACTCTCCCGGCCGGATCGTGGCCACCGGAGGAACGCCAGCGGGGACCGTTCCACTGTTATCGGGACCGTCCGTCGGGAAGGGGGGATCGAGCCATACGGCCACCGGCCGGGAGAGATCCGAGACCACCCGGAACGTCACATGCTGAAGATGCGGTGTGCGAGCCCGTGCCCGACTCTCTGAAGAGCCCGAGGCGCTCGGCACCGGCACCTCTTGCTCCGCGACGATCTGGTTGTTGTCGAGGCGGATGGCGGTGAGCCAGACCCGAGGATCTCCCCGCAAGTCCCGGCCGGCGGAGGAGAAGATCACGAAGGTGGCGGGTTTGACATGGCCCGGGAGGGGAAGGGGCTCCGACATCGATCCGTGGCGCATCAGGTAAGAGCGCTCCCGGCTGGCCGACAACCGGGAGCGACCGGGGCCGATGACGAGAGTCAGTCGATCCGCATGAGAGAGAAGCGCCCGGATCAGCCGATGGCGCAGAAGGCGTTCCTCGTCGAGGGACAACCCCCGGGAGCGGGCGATCTCGACGGTCGGATGTCTTCCGAATTGCCGAGCAAAATCGTCGACGGCCTGGGAGGCGGCGAACCGGTCGGAGAATTTTTCCACCGCCTGCCTGAAGGCCTTCAGTCGGACTTCCGGTGAGGGAGAGGCGGAAGGGACGGAAGAACAGGCCGCAAGAAGTCCCAACGCCGCGACCGCCCCCCCATATTTCGACAGTGTCTTCCGCATGAGGGTCCTCCTAGGAATTTTTCATCTCTTGCAATGCGGCCGTGGACGCATACGCGACTATTACAACAAACACGGTGACAATCCAGGACGCCACAAAACTCGCCCCCTCGATCAGGAGACCCGGGACGCTCATAATCTTGGGCAGGTGAGGGAAGTGATGAGAGAGAACGTGGGTCACCGTCCGCCACACCAACACGCTAAGAATTGTTGAGACAACGAAAATGGTATTGAGCTGGTGCTCGTCCAGCGTTTTGGTCGGTCGGGACACCGTGGGCGTCGTCCGGATCGTTTCCTGGCGGAATTTTTCGTCCACCGGAGGAGGCGGCGTTCCTGTCCGTCCTCTTCTCTGTTCATCGCTGGCGGTCTGTTGTGGCTCCTCCTGAGAGAACGGTATGCGCGGATCCACGTGGGTATTCGTCCAGACGTGCCGTTTGGGCTTCTTCTCCGAATAATCCGGCTCCCAGAACCCTTCGTTCCAGGGAATGCGCAGGCTGTGGACCTTCCCGGCATCGAACCAGGTCTGTTTGACAACCATCACGAACATCGTCTCGGAGACGACGATCCTATAGATGTAGTCAGCGGCCAACAACTCGCCCAGGCGATTGGCGACGCTCAGGCGAATGGGAAGAGGGAGGTCGCTCAGGTACTCATGCAGGGCGTTCGTGTTCAACACCAGTCTCCGGCCATCGTCTTTGACGTAGGTCAGGATCAGGGAGTCCTCGCGGATCCAGGGAATATCCTGAATCGAATAAGCCTCCGGCGTGGCCTTTTCGCGGTTGCGACGTTCGGCCTCGAGCTTCCTGTCGTAAACCGCCCTTTTTGCGGGATCGGACAGGGTTTCATAGGCTTCCTTCACCGTCAGGAAGAGACGGGCGGTGGTGCTGTCATGGGTCGCATCGGGGTGATACATCTGGGCGGCCCGTCGCCAGGCTTTCTTGATTTCTTCACCCGTCGCATTCTTCGCAATGCCTAGTGTCGCGTAGTAGTCGGTCATGGGGATCCTCCAGAGGAAAAGGGGGGCAAAAACCCCTCCCCCGGCCCGAGTGTCCGGGCCGGGAGGAGACAGTGACTGCATGCACCCAGGGGGGAGTCAAGCGGACACCTTCTCCAGATTTCGGAAGGGGTCAGGTTCCTGCTTCTCTTTCTCCCGAAGGGCCTGGAGGGTTTTGACCACGGCTTGATACCCGGCGACCTGCGCCTCCCGGGACAGGGAGGCCAGATCGACCAAGCGGATCCCGACCGATTTCTCGGCCTCCCGAAGACGATCCGGCCCATGGGTGCGGGCCAATTGATTCA
>JAKCCY010000007.1 GCA_021838765.1 Nitrospirota bacterium
ATTTCTGTAGGGTTTTCATGGATTCCGCCCAGGATCTCAGCATAAAGCTCGGCCACCCGTCTGGGCGTCTCCTGAAGACCTGGCCTGCCGGGATTCTCTCCAAGTCCTTCAAGAATAAGCCTGAATCCTTCAGCGATCTTTTTTTGATCAATCACAGTGAATGGTCTCCTTTTCGGTCAGGATCATGGTCATGGGAATATCCCATTTTGAGGACGGTACTTTTTCGAGCACCTGATGGGAAAAGGCAAGGGCAATTTTGGGAATATCCGGCCGGACCCCTGACAGAAGCCGGTCGTAGTAGCCTTTTCCGTAACCGATGCGGCCTCCTCCGGGATCGAATGCGACCCCCGGAAGAAAAAAAAGGGAGACGATGGAGGGATCGACCCGAACCACCGGATAAGGTTCCGGGATCTGAAAGGGGCCCGGTCGCCAGCGGGTATCCCGTCTAACACTGGAAAGGATCAGTGTGGAGTGGTTTTCCTCGTGATGAACAATGGGGACAACCAGTCCAAACCCCATATCTTTGATTCTTTCCAGAAGAAAGTCCGTCTCGACCTCTTCCCCAAAAGAGCGAAATAGATGGATAATGGCTCCGGGTTTCAAATGGCCGCTGGAAATCCTTGTTTCGAGCAAAGAAACGGCCCTTCTGGTAATCTCTCCAGAGAACCGATCCCGTTCCTGTTTTGTGATGAGGCCTCTCAACGCAATAATGGCGTTTCTGATGTCCTTTTTGCTCGAAAGAAGGATTTCCTGGCCGGTCGCCGTGTTTTCCTGATCGCTTCTGTTTTCAGCCATTTGTGGCTCCATATGGGTCCCGGACCATTTTTTCTGAAGACACAGGGGGTATTGTGCTGTTTGAGCTTTCAATTGGCAAGTCGCCGGAATCGATCTCCCGGAATAGGCTTCCATCTGTTTCTCTCATGACTTGGACCTCCTCCCGATGAGGCTTCTGGAGCTTGCCACGATCGTCGTTGTGGTAACGATTCTTCTCACAACACGCATCGTTCCGGTTGAGGTTGTTGCCATTGGCATCCCGGCGGTTCTGGGTCTTTTCGGCATTCTTCCTCCGGATCGTATCCTTCAGGGATTTGCCCAGCCTGCGGTGTTTCTGGTCGCATCCCTTTTTGTCCTTTCGGAGGGGCTTTCCCGAACGAAGGTGATTCACCGGATCACGATGAGACTGATGATGCTTGTCCATCGGAAAAAGGAACGGATCGGACTGATCGTGACCCCAGCCGTGGGGATCATTTCGATGATCCTGAATGATACCGGAGCTTTTTCCCTGTTTCTTCCCGCGATCAAGAACCTGATCTCCGAAACAGGAGCTTCGGCAAAGCGGATCTGGATGCCTGTCGGCTTTGCAGCTCTTTTGGGTGGTTCCGCGACTCTTTTCGGATCGGCTTCGAACATTATCATCTCCGGATATATGGAGTCCCGACATGAGGAAGGATTCAAGATCCTGGACTTTCTGCCCATTGGAGGAGGGGCCTTTTTAATCGGGCTCCTCTATCTTTGGCTTGTCGCCCCGAGAGTCTTTCCCGAGGACTCCCAGGAGCCCAATCGGCATGGATCGTCGGGGCGATCGTTCTTTGTGGAGCTTTTGATTGACGAGAGTTTTCCCTATCGGGGAATGAAATTTTCGGAAACGCCGCTTGCGGTCGATTGGGGGTTGAAACTGTCGAGTCCCCTTGCACCGGCTCCTCTTGAGGAAAGTGGTCCGAACCGTAAAGGATCGGCGATTTCCCTTTTAAAGGCGGCATGGGGCATGGCGAGGATGTCGGGGAAGACCGCTCCTCCTGGTCTGCCGGAACTTCTGGGAAATCCCGATGAGGTCCTGAAGAAGGGTATGCGTGTCCGTCTTCAGATGGATGTGGTTCTCCTTGGCCGGATCCTCGACCTGGGAGGAGTTCGTCTTCAGGGATTTTTGAGCCCATTATCCGAGCCCGAGCCGTCAGGTTTCCCGATTTCCTCAAAATCCCACTCCATCGATTCGGAGGAGACGGTCCTTTTGGAAGCGATCATGCAGCCGGATGTGGGAATGATCCACAAGCGTCTGAGGCAGATGGCCAACGCCCTCGGTCCTGGAGTCGAGATCGCCGGCCTTTTCCGGGAGTCGCCGCCTCAGGAGGGGTGGTTGGGCGAGACACTGCTTGCTCCTGGGGATGTTCTCCTGCTCAAGGGCAGAAGAGCGGAGATTGAAGCCGTCCAGACTTCAGGATTGTTCCTCTCATTAAACGAGATTCCCAGGAGGGTTTTTCGGACCAGCAAGGCGCCTCTTGCCATTTTTATCGCAGCCGCAACCATTTCGGTTGCGCTTTCCGGGTTGCTCCCCGTTTCTCTTGCGGCTCTTTTGGGAGCTTTTCTGATGATGGCTTTTGGTGTGGTCCGTATGGAAGAGGCGAGAGACTCCATTGATTGGAGGGTTCTTCTCCTGATGGGTGGGCTTTTCCCCCTGGGATGGTCGATAGAGGATGCGGGGGTCGGAGCGATGGTCGCCCCTTACCTCCTCCACTGGGGTGTGACTCTTTCCCCCAATGTTCTCCTGGGGGCACTGATGGTACTCACTGGAGTTCTGGTCCAGTTCTTTTCCCATACGCTTGTGGCCCTGACCTTGTCTCCTCTGGTTCTCTCCCTTGTTCACGGAATGGGACTCTCCCCCAAACCCTTCATGATGGGACTTGCGATTTCCTCAATGGCCCTTTTCCTCTCACCCCTTTCCCATCCGGTGAATCTTCTCTCGTGGAACGAGGGGGAATATCGCTTCAGGGACTTTTTTCATTTGGGATTTGGTCTTTTCATTCTGACCATTGGGTGGGGGGTATGGATTATTCCGAAAATCTGGCCGCTGATTCCCGGAAAGTAAGTCTATTTTGCCGGGGCGATGGTTTCGTAAAGGGCTTTGACACGGTCTTCGGCCTGTTTGCTGAGAAAAATGCTGGCCTCTTTGGGGCCCATTTCCTCAATGGGGTATTCCCAAGGGAGGATGGGAGCAGAGAAAGCGACTTTGATGCGGCCGGGTCTGGGAAATGTTCCTCCCGGACCCATGGAAAGACCTGTTCCCCATATTGCAGCGGGAACGATGGCGGCATGGCTTTTGATCGCAAGAAGGCCCATTCCCCTATGAAAGCTTCCGATTTTCCCCGTCCGGGTTCGTGTTCCTTCCGGAAAGATCGAAAGTACGACCCCTTTTTCCAGAAGGGTTTGTGAAAAACTCACGGCTTTTCTGTCACCCTCTCCCCTCGCAAGCGGAAAACCTCCTGTTTTGAGGAGAAGCCTGCTCCATGGCTCTTTTATAAAAAGTTCGGACTTTCCGGGGAACCGGGACTCTCGCGGAATGGAAAAGCCGAGAATGGGGACGTCAAGGAAGCTTTGATGATTGGCTGCCACAATGACTCCTCCCTCGGAGGGAATCCATTCTTGCCCGGAAACCTCGAGTCTGAGCCATGAACGGGTCAGGATGCTCATCAGGAAGTTGGCGATCTTGTAGGTCTTGAAGTGGGAGACCTCCATCGGAATGGGCATCATTTCGGGAGCCTTTCGATCACCCAATCAACCGATTCGTCGATCGTCATCCGGGAGTTGTCCAGATCGATCGCATCGGATGCCCGTGTGAGCGGGGCAATGGAGCGGGCGAGATCCTGACGGTCCCTTTCTTCAAGGTCATCCTGGATTTCCTGTAAGCTCTGAGGAGCGTTTTCTCCGCCCAGTTGAAGCCACCTCCGGAGCGCTCGTGTTGCAGCCGGGGCGCTCAAAAAAATTTTGAGCGAGGCGTCGGGGAGGATGACTGTGCCGATATCTCTTCCATCCATCACGATGCGATCGTTTTCCGCAAACTGGCGCTGGACCGGGAGAAGATATGTCCTGACCGCCGGTATTGTCGCAACGGTCGACGCCCATTTGCCAACCGTTTCGGAACGAATATCCACGGTGACATCCCTGTCTCCGAGGAAAAAATGGATTTCACGGCTGGAAGATCCATCAGGACGAATGGAAAGATCCATTTCGGGAAGAAGGTCGAGGATCCTGTGCGGATCGTCAGTCGGCCCTCCCCGTTCCAGAAAAAAAAGCGCAACAGAGCGGTAAAGTCCGCCCGTTTCAAGGTGGTAGAGCCCAATCCTTCGGGCCAGTGCCTTGGCCAGACTGGATTTGCCGCACGCGGCAGGACCATCAATGGCGATGGAAAGGGGGGCCATCAGTTCTGGATCCCTGCGGTCTTGTTGAACAGCTCCACAAAGCCCGGAAAGCTTGTGGCAACAAAATCCGTACCATGGATCAAAAGTGTTTCACCAGGAGGAAGCCTCGAGCCCAGAACAACCATGCTCATGGTAATCCTGTGGTCATTATGGCTTTCGATTTCGGCTCCATGAATCTTGGGGGCAGGACCTCCTCCTTCGACAATCAATCCGTCCGGGAGCTCTGTTACGGAGATTCCGGTTGAGGATAATGCCTGGCAGATTGCCGTGATCCGGTCGGATTCCTTGACCCGTAACTCGGAGGCATTCTTGATGATGGTTCTCCCTTTGGCAAATGCGGCGGCAACCGCCAAAACAGGAATTTCATCGATCGCCTGCGGGATCAGTTCTTCGGGGACTTCGATCCCTTCAAGGGAACTGGCCTGTATATGAAGTGTTCCGACAGGCTCGCCTTGACTTTCCATGGTTGTTACCTGGATTTTCCCGCCCATCAGTTGCAGAATCCGGATGATTGCGGTTCGTGTCGGGTTCAGCCCGACTCCCTCGATCGTGAGGCTGGCTCCTGGCGTAATCAATCCCAGAACCATGAAAAAAGCAGCCGATGACAGGTCTCCTGGAACCGTAAAATCCAATGGGGAAAGGGGCCCTGGGTGAACGGTCTTTTCGTTGCCCCGCACAGTACAGGTTGCGCCAAACATGGGAAGCATCAGCTCTGTATGGTCCCTTGTCGCAACCGGTTCGATAACGGTGGTCGGCCCGTCGGCAGAGAGGCCGGCAAGGAGAATGGAGGATTTGACCTGTGCGCTCTTTTTCTCGTTCAGAAAAGTGATTGCCTTGAGTTTTCTCCCGCGGATGGCCAGAGGCAGCCGCTTGCCATTCGCGACTCCGTCGATGCTGGCACCCATCAATGAGAGGGGCTCGGTCACCCGGCCCATTGGGCGGCTTCTGAGACTGTCATCTCCTGTGACAACGGAATGAAAGTTTGTTCCGGCAAGGATTCCCAGAAGAAGTCGCACGGCTGTGCCGGAGTTCCCAAGATCCAGAACGGTTTGTGGCTCAGTAAGACTTATTGCTCCCGGGCTTGAGATCCTGACGTGATTCTCTGAAATGCGTTCTGTCCTGACCCCCATCAGGGAAAAAGCCAGAAGGGTGCCCAGACAATCGGAAGAGGGGAGAAAGCCGTGGATTTCGCTTGTTCCCATTGCCAGGGAAGCCATCATGACTGCACGGTGGGAGATCGACTTGTCGCCAGGAACGCGAATGCAGCCTGAGACACTCTTTGAGGATGTCACCCGGTAAGAACCGTTTCGCTGACCTCCGGAATATTCATCAATGGGCATCGGACTCCTTCTTTTCCTTTTTGGCGAGTTTCTTGAGAGATTGGTGATGGTTCTGGACAGATTCAATTTTTTGGGAGATCTCTTCCATGGAGCCATTTCCAATCTGTTTTTTCCAGGATTCAAGAATCAGGATCAGTCGGGAAAGGTCGTTGAGCAGGAATTCTTGATTGGCCGCGAGAATTTCTCCCCAGAGTCCGGAATGGCTGTGTGAGATCCGGGTCATATCTGTCAGTGCCCCACCTTTTTGTTCCTCCCAGTTGAAATGGGTCAGGTGGTTCCTCTCTTCTGTCCGGTTTAAAAGCTCAAGAATGGCATAGGAAACAACATGGGGAAGGTGGCTGATGAGGGAGAGGATCTGATCGTGCTCCATGGGGTCGACTGTGAAGGTTCCCTTGCAGCCAAGGCCAAGCCAGAAGTTCTCCCAGTCTCCTTCGGGGGGAGTTTTTGGACTTGCAAAGGGAACCAGAAAGGTGCTTC
Source organism: Nitrospirota bacterium (assembly GCA_021838765.1). The sequence goes on from JAKCCY010000007.1 coordinate 6,011, forward strand.
GACCATCAAACAGGTTGGCCCGTGCGCCCTGGGCTCCGGACTCCTCTCTGCCTGCCATGGGGTGAGAGCTTGTATAGCTTTTAAAACAGGACTGGAGATTTTTTCTGAAGTCCATGTAAACAGGCGTTTTGACAGAGGAGATGTCTGTAACGGGAATCCCCGGAACCATTTCCGCGATCTCTTTTAAAATGCTGGCAATCGAGGAGGGAGGGGAGGCCACGATCACCCGGTCCGCGCCCAGAACGGCTTCCTTGTTGTTTTGGGTAAAGCGGTCTATATACCCTTTTTCAAGCGCAACCCTGCCATCAATGGTGGAGATGGATGATCCGACAATGACTGTGTCGGGGAAGGACCGCTTTTGGGCCGCGGCAATGGAAGCCCCCATCAGTCCCACTCCCAGTATGGCGAGTTGCCGGCACTCACGCGCCGGCTTCATCAGGCGATAAACCTGTCAACAGCAGAGGCGACCTTGCGGCATTCCCTCATCAATCGTTCGAAATTTTCCGGGGTCAGGGATTCTTCGCCATCGGAAAAGGCCTCTTCAGGATTATTGTGGACTTCGATCATCAGCGCGTCGGCGCCAGCGGCGATTCCTGCCTTGGCCATGGGGATGACGAGATCCCATCGTCCGGTTCCATGGCTTGGGTCCACGAGAATTGGAAGATGTGTCAGGCTTTTCAGGACCGGAACAGCGTTCAGGTCGAGCGTATTTCTTGTCATGGTCTCAAACGTGCGGATCCCTCTCTCGCACAGGATGATGTCCTGATTTCCCTGTGAGGCAATGTATTCTGCCGCCATCAAGAACTCCTTGATTGTTGCGGAGAGCCCTCTTTTCAGAAGAACAGGTTTTCTGGCGCGGCCAACATCGGACAGAAGGCGGAAGTTCTGCATGTTTCTTGCGCCGATCTGGATAATGTCGGTGTGCTCCTCAACCATGTCAAGATCTCTGGGGTCCATCAGTTCCGTAATGACAAGAAGGCCGGTTTTTTCCCGGGCTTTCGAAAGGTGCTTGAGTCCTGTTTCTCCAAGTCCCTGGAAAGTGTAAGGGGATGTCCGGGGTTTGAACGCCCCTCCCCGAAGGATTTTTGCGCCTGATTCCTTGACCCTTTCCGCGACAAACAGAAGCTGCTCATCGGATTCCACTGCGCATGGTCCTGCCATGACCTGGATTTCTTCTCCACCGATGGTGACTCCGTTCGGAAATCGGATAATCGTGTTTTCTTTTTTGAATTCACGGCTGACGAGCTTGAAGGGCTGAAGGATCTTGTGAACGCTTTCCACTCCCGGGAAAATGGCGAGCGGAAGCTCGGCCAAGAGCCTGTCATCCCCGATAGCTCCGATAATGGTCCGTTCCGACCCCTTTGAAATATGGACGGCCAAACCCTTTTCCTTTAATTTTCCGGAAATGTGAGCGATATCTGCCTGGGTTGCTTCCGGTTTCAAAACGATAATCATGGAGTTCTCCTGAATTCTTCTGATGATATTGTGTGTGCCCCTCGACTTTTGTCAGGCGTCGGAAGATTGTTTTTTATTCCTGTCGTGCAGACTCCCTGATGAGCTTCCATGCTTTGGCCTGTGAATGCGTCATGGTCAGGTCTGAGATGGTTTATCCTGCAAAGGATATGATCCCAATATCCTAACATATGGGCAAAGAGTCTGTAACTTCGTTAAAAGTTGCCGGATGTTTTCATCCGCCTGATGGCCTTCTATATCCATGAAGAAGATGTAATCCCATGCCTTTTTCCTGGAGGGACGGCTTTCAAGACGGGTCAGGTTGATTCCCTCTGTTGCTATCAGGGAGAGAATCTCCGAGAGGGCTCCCACCCGGTCCAGAATGGAAACCATAATGGAGGTCTGGTCCTTTCGGGTTTTTCCGGGGTCGATGGTTCCGATCACCAAAAACCGGGTCTGATTGTCGGGGAAGTCTTCAATATGTCTGGAAAAAATTGGAATATTGTAGACTTCTGCGGCCATTTCTCCGGCGATGGCAGCAGAATGAGGATCCTCAAGGGCCATTTCCACAGCCTTGGTATTGCTCGTTGTTTCACCGGTCGAGGCATCCGGAAGAGCGTTCGAAAGGTATATTCGGCATTGGGCCAGTGCCTGGGGATGGGCGTAGACGGTCCGGATCTCTTTTGCGGATGTTGCCCTGGTCAGGAGGCAATGATGGATCGGGAGGATGATTTCCCCACAGATTCTCAGGTCTGATTCCACCAGCGTGTCGAGGGTATTGTTGACCATTCCCTCGGTCGAGTTTTCGATCGGAACCACTCCATAGAGGGCCTCGCCGCTTTCAACAGCCCGAAACACCTCCCGGACAGTGGCGGCCGGAACATGTTTCAGTGAGTGGCCGAAATGCTTGAGTGCCGCCTGGTGGGTATAGGTAGCCGGAGGCCCCATGTAGGAGATGACGACGGGTTCTTCCAGGGACAGACAGGCAGAAAGGATTTCCCTGAAAATGGTCCGGATCGATTCTTTGGGGAAGGGCGCCGATTCCAGTTCGGTGATCCGGTCGAGAATCTCCCGTTCTCTCGATACGACATGGAAGGGAAGAGCCCTGGCCTTTTTGTAATCACCCACTCTGGCAGCTATGGCGGCCCGGTCTCTCAGAAGCCCGACAATCCTGGTGTCAATTTCGTCAATGGAATTTCTCAGGTTTCCCAGATCTTCAGTCATGATGCGGCTCAGGTCTCCTTCGCTTTTTAGGATGAGAGGGATTCGAGAATGTCATCCGGAATGTCAAAATTCGCATAGACATGCTGGACATCGTCATGATCTTCCAGCATTTCCATGAGGCGCATCATGGTTTGTGCATCCTTTCCTTCCAGAGGAACCGTTGTTTGGGGAATCATCGTGACTTCTGCGAAGGATGGAGTGATTTTTTTGGATTTGATGACTTCAAGAACATGGGAAAAATCCTGGGGAGCGGTCAAAAACTCATAGACGTCCTCATGGATTACGGCATCGTCCGCTCCCGCCTCGAGGGCGAGATCCATGACCTGATCTTCAGGAAGTGAGGACTTGTCCACGGTAATAAGACCCTTGCTGTCGAACATCCATGACACACATCCGTTTTCCCCGAGAGCTCCCCCATTCTTGGAAAAAATGGTCCGGAGTTCCGGAACGGTCCTGTTTTTGTTATCCGTCATGACTTTCAGAATGATCGCCACGCCTTTTGGACCATGTCCCTCGAACTGGTATTCCTCATATTGGGCTCCGGGGATTTCTCCGGTTCCGCGCTGGATGGCCTTCTTGATGTTGTCCTGGGGCATATTGTCTTCCCGGGCCTTCAAGATCGCGGTCCTTAACCGGGGATTCCCCTCTGGATCCCCGCCACCAATTCTTGCGGCAACCGCTATTTCCTTGGCGTGGCGGGTAAAGATCTTTCCGCGTTTTGAGTCGATGATTGCTTTCTTATGCTTGGTGGTTGCCCATTTCGAGTGACCGGACAAGGTCTCCCCCTTATAGATAAGTTAAGACTGAAAGGCTGTTTTGAATTTTTCCCCTTCCGACATGGAGATGCTGGATTCTTTCTGACAGTCGGAACGGGTATTTGTGGGATCGTAACATAACGGGCTGATTCGGGGCAAAAAGGATCTTTCAGACGATTGGTGGTCCTGAGGATGAAGTCCTGTTCGGGATGGTTCGGGGGATAGACGAGGTTTTTGCCCGCGGCTTTCCGGAGTTCAAAAACGTCAAGGGAAGTTGTTTGTTTTCATGTCGTGCAAGAGATTCCTGTTTCAGTTTCTCTGGAAAAAAAGAGGATTTTGGGGGGAGAGTTCAGTGTTGAATGAGGGTCTGGTGGAGAGGCAGAACAAAAGGCACCTGAAAAGAATGAGAAACAGAAGGAGGATCAGTACGATAAAAAAGAGTTTTGATTTCCAGTCTGGAACGGGCCGTTTTTTTATTGATACCAGCATCGAACCACCCCCAGCGCCCAAAAGAGCGCTCATCTCAGGTAGACTCGGAGAGTTCCTGACAGCTTCCATGAAGCAGTCGGATGATCAGGATTTCCCATTTTTCGGATCTTCATGGAGCTTTCGATCGCCCCAAAATGGGGAGAATCTTTTGTCAGATCATCCCCTCCCCATAAAGGCTTTATGCAAGTCCCTGAAGAAGAAAGACTCCCTAGGGTTGCTTCAGTGATGGGGAGATCCGCCCTCATGACCGTCTACCTTTTGAAAAGGCATTCCTGATCAAAAGATCGACCCTCTTTACTATACTCTTATCGGCAGAATTCACAGAAACTTGTCTGACCCTGAATTGCTGGAGGAGAATGAAGTGATGTCAGATTTGACGGGTTGCAGAAAAAGGTTTTCCATGTTTATAGGAGAACATAAGGGAGTAGCTGTCGGAGTGTGCTTGGTGCACACTGTTTTTAGAGAATGTATCGGATCGATCCTGGTGGAAGCCTGATTTGAAAAGTTTGGATGAAGTTCTGTCGATTGCCGGATTAAGGTCTGTGTCCGGAGATGTTTTATTTTCTTTCAAGACCCTTATTGCGGCTGGATTTGCCCTCTATATCGCCTTTTCCCTGAATCTTCCCCAGGCCTACTGGGCCCTGGTCACAGTTCTGATCATTGCCCAGCCATATTCAGGGATGATCCGCTCGAAGGCCCTATATCGTGTTATTGGCACGATCGTTGGTGCCAGCTTTGTTGTTTTCATCATGCCGCTTCTGATCAACTCCCCGGAATTGTTTTCCATTGCCATTTGCCTTTGGATTGCCATCTGTCTTTTTCTGTCTCTTTATGATGGCTCACCAAGGAGCTACGGATTTATTCTGGGAGGATATACCTCGGCTCTCATCGGATTTCCTGCGGTGGACTCTCCCGGAAGTATCTTTCTGCTGGCAAGATCCCGGGTTGAAGAGGTTGTTCTGGGCGTTCTGACGACATTTTTGGTCAATGAGCTTTTTTTCCCACGTCAAGTCACACCCCTGCTCCTTTTACGGATGGATAAGTGGCTTTCCCATGTTGCGAAATGGGGGGGAGAGGAAGTTTCCGGACGGGGTATGACTCCTGGAGTGCCACATAGCCTTGGCGGGGAGATTTCAACGATGTCTGCCATGGGGATTCATGCTGCGTATGAATCCCCGGATCCAAGGGTTTCGGGGTGGCTGGAGGCACTGATGTCCCGGATGCGTGACCTCCTGCCGGTTTTTGTCGATCTCAAGATCCATCGAAAAGCCCTTTCCCGTTTTTCTCCGGCCCTCTCGTCCGATCTCGAAATCCTGGGCAGGGAGATTGACGACTGGATGTCGGGAAAGCATCATCTTTCTTCAAAAGAGATGGATCAGATGGTTTCCCGGTGGTTTTCGGAACATGGAATTTCTTTCGGGTTACTGAAAGGTGGCACGATTCCGACAGAACTCGGCTCCTTGATGGAGCGACTTTCCCGGCGTTTTCACGAACTCGTGATAATCTGGGGAGACTGTCGGCGCATGCGCCAAAGAATTGCCCATGGAGGTGTTGAGGAACCCCCAACGCCGAAGGGTCGGGTTTCGGTGTTCCGTGATCCGCTTCTCCCGTTTCTTTCGGCGCTGGCTGTCTCTCTTGCTGTGGGGACCTCCATATTCATCTGGAGAGCGCTTGATTGGCCAGAAGGTTTTGCCGCAGCAATGATGGCGGCGGTTAGCGGTACCTTTTTTGCCGCGATGGATGATCCTTCAGGAGCGATTCTGGATTTTCTGGCAAAGATCAATATCGGATCCGCCGCAGGATTGGTCACACTCTTTTTCTTCCTTCCCCAGGTTCACGACTTTGCCGGACTGATGGCGGTTATGGGAATTGTCCTGATCCCTGCCGGGATCGTGTTGGCCCGTCCCGACGGTCCGCTCAAAGTGCTTCCATTCATGATCGGATTTTCAGGATTGATTGCCTTGCAGTCAACCTACCATGCAGACTTCTCCCATGCATGGAATACCGCGATTTCAGAGGCTGTAGGTGTGTTTCTGGCGGCTCTTTCAACGGTATTGGTCCGGTCGGTGGGGGTGACGTTCAGCATCCGGAGGATCCTGTCATCGATCCATATGGAAATTGTCCAGCTGGCGAACCTTCAGGGAAAGATGGACCGGAGTGTGTTTGTGGACCACATGTTTGACAGGATCGCACCATTGATGTCGAGGATGGGCGTCCTTGGAATGGATGCGCGGAAAAATCATCCGGATGGACTCTATGATATGGTTGTTGGTCTCGACCTGATCCGGCTTGGAGAGATCCGGGAAAAATTGCCTCCGGAGATGGGGGATTCCATTTCCCGGCTGACACTTGCCATCGGTACCTATTACGATCGACCGGGAGAAGCCGGGAAGAAGGTCTTGAAATCCCTGTTCGACGAGGTTTGGCTCAAAATTGTCGATTCAACGGACATGGATCTTGAATCCGAAACGCTCTCCCTTCTCGCCAGTCTTCGATGGACACTTGACGGAGGGGGGTTTATGGCATCTTCCGATGGGAGGGCCAGATGAAAGAGATCGATGTTTTGGGGCTTTTCTTTCCACCGTTTCTGATCTGGGGAGTGATTGCCTTTTTGATTCTTGGATGGTTGAGGGTTTTGTTGGCCAGAATTGGTTTCTATCGTTTTGTCTGGCATCGTTCCCTTGTGGATATTGCTCTCTGGGTGATCGTTTCGGGAGTCGTTGTCACTTTTTTGGGTTAGGGGAGGACTATTGGCAGGAAATTCGTCTCTCATGTCTCGGGTAGCCTTGACACTTGTGATATTGATTCTGGCCTCTTTTGTCGGCTGGAGACTGTGGGTGTATTACCTTGAGGCTCCTTGGACCCGTGATGGGAAGATCCGGGCTGACTTTATCTCTGTCGCTCCGGATGTTTCCGGTTTGGTCAGCCAGATTTTTGTCCATGAGAATGATCAGGTCAAAAAAGGCGACATTCTCTTCCGTATCGATCCGGAACGTTTTCGAATCGCGATCCTCCAAGCCCGGGCGAGGGTTCTTGGTACGATGGCCGTTATGGATGAGGCAGGCCGCAATGCCAGAAGGTACCATCAACTCATGCTGAACGGAGACGCTACGCGGGAAGTGGCGAGAAATATGGAAGCCCGATATGAAAAATCGCGGGCCGACTATCAGGAAGCGATGGCGCAGCTCTCCCTTTCCATCCTGGACCAGAAGCGTTCTGAAGTCCGGGCCCGGGTCAACGGAAAAATTGCAAACATGACTCTTGAGCCGGGGGATTATGTTCATCGTGGAGATGGCGTCCTCTCGCTCGTCGATACGGACTCTCTCCATGTCGACGGCTACTTTGAGGAGACAAAACTGTCGAGAATCCACATCGGCGATCCTGTTGAAATTCGGATGATGGGGGCCCGTCGTTCCATATGGGGACATGTGAGCGGTATCGCGGGAGGTATTCGGGACAGGGAGAGGCATGAGCGTCCGGGAAGCCCTCCTGATGTCAACCCGACATTCAGTTGGGTCAGGCTCGCCCAGAGGATCCCGGTAAGGGTCCATCTTGACAAGGTTCCTCCCGGTCTGAGACTTGTTTCGGGAAGAACGGTGACCGTGATTGACCGGAAAGGTCCACTTGTTGGCAAGTTGTTTCCGTAATGCATTGATTTTTAATCAGGATATAATCCTGAATCGGAAAAAAACTTGCTAGATTCATCTCTGGCATGCTAGGGTTCTTGTGAGCCATTGAGTGGCCGGCCGAAAGTTTTTGACCACCCCCAAGTTGATCGAACCAAACAAACTTCCATCGAACCTTTTTCTCCAATCGCCCAGATTTCGCGATCGGCCATTTTTTATTTTTGGCGATTGAAGATTTTGGATCAATAACCATATTTTGGGGTGTTTGTTTTTCTTTTCAACTCGTCAGAAGATTGCCTCTCCCGGAGGAAAACCAAAAGGAGATCAGTTTTATGGATTGTTCCGGTCACCATCTGATTTCCCGAAATGACATCGACTCTGTCGCACTTGATCATGCACTTGGACCCATTGGTGCCGTTCTCCAAAAGGATGGTTCCGTTCTTTTCAGGGTGTGGGCCCCACAATTTTCTCATGTCCATCTGGTCCTGCCCGATCAAAAAAAATCCCCCCTTTTAATGGTTTCTGAAGGAAATGGGTACCATCATCTCTCACTTTCAGGTATTGGCGTCGGGACCCGCTATCTTTTCCAGCTTGAGGGAGTCGGAACCTATCCGGATCCGGCATCAAGGTGGCAGCCGGATGGCGTGCACAAAGCCTCCGCCGTGTGGTTCCCGGAGGAATCCTTTCCCTCTCCTCTCCCCGCTTGGCAGGGCCACAGGCTCGACTCCCTGATCATCTATGAGCTCCATGTCGGAACCTTTACCGCTGAAGGGACATTCGACGGACTCATCCAACATCTTGGACATTTGCAAGAGCTTGGTGTCACCGCGATTGAGGTCATGCCGGTCGCCTCCTTTCCGGGAGAGCGGAACTGGGGGTATGATGGCGTTTATCTGTTTGCTGTTCAGCAGTCCTATGGTGGCCCCGACGGTTTTGGCCGGTTTGTCCGTGGCTGTCATGAACGTGGAATTTCGGTCCTTTTGGATGTTGTCTATAACCACCTGGGTCCTGAAGGAAATTATCTCGGAAAGTTTGCTCCCTATTTTTCAAAAATCTCCCGGACCCCCTGGGGTGATGCGATCAATTTCGATGGCCCCGAGAGTGATCATGTCCGACATTTTTTTCTGGAGAACCTTCGCACCTATTTAGAGGTCTTTGATGTGGACGGGTTCCGGTTCGACGCGATCCATGCCATCATCGACCAGTCCCCGGTTCCTTTTCTGACAGATGTTTCAAGGCTTTGTCGTCAGATTTCCGAAAAACGGGGAAGACCGGTTCACCTGATCGGTGAGTCCCATCAGAATGACCGCAGGGCGGTTCTTCCGGAAGATCAAAACGGAATCGGTTTCGACAGCCAGTGGAGTGATGACTTTCACCATGCCCTTCATGTTTTCCTGACAGGGGAAAGGGAAGGGTATTATCAGGACTTTTCCGGAGCGTCCGACCTGCCCCGCATTTTTTCAGAAGGTTTTCTGTATCAGGGCGAATATGCCCCTTCATTCAGGCGTCGCAGGGGCTCTTCTCCTGAGGGGCTTTCCGGCTCTTCCTTCGTTGTTTTCTCCCAAAATCATGACCAAGTGGGCAATCGGCCGGCGGCTGACCGGCTTACCGCAAGAATTCCCGATGCCGGACTGCGTCTCGCGGCTTCCCTGACGCTCCTGTCTCCTTTTTTGCCACTTCTTTTTATGGGGGAAGAGTTTGGCGAGACGAACCCCTTCCATTATTTTACAAGCCATGGAGACGAGGATCTGATCAACGCTGTTCGGGAGGGGAGAAAAAGGGAGTTCCAGGATTTTCCCGGATGGACGGATCATCTTGATCCGCAGGGGTTGGAGGTGTTTGAAAACTCCCGGTTGTCCATGCTCGACCCCGGAAGTCGGATCGGCTCCTCGCTCAAGCTTTATGCCTTTTATCGGGAGCTGATTCGCATCAGGAAATCCTATCCGGCTCTTGTGCCGCCGAACACTCTTCCTGGTCCGGATTGTCGTCTCCTTCCATCCAATCCTCCCCTATTGCTGGTTCGTCGGGAGGGTGGCGGGGAAGTGGTTCTGATTGTCGGGAACCTGTCAGAGTTACCACAAAGACTCGGGAACATCCTTTCCAACGCTCCGGGGCGGTGGTCAAAAGTTCTCGACTCCGAAGAAGAACGGTGGGGTGGGGGAGGCAGTCTCTTTCCGGAGAGACTGGAGTCCTCTTCTGATGAAAATGTTTGTGCTCCTTATCAGGTCGCTCTCTACCGGGGGGTGGCCTCTTGAGTTTTCCGATAACGGCCACCTACAGAATGGGATTTTCAAAAGACTTCCGGCTTCAGGACGCCTCCCGTCTGGTCTCTTATCTCGACACTCTTGGAATCTCGACGTTGTATGCATCCCCCCTTTTCAAATCCCGAAAGGGGAGTGCCCATGGGTATGATGTGACCGATCCCACCTGTCTTAATCCCGAAATTGGCCAGATCGCCGACCTTTCGAGTCTGTCTGATTCTCTTGTGAAAAAAGGGATGGGGATGATTCTGGATATTGTTCCCAACCATATGGCCGCTCATTTTGAAAACAGGTGGTGGAGGGATGTCCTCGAGTTCGGGGAGATTTCTCCCTTTGCCGTTTTCTTCGATATCGACTGGAATCCACCTCAGGAGGCTCTCCATCGCCGGATCAGCCTTCCGATCCTCGGGGCTCCCTATGGACGGATTCTTGAAAACGGAGAGCTACGGCTGGATTATGACCGTCAGGGATTCGCGATTTATTATTGGGATAATCGCCTGCCCGTCTCCCCATTCTCGATCCTTCCGATCGTCTCGGATATTGCAGACCGTTACCGGCAGATCACCCAGGAGATTCCGGAGGGGGACTCTGGCGCAATCGATCTGTCCGGGATCCTGGAAGCGGTGAACGCCCTCTCAAGGGGAAGCGATGACCCCAGAAAAAATCGGATGAGGATTCAAAAATCCCGATCGGTTCTTTCAAAAATCTGGAGCCTTTCCCGTAAAAATCACGACTTTGCCAGAGCGGTTTCGGAGACAATCTCCTCCTACCGGGGTGTTCGGGGCGTTCCCTCTTCCTGGGACCGTCTGGACAGGATTATCAATGGGCAGGTTTACTGGCTGTCCCATTGGAAGACTGTGACGAGAACATTGAATTACCGGAGATTTTTTGATGTTGCCGATCTCGTCGGGGTTCGGACGGGCGATCCGGGTGTCTTTTCAGCTCTTCATGGTTTTCTGCTCTCGATTTCCCGAAACGGATGGATCTCCGGGGTCAGGGTCGATCACGTCGATGGTCTCTCGGATCCTTCCGGCTATCTGCGGCGATTATCGGAAGAATTGGCCCATTCCTCGGATTCACCGGATCAACCCAATATATGGGTTGAAAAAATTGTGCTCGATGACGAGCTCCTCGATCCCCAGTGGCCGATCCGTGGCACGACAGGGTATGAATTTTTAAATCAGACCAACCGTCTCTTCGTGGATCCCGAAGGCGCGGACCGGCTGTCAAGATGGTATTCCGAGCGGATTGATCCGGGTGCTTCGTTCAAGGATATCTGCTATCAGCAGAAAAAGAAGATTTGCGAGACACTTCTGGGGGGTGAGCTCAGACGTCTGACCTTTATTCTGGAGCATCTTGCCCAGAAGAGCCGATATGCGAGGGAACTGCCTTTTCGGGAGCTCCAGACAGGCTTGGTGGAAGTGACCGCATGTATGGGGGTCTACAGGACTTATATCCAGGATGGTCATGTTCCGAAGCAGGATCGATCGATTATCCAGGCGACTCTTCAGGAGGCAAGGCGACGCCATCCCGGGAGAAGGCGTGGCCTTTACCAGTTTTTCGAAAAAATCTTCATGATGGATTTTCCTGAAGGAATCTCGATGGAGCATCGTATGCTCTGGACCAATTTTGTCGAAAGATGGCAGCAGTTTACCGGTCCGGTTATGGCCAAGGGGGTCGAGGATACTTCCTTCTATCTCTACTCCCCGTTGATCTCTGCCAATGAGGTGGGGGGTGATCCGGAGCATCTGTCGATTTCGACAGACCGTTTTCACCAGATGAACCGCAGGCGGCTTGAGTCTGCCAGCAAGTCCATTTCTGCAAGCTCGACACATGACACGAAGCGAAGCGAGGATGTACGGGCAAGAATCAATGTGCTTTCCGAAATCTCTTCAGAGTGGTGCGAGCGTGTTGAAAAATGGATGAAGTTCAACAAGAAGGCCAAAATCCGTGGGCAGGGGGAATGGATCCCGGAACCCAGCCTTGAGCTTTTCATTTACCAGACCTTGTTGGGTGCTTGGCCACTATTCAAAAAGGAAGAAGGGGATTTTCGCACCAGGATGGCGAGTTACCTGGTCAAGGTCGCGAGGGAGCGAAAGCGTCACTCCGACTGGATCACTCCGGATGTTGTCTACGAAGAGAGCCTGTTGGCATTTCTCTCAGGCATTCTTCGGGAAGACCGTTCGAATCATTTTTTTTCCGATTTCCGCCTGTTTGCCAGAAGAATTGCCTTGGGAGGGGCTCAAAACTCCATTTCCCAGACCATTGTGAAACTTTTATCGCCGGGAATCCCGGACTTTTATCAGGGAACGGAACTGTGGGATTTTTCCCTTGTGGATCCCGACAACCGGCGACCGGTGAAGTATGGGCTCAGGGAAACTCTTTTGGCGAGTCTTCAAAAGAAGTTCGCTGAGTCTCCTGAAGATTTATGGAGAGAACTCCTTTCCCAATGGGAGGATGGAAGGATCAAGCTTTTTGTGACACACATCCTTCTTCGGCTGAGACGCATGGTTCCGGACTTGTTTTTTTCGGGAAGCTACCATCCGTTGCCGGAAGAGTGGGAGCAGTCGGAGAAAATGATCGGATTTGCCCGGATGGCCGGGAAGCAAGCTGTCCTGTTCGCGGTTTCCAGAAAGCCATTGTCCCATATTGACGGGCAATCCGGGATTGCTGTTGACCCATTGATCTGGGGCGACAGAGGAATGCCTCTTCCTCCGGGGCTGCCGGGCCCCTGGTTTCATGCTTTTCATGGACGCCCGGTCCCTGTTTTTCAGGATGGGGGAGACGGGAATCCTTTAAGTGTCCGGATGATAGATGCTTTTGGCGATGCGATTTTTACGGTGCTTTTCGCCAACATCAACTCACCTGATTCTCCTGGGGCAGAGAAGCAGGCAGTCGGAAGCGAACATTATCAGATGGAAAGAGGTGGTTGTGGACGAGCCGGTTAATCCCATATTGCACGGTGTGATGTACGAGATTTACATCAGGAGCTATTCGGACCATTCCGGAGACGGGACCGGCGATTTTCTGGGTATCGTGGACCGACTGGATTATATTTCCAGACTGGGTGTCAGTTCGATTCTTCTCAATTGTCCTTTTCTGTCTGTTCACGGAAAAGATCATCATCCCCTGCTGGACTGGATGAAACTGGATCATGAGCTGGGCACCCTCTCAGACTTTTTGCTTCTTCTTGAAAAAGCTCACATGAAAGGATTGAAGGTCCTGCTTTCTCTTCCGGTGAATGCGACGAGTGACCAGCATGTCTGGTTTTCCGAGTCCCGATTGTCCCGGGGATCCCTGTTTTCAAACAGTTACTTCTGGTCTGATACGCCCCCTCCCGAGCCAGAGACGAGACACGATCCTCCAGAAAAGATCAACTGGACCCTTGATGCCGATTCCGGGAGATACTATTGGTTTGGCGATCATAAGGACGAGCCTTCCCTCAATTATGGTGATGCGGAAGTGCTTTCCGAAATGTGTCGCATCTTCGAGCACTGGTTTGCGCTTGAGGTGGACGGATTTCGTCTTGCCGGAGCCGGAAGGCTTCATTCCTGGAAAAAAAATGAAATCATTCCCGTCCAGGATCCTTTTCAAACCTTTCATCCTGTCATTTACCCGCTCAAAAAATCCTATCCGGAAAAGATGTTCCTTTTTGAAACCGGATCTCCTCCCTCAAAACGCGGGCAGGTAAATGATTCAAGGCTTTTCTATCATTTCAATCCTTTTTTCCCCGCGGTGATCTCTGCGATTAAAAACGAGGACCGGTCACCACTTGAACCGATCCTTGATGGGAAGCCCAAAGGACGCTCGAAAAAGAGCCTCTCCAGAAACAGGACGATCCACCTGAGAGAGCGTTCGGAAGAAACCTTTGAATTGCTCGACACACTGTCAAGCGATGACGCGCTCTTTCCATTGGCTCCGGATCTCCCGGAGGATCGCCCGATCCTGTCCAGGGTGGCACGGCTCATGGAAAATGGAAGACGACGAATCCAGCTGGTGATGAGTCTTTTTTTAACCTTCCCTGGACTTCCTGTCCTGTATTACGGGGATGAGATCGGTATGGGCGATCATCCCCACCTCAGGGGAAAAAACCCGATCCGTACCCCGATGCACTGGTCGGCTGACCGGAATGCCGGATTTTCCAGGGCGGATCCGGAAGAGCTCTTCAACCCTGTGATTGAAGACCCTCTTTACAGCTATCAGATGGTGAACGTTGAAAGTCAGGAACGATTTCCTGATTCCCATCTCTGGAATGTCCGAAGAATGATTGAAGTTCGGAATCAGAATCCTCTTCTTTATGGAGACGGGGATTTTGAGCTGATTGAAACAAGGTCGGCATCGATCCTGGCTTATGTCCGCTCCTGTGATGGGGCAACCGGCCTTTTTATCCACAATCTTTCAAAATCGGCCATGTTTGGACATCTGGATTTGGCGAAATGGCACGGTTACAAGCCACGGGAGATGTTTTCAGGCGGGGCTTTTCCCACGGTGGGGAAAGCCCCTTACCTGATCACCATGACTCCGTATTCAACCATATGGTTTTTACTGGAGGCTCCGATCAGAAAGAAAATGGCCAAAAGTCGGAGGAGGGGATCTTGAACGAGAACACAGCTGATTCTCTCTGGTACAAGGATGCGATCATTTACGAAATTCCGGTCAAATCCTTTTTTGATTCCAATAACGATGGAGTGGGGGATCTGAAAGGGCTGACCCAAAAGCTCGACTATATCCAGAGCCTTGGTGTGACCGTGATCTGGCTATTGCCGATCACCGATTCGCCGTTGCGGGACGACGGGTATGACATCAGGGACTATTATACGATCCACCCATCGTATGGAACGATGAAAGATTTCGAGACCTTTCTTTCCGAGGCCCACATTCGTGGAATCCGGGTCATTGCTGAAATGGTTTTGAACCATACATCCGATACCCATCCATGGTTTGTCTCGGCAAGATCGTCCAGAAACTCACCGTTCAGGGACTACTATGTCTGGAGTGATACGGTCGAGCGTTACCGTGAGACCCGGATTATTTTCGGTGACTCGGAAAAATCAAACTGGACATGGGAGCCAAAAACCCACCAGTACTACTGGCATCGTTTCTTTTATCACCAGCCCGATCTCAACTTTGATAATCCAAAAGTCCAGGAAGAAATGCTGAATGTCGTCAAGTTCTGGTTCTCTCTTGGAGTCGATGGGCTCCGCGCCGATGCGGTTCCCTATTTGTACGAAAGGGAAGGAACGTCCTGCGAGAATCTCCCGGAAACGCATTCTTTCCTGAAAAAAATCCGCTCCGAGGTGGACCGTCTTTTTCCCGGAAGAATGCTTTTGGCCGAGGCCAATCAGTGGCCACAGGATGTCCTTCATTATTTTGGAAATGAGGATGAGTTTCAGATGGCGTATCACTTTCCCCTGATGCCCAGGCTTTTTATTGCGATTGCCCAGGGGAACAGAAAACCGATTGTGGATATCCTGGCCCAGACGCCTCCTATTCCGAACTCTTGCCAGTGGGCGATTTTCCTCAGGAATCATGACGAGTTGACTCTTGAGATGGTTTCTGATCAGGAGCGGGATTATCTTTGGTCCACCTATGCCTCGGACCACCGGATGCGCCTCAATATCGGAATCAGGAGACGACTGTCTCCGCTGATGTCGAACGACCGAAGAAAGATCGACCTGATGCAAAGCCTTCTCCTGACCCTTCCGGGGACGCCGATCCTATATTACGGAGATGAGATCGGTATGGGAGACAATATCCATCTTGGAGACAGAAACGGAGTCCGTACTCCGATGCAATGGTCTTCAGACAGAAACGGGGGGTTTTCCCAGGGGGATCCGTCCTCTCTGTTCAGTCCACCAATCCAGAACCCGGTTTACGGGTTTCAGGTGGTGAATGTCGAGGTTCAGTCAAGATATCCCACAAGCCCTCTCAATATGCTCAGGCAGATGATTTCGGTCCGTCAGTCTGTCCAGATTTTCGGGAGAGGAACGATGACAGTCCTGTCTCCCAAGAATCAAAAAGTCATGGCCTATCTCAGGGAGTTTGGGGGAGAGGTTGTTCTGGTGGTGAACAACCTTTCCGATTCCACTGAGTCGGTTACGATCGATCTTTCTGCCTATGCTGGCTGGACACCTTTTGAAATGTTCAGCCAGACCGGTTTCCCGGAAATTTCAAGATCTCCATACCACTTCTCACTCAGTCCATACGGTTTTTTTTGGCTCAAGCTTGTTCCTGCCGGAAAAAAAGAGAAAAAGCGACAGTCCCGATCTGTTGAATTGCCGAAATCTTCTGTCTCGAGGAGGAAATAATGATGGATGTGAATGGCGGTCTTCCGATCGTCAAGGGGGACAAACCGTCCTGCCGGGTTGTGATTGAACGTGTTGAGCCCAGGATTGATTGTGGGGGATATCCGGTCAAAAGGCATTCCGGGGAATCCTTGACTGTGTCTGCGGATATTTTTGCGGATGGTCAGGATCCATTGCGTGTTCTTCTGGAGTATTGTTGTTCCGGAGCCGGAACCTGGCAATCGGAGTTGATGACTCCGCTTGGGAACGATCGATGGTCTGCTTCTTTGACCCTTCCCGAGATGGGGCTGGTGCATTTTCGGATTTCAGGCTGGATTGACGAGTATGCAGCCTTTTCGGACCGGATCGTTAAAAAGTTTCAGGCTGGACAGGAGACGGATCTTGAATATGCGGAGCTCATTCTTCTGATACGGAAAACCGCGGAAAGATCCAGTGATTCGGAACGACTGATGGCATGGGCGGAAAGGGTCCATGGAGAACTGAACCCCGAGAAACGTCTTCATATTGCAACCGAACAGGAGATGATCCTGTTTGCCTCGATGTTTCCGGATCCTGCTGAGGTTGCACGCACGACAGCGGATTTCAAGGTCTTGGTGGAAAGGGAAAGGGCTTCTGTCGGGGCATGGTATGAGTTTTTTCCCAGAAGTGCTTCCCCCGACTCAAAGAGGTCCGGAACCATCAAGGATGCAATCGGAAGACTTCCGGAGATCGCATCGATGGGATTTGACGTGATTTATCCGGGACCACTGACTCCGATCGGATCCGCATTCCGAAAAGGAGCCAACAATAGCCCGAAGTGTCTTCCGGGAGATCCCGGAAGTCCATGGGCCATCGGTTCATCCGCAGGTGGACACATGTCCATTCATCCCGATCTGGGATCGATGGAGGATTTTTCCGAACTGGTCGCCACGGCAAAGTCACTGGGAATGGAAATCGCGATGGAGCTGGCGCTCCAGTGCTCCCCCGACCATCCTTATGTCAAGGATCATCCCGAATGGTTCAGGAAGCGTCCGGACGGTTCAATCCATTATGCCGAAAATCCTCCAAAGAAGTATCAGGACATTTATCCCTTTGATTTCCATTGTGATCAATGGAAGGCGCTTTGGGAGGAGATACTGGCGATTGTTTTATTCTGGGGTGAAAAAGGTGTCCGTGCCTTTCGGGTCGACAATCCGCATACAAAACCGTTCGCTTTCTGGGAATGGCTCCTTGAAAACGCGCGGAAGAGCTATCCGGACATGGTTTTTCTGGCAGAGGCCTTTACGCGTCCCAATGTGATGTACCAGCTTGCAAAGGTCGGATTTTCGCAGTCGTACACTTACTTTACCTGGCGGAACTCCAAACGCGAAATCATAGAGTATGTGACAGAGTTGACAACGGCTCCGGTCAAGGATTTTTTTCGTCCGAATTTTTGGCCCAACACCCCGGATATCCTGCATGAATACTTGCAAAAAGGAGGTCCTCCAGCCTTTGTGATCCGCTTGGTTCTCGCCGCAACATTCTCTTCAAGCTACGGAATATTCGGTCCGGCTTACGAGCGTTGCGAGTCTCAGCCGATCTCAGAAGGATCGGAAGAATATCTCGATTCGGAAAAGTATGAGATTCGTCATTGGGGACCGAAGCCCCCGTTCGATATCAGCGGGGTCATTTCCAGCATCAACAGGTTCAGGAGAAGCTACCCGGCTCTTTTAAAAAATGAAGGAATCCGTTTCCTTCCGATAGACAATGACCAGATGCTGGCTTATCTGAAACCGGGTCCATCCGGCTCTCCTGACGTGATTGTCCTTGTCACACTTGATCCGCATGCTCCTGTGGAAGGAACGCTTGCCTATCATCCTGATGGTTCTGGCAACGCGTTCAGGTTGAAAAACCTGATGGATGATTCGTTTTCAGAATGGACGGGGAGGAGTCATTTTATCCGCATTGATCCATCTGTCACTCCATTCATGATCTTCGCAAGGGAGGGGTGATGGCTCCCTCTCAGGAAGAGAGACCCGTGGTCCGGATGGCTGGAAAGATTGCGGATCTTCCACGCCTGTTTCAGGGAGAGCGGGGATACCGGATCTTGTCATCGTGGCTGGGGAGCCAACGATGGTTTGCCGGAAAATCGAAAAAGATCATCTCAGGGGATTTTTCGGATTATTTCAGTCTTGGAGTCAGGGAAAATGAGGTTTTCTTTGGAGGATTCCTGAACCTCCATTATGAGTCCGGGGAAGGGGATTCCTATTTTATCCCCCTTTCTTTTTCCCGAAAGACTTCAAGAACGCTTTTCCCATTGGGAACGCTTGAGTTTGATGATGGTTCGGGGGTTTTGGAAGATGGTTTGCTGATTCCCGAGATGGGCCAGACCCTTTTAAAGATATTTTTCGAAAAACAGGATTCTGCAGCCCTCTCTGTTCAGCAAACATCCCTTTTTCCAACTCTGGCAAGAACTTCGGATTTGGATATTCTGCCCAGAGTCTTGTCGGGAGAGCAGAGCAATACCTCTCTGCTCTTTGGTCGCTCCTTGATCATGAAGTGCTATCGCCGTCCGGAAAAAGGCGGAAATTGTGATTTTGAAATGGGAGCGTTTTTTTCGTCTCGCACCCTCAGCCTTCCTGTGGCACCGCTTCTGGGCGCACTCTGTCATTCTCCCGAATCGGGGGGCTCGATTGTCATCGCCCTCTTGTCCGGATTTGTGGAAAACAGGGGAGATGCGTGGAGCTGGCTTTTAAAAGCGATTGATCCGGACAAGGTGGTCGAAAACTTCCATTCCGGTCAAAAAAGTCTTCTGGATAAAGATGTTATCAGGCTTGTGAAAAAGATAGGCGCAAGTACAGGGTTGATGCACCGGTGCCTCTCTGAAGAGTCCTTCTCGCCCGAAATGGCTCCAGTGCCATTTCTTCCAGAAGATTGGGAGCTTCTGGGGCGATCGGTACTCGCCATGGGACGGGATGTTTTTCCGGAGGGAAGCTCTTTGCCACCTTCCTGGTGGCCGGACCATCTGCTCGGTTTTGAGGAGGCTTCCCGGGCGTTTTGGAGACGGATTCCAGCCTTTTTCTCCGGGCCCATGGATGGAGACTCGGCCGATTCCTGGGGGGGAAGGATCCGTTGCCATGGGGACTATCATCTGGGTCAGCTTTTGGTTACGAGTGATCTGGACATTGTTGTCATCGATTTCGAAGGGGAACCTTCCGTTCCCATTTCCGTCCGCAGGGAGAAACGCTCTCCCCTGTCCGATGTTGCCGGAATGGTTCGATCTCTGGACTACCTCTCGAAAATGATTTTCCCGGATTTTGAAAGCAGGGCCGTTTCAAAAGCGCTGTTCGCCGAGTTATCTCTTCATTTTCTGGACGAATATCAGCAAGAAATGGCAGGGGCAGGGGAACTTCCCTCTGGGGGCGCCTATTCCCGATTGCTGAAAGCCTGCCTGCTCAGAAAGGCTTTTTACGAGCTATCCTACGAGATCAACAACCGTCCGGACTGGTGCCACGTTCCCCTTGCAGGGATTCTGGAACTTCTCTAAGGAGATCCTCAAGGCAGTGATGTTTCCGGGTGGCTCATTTTAGCCGGGTCAGGGACCCTCGTCCGGACTTCAGCTTGAGCGGATAGAGTTTTGTGGGTGTTGACACAATTTTTCAAACCATCGATAATGAAAAATCGAGCGGCAAGAAGTGCAGTTCGTTCGGCAAGGGCATTAAAAACATTTTTTGGAGCGATCCCGAACCGGACACTTCTTGACCTGAATGGCCACCGTTCGCATCTCCTATGGATGGAAGAGATCCTTGGTGTGTGTTTCTTGCATCAATCGGTGGGCGACGAATTGGTCTGGGCAATTCCGCCTGGTGCCGGAGTTTCCGGTGCGGGGCTTTCAAGGAGTCAGCGATGGCTTATCGTGAGTACAAGTTTGGCACCATGATGATCGGTACCCTTTTTGTGATCGTGTTATCGATCGTTGTTTTGTTCCCGTCCCTCCAGATGGCAAAGATTCCGCCAACTGCAACAGCTGTCCAGAAGTCCAAGGACTATGGATCTGAAAGCGGATGGACCCTTGAGGATCCGATGATGACCGGAGACAATCGGCCAACGATGATCGGAAAAGGAAAAGTGGTTTTTATTCGTGAAGGATGCTGGTGGTGTCACACCCTGCTTCCGGAGCAGACACAGGACTGGCAGTATTTTGGAGCTCCTCCGACAGCCGCTGATTTTGTGGGCGAGAGCCCGACAGTGTTCGGATCTGACCGAAAGGCTCCTGACCTCCTCCATGTGGGAAGCCGTTTGCCCATCAAGGGATGGCATCTTGTTCACCATGCCAATCCACGGGCCGTTCAGCCGAAATCCATGATGCCGGCGTTCAACTACCTTCGCAAGAAGGATCTTGACGCTTTGGCTGACTACATGGCAAGTCTCAAGTAAACATTTGATCCTGTCTTTCCGTCTCCGGAAATCTTTTGACCGGAGACGGATCTTTATCTGTGCCCCGCTTCTGATCACAAGAGGCGGGGTTTTCTTTTTCCAGGGCGAAAGAGGACCATCCGTTCGTGAGAGCTGGGCCTCCATTCAATCCTCAGCTGAGTGGCGGGAGAGTGCATAAATGATTTCCTGGAGTGCTCGATGACAGGTTCGGTGCTTCCTTCTGTTGCGGCGACTCTTCCGATCGAGTCGATCCTTCTGTTATTGGGACTTTCCTTTTTTTTGGGACTTGCTGTTGAGGAAATGGTCTCTCCCTCCATCGAACGACCCGGAGGGATCAGAACGATTCCTCTTCTTTCGCTTTTGGGTCTGACCCTTACGGTCATTGTTCCGGGCAATACGGTTTTTGTTCTGGCCGGATTTTTCTCCCTGGCACTCTGGCTGTCCCTCCATCATGTTTCCAAAAATTCTCCTGATCCTGACAGCAAGGGATATTCCCTGATTCATCCGGTGATTGCCCTGATGGCTTACCTTCTGGGGCCGGTGACAATCCTCCTGCCGCATTGGTTTTCCATTTCATTTGTGGTGTTCATCGTGCTCACTCTCGGGGGGCGAGACCGACTCCACGACCTTGCGAAATCCGTTCCCCAGGAGGAGATTTTTACCGCTGGAAAGTTTTTGATCCTTGCGGGAATTATCTGGCCGCTGGTTCCGGACCATCTGGTTGTTGCATGGCTTCCTCTGACGCCTTACAAGATTTGGGAGTATGTGATCGTTGTTTCGTCCCTCTCTTATGCGAGTTATTTGATCCAGCGCTTCTTTTCGGCAAAGGGAGGGCTTCTTGCCGGTTCCGTTTTTGGGGGGCTTGTTTCCTCAACGGCTGCGACGGTGATGCTTTCGAGAAAGGCAAAAGAGCTCTTGCCCGATCAGAAGGCTTCTGTGTCCGCTGAACTCCACGGTGCCATTGTTCTTGCCAATACCCTGATGTATCTGAGAATTCTTCTGGTTGTCGTCTTCCTCTATCCCGCAATGGCAAGGCCGCTCCTTTTGCCTCTTTTGGGAGCTTGCGTCATTGGCTCAGCCATGGCTCTTTATCTTGTCTACCGGAAGAAAGTCTCCAAAGACGGGGCAGTCGCCCCCGAAAACTTCCCCTCCCACCCTTTGGAGCTCACTACTGCATTGGTATTTGCCCTGTCTCTTGTGATTGTCACGGTCGTTCTGGGTTGGGTCGGGCGACATTTTGGAACTTCAGGGATCGATTTGATGGCCTTTTTGGTGGGGTTCACGGACATCATTCCTTTTGTCCTGGGGCTTGTGCATCAGTCGACTCCCGATCAGGCGGGTATGGTGGCAGGCGCTATCATGATTTCTGCGTCTTCAAACAATCTGGCCAAGGCTGCTTACGAGATTTCCATTCTTGGCTTGAGGAGATCGATTCCCTCGGTCATTCCGCTCCTTGTGTTGGCAATTCTTGGATTTGTTTATGCATACTTAGTCGTTTGACTGAAATCTTTTTGGGCTGAATGGCTCAATCGGGACAGGAAGCGGTTTTCCAGTCAGGAGAGAGGCAATGATGGCTCCCGTGACTGGTGAGAGAAGAATTCCGTTCCGGTAGTGTCCAGCCGCAACCATGATGTTTGGTGATGAAGGGTGGGGACCAATGATGGGGAGACCATCGGGGGTTTTGGGCCGAAGTCCGGACCAGGCATGATGAAAGGGTTGCTCCAGCAGATGCGGCGAGACTTTTTTCAGGGGGGAAAGGAACTCGATCATTCCTTTGGGGGTGACCTTTGTCTCAAAGCCGTAATCGTCTTCGCTGGCACCGATGACGACCGTGCCGTCAAGTTTGGGGACGAAATACCCTTTGGGTGGATAGAAGACGATGTGCCGGTATGGGCGCATCGTTGTCCGAACCGCCAGAATCTGGCCGTTGACGGGCGTGACCGGCATGACGGGCGGGGGAAGGGAGATCCCTCCCATAAAGGCTCCGGGAGTCAGGATCACCTTCTCAGCGAAAATCTGATCTCCCCGTGATGTTGTGACAACCACACCTCTTGATCCATTTTCCCGAACGGAAGTGACCGGTTCTCCCCGTCTCCATGAAATTTTTCTTTGGGAGATGGATCCCTGTAATGCTCTTAAAAGCCTCGGAGCGTACACATGCGATTCATGGGGGTATCGTATGGCAGATCGGACCTCTTCCCCGAGGTGGGGTTCAAGTTCCCTCGCGGATTTTCCGGAAAGCCATTCGATGGAGTGGTCGATTGGTTTTTGCCACTGCCACCTTTTTTTGAGGGCGTCTTCCTCCTCATCCGAAGAGGCTACGGAGAGAATGCCGCTTTTGACAAAGTCGGGGGAGAGTCCTGTTTCCTCGATGAGGGAAGCGACAAAATCAGGGTAGAGTGACAGGCTTGCTCTCATGAGATCGAGGAAGGGACCTTCCCGGTCGGTTTCGTTGAACGGTCCGAGGATGCCTGCCGCGGCATTCGTTGCAAGCCCTCCCGGCTCTGACCTGTCGAGAATCAGGATGTCCGTTTCCATGGCCCTGGAGAGATGCCATGCGATCGAAGTACCAATAATTCCTGCGCCAACGATCACGGTCTTCACATGGAATTGGCTTGGCAATGGAGGTCCTTTTGTTGGATGGATGATTTTTCTTTGTCAGTCGGGACCTTCCGGACCTTCAGGGGCAAGATTGCCTCTCTCATTCAGGGTTGTTATTATCCCACAGGAGATTTGGCGGTTCAACGGCGGAGGAGAATGCGTTTCCTTCAGGGAGGATGTTGATAAGGATGAACATTTGTGTGGTTGGATCCGGATATGTCGGACTTGTGACGGCGACATGCTTTGCGGAAATGGGTCATTCTGTCATTGGTGTGGATGTGGATGCGGCGAAGGTGGACCGTCTCTCGAAAGGGGAGTCTCCGCTCTATGAGCCAGGCCTTTCAGAGTTGCTTCACCGAAATATCAAGGCGGGTCGCCTCTCTTTTACGACAGATCTTCCTTTGGCTGTTTCCAGATCCCTATTCGTGTTCGTTGCAGTCGGAACTCCCATGGGGGCGGATGGAAGCGCCGACCTGAAGTCGGTTCTCTCTGTTGCAAGATCTGTGGCACTCACGATGAGTGGGTATAGGGTGGTTGTGATCAAGTCAACCGTGCCGGTGGGAACATGCCGTCTTGTCGCCGAGGAGATTTCCGGGGTTCTGGATGGACGCAAGCTTGAGGTTCCGGTTCCGTTTGATGTGGTTTCCAATCCCGAGTTCTTGAAGGAAGGCTCCGCTGTCAATGATTTCATGCGTCCGGATCGGGTTGTTGTCGGTGTTTCCAACCCGGAGGTCTCGGAGGTCATGCGGGAGCTGTATGCCCCTTTTCTTCGAAACGGACATCCGGTCATCATGATGGATGTCCTCTCCTCGGAACTGACAAAATACGCATCAAATTCATTTTTGGCCATGAAGATATCCTTTATGAACAAGGTTGCCCAGATTTGTGACAAGGTTGGTGCAGATGTCATGAGTGTCCGGAAAGGAATGGGGTCCGATCCGAGAATTGGGCTCCCATTCCTGTATGCGGGGGTTGGCTATGGGGGATCCTGCTTTCCGAAAGATGTTCAGGCTTTTGTCCGGACTGGAGCATCCATTGGTGTTGACATGAGTCTTCTTGAAGAGGTTGAGAAGATCAATGAACAGCAAAAAAACTGGGCGATCCAAAAAATTGTTGAGTCTTATCCTGACCAGACCGCTTTGAAGGTCGCCATCTGGGGTGGAGCTTTCAAGCCTGAAACGGACGATATCCGGGACGCGCCTTCCATTTCAGTCATTTCTGAGCTTCTTGCGCGCAAAGTCCTTGTTTCCCTCTATGACCCGGAGGCCATGTCCGGACTCCGGGCTGTCTTTCCCTCCGGCGTCGAGTATTGCGAAAACCCTTACGATGTTCTGAAAGATGCGGACATTCTCCTTTTGCTGACGGAGTGGAGAGAGTTTCGCAATCCCGACTGGGACCAGGTGAAAAGCCTGATGAAGGGAACCCTTGTGCTTGACGGTCGCAATCAGTATGAGGCTTCTGATCTTGCTGTTCATGGTCTGTCTTGTGTGGGGGTTGGAAGAGGATGCTTTACAGGACAACCCTGACTCCGGCCGTTTTCCTTCGCCGGGAGAAACGGTATTCCGTTCTTTGCCGGCTCTTGTCCGGAGAGGAGGTCTGGGCCCATTGTGCCAATCCGGGCCGTCTTCTGTCCTGTCTGACCGAACCCGGGACTCCGGTTTATCTCCTTTTCCATGAGCCGGACGGAAAAAAAGAGCGTAAAACCTCCTGGAGTCTTGAGCAGTCCGAGCCGATTCCGGGTGTTCGTGTCGGGCTTATGCCCATCAGGGGAAATGCACTCTTTGAGGAGGCACTCGGGATGGGATTTTTCCCCGGGTTTTCAAATTATCCGGAATTGAGACGGGAGGTCCCCTACGGAGAGGGTTCCCGAGTCGACTTTGTCCTGTCTGGCCCGGAAGGACAGATCTTTGTCGAGGTCAAGAGTGTCACGTATCGTGATGGAGATGCGGCCCTGTTTCCTGATGCCGTTTCCCAAAGGGCAAGTCGTCATGCCCTTGAGCTTTCCAGGGTTCGGAGAGAGGGGATACGGTCCGCCATGGTATTCGTCGTCATGCGGTCTGATTGTCGATACGTCATGCCAGCTTCTGGGATCGATCCTTCCTATGCCAGGGTTTTTGCGTCCGTTTGCAAGGAAGGGGTCGAGGCCCATTCTTTTTCTGTAACAGCCACAGAATCGGGATTGTTTCCAGGGCGTTCCATGCCGGTTTTTCCAGAGGGGATTCCCGCTGAAACTGAAAGGAGCCAATGAAAGTACTTGTTACGGGAGGTGCCGGATTTATCGGTTCCCACCTGATTGAATCTCTTGTCTCGATGGGTAACGAGGTGGATGTCCTCGACAACTTTCATACGGGAAGACGGGAAAATGTTGATCTTTCCGGAAAGGTCAGCAACCTTTACGTCCAGGATGTTTCGGAGCCGCTTTCTCGAGCCCGGAAGTATGATCGGATCTACCACATGGCTTGCCCTGCTTCTCCTGTTCATTACCAGTCCGATCCGGTCCATACCTTCAAGACGGCGGTTTTTGGGACCTACCGGATGCTTGAGCTTGCCAGGGAAACCGGTGCCCGCCTTCTGATCGCATCCACCTCCGAGGTTTACGGAGACCCTTTGGAGCATCCCCAGACGGAGCAGTACTGGGGCCATGTCAATCCGGTGGGACCGAGGTCCTGTTACGATGAGGGCAAACGGGGGGCGGAGACGCTTGCATCCGACTATGCCAGGACGATGGGCGTGGATTTGCGGATTGTCCGTATTTTCAACACCTATGGTCCAAGAATGCTTTTCGATGACGGCCGGGTCGTCAGCAACTTCATTCATCAGGCCCTTCTGGGTCACCCCCTGACCCTTTACGGAGATGGGCGGCAGACTCGATCCTTTTGTTATGTTTCGGATCTTGTCAGGGGTATTCTTTCATTGATGGAATCAGATGTGGTGGCACTTCCGGTCAATATGGGAAATCCCACTGAGTTCACGATCCATGATCTTGCCAGGCTGGTCCTTTCCAAGGTCAAGTCCTCATCAACCATCGTCAACCACCCCATGCCGACAGACGATCCTGCCAGAAGATGTCCGGATATCTCGCGTGCACAAGATCGTCTCGGGTGGTCTCCGGTGATCGATCTTTCCAGTGGCCTTGATCTTACGATTGAGGAGTTTCGCTCGAGACTTCATCCGTGAAAAAGCGCATTCAGCTTTTTCTGGGGTTTGCTGTCAGTGGAGTGGCTCTCTGGGCCTCTCTTGCCCACGCCAATATGAGGGAGCTTGGTCATGCGTTGTGGCGGGGCCATTATGGCTGGCTGATCCCGATATTCCTGCTGATGAATGTTTCCTTTTTGCTCAGGGCCTTTTTCTGGAAAACAACATTGTCCGTTCGACATCGTGTTTCGGTGGGGCATCTGTTTTCCTCGGTCATAGTGGGTGTCATGGCAAACAATATTTTGCCTTTTCGCGCGGGAGAGCTTGTCCGGATCGCCTATACGAGGCAGGTTGAGGGAATCGGCGCTCCAATCCTTCTGACGACTGTCTTCATGGAGCGGTTTTTTGATGTGACGATGCTGACTTTTGTCATTTTTATCGATCTCTTTCTTGTCGGGGGTTCCAACCTCAGAACACCGGCAATCATCCTGGCCTGTGTGGTGGGTGGGTTCTTTTTGGGAGGTGCGATCCTGATCCGGAAACATCTGTCTGTTTTTTCCGTGATCCTGGGATTTTTCGAGAAAGTGCCTGCATTCAGGGACAGGCTCCGGAAAGTGCTGATGACAGCGGTTGACGGGTTTTCAAGCCTGAGATCGATACGAGAGACCTTCACCCTTTTTCTCCTGAGCTTCGGAATCTGGATGGGAAGTCTTGCTTCCTGTTACTTTTTTCTGAGGATTTTTGATCTCTCAATGGATCCCGTGCCCATGAGCCTCTCTCTTCTTTTATATACGAGCCTTGCCTTTCTTGTTCCGGCATCTCCCGGAGGAGTTGGCGTTGTCCAGCTGGCAACGGTTTATGCACTTCGGGGGTATCATGTCGGGGACTCCAGATCATTGGCCCTTTCCGTGGTCTTTCAGATTGTTCCTTTTCTCTTTACAATGGTCGCCGGGTGGTATTTTATTCACCGCGATCATTTCTCCCTCTTTGGAAAGAGGGAGCGTCCTGCCTGAGATCATTTTTCAGGGACAGAAAAAAAGTCAGCCCGAAAGATTCGGGTTGAATCACAAGCGATTTCAAGACGGAGGTTCCAGATCATCATGCAACAACAAACACTTGCCATCGTCAAGCCGGATGCGTTCCGGAAACAGTCCACCGGAGCCATTCTCGCCCGTTATGAAAAAGAAGGTTTCAAAATCAAGGCTGCCCGCGTCAGATGGTTGTCTGTTCGTGAAGCAGAGAGTTTTTATGCAGTGCACAGGGAACGTCCATTTTTTTCAAGTCTGACAGCCTTCATGGCATCAGGACCGGTCATGACGCTTGTCCTTGAAGCAGAGAATGCGGTCCTCCGGCACAGGGACCTTTTGGGTGCCACCGATCCGGCCAAGGCCGCTCCGCAGACCCTTCGGAATCTTTTTGGTGCTTCGATTGAAGAAAATGCTGTTCATGGCTCCGATTCCGAAGAGAATGCCAGACAGGAAATTGCCTTCTTTTTTTCGGGCGCCGAGATCTTTTAGTTGAATTCCAGGTAGTTGTTATGGCCAAAATGCTGATAGCAGCCAGGGGATGGCCGGGATTGGCTGCGGCCATTACGGCTCATCGCCGAGGTTACGATTGCCGGCTCATTTACGAGGATGCTCCTTCCACAGGGAGGCTTCTGGGGGATTCCGGCCCTCTTTCCTCATGGCTTTCCGGTATGGGGATTTCGTTTGAGGACAGTTTTTTTCAGAAGAACATTCCATCTCTTCTCTATACGGGGGAGAGATGGGAACTTCTGGGGATCTATAATGTTCTGACCGAAGCCCATTTGGCAGAAAAAAATCGCTTTTATCATGATTTAAAACCGATTGACACTCCACTTTTTCAAAAAGTCCGCAATGATCTCAGTCAATCTTTTGAAAGAGCGGAACACTATCACTCTTTTGCAGGGAAGACCCTGGGCTGGTTCCGTTCTCCCGTCAGAAAAGCAAAACGCCTTCTCCTGAAACACAAGGTTTTGAAAAATATCCATTCCATCTTCGACTGGGAGCCTCTTTTTTTTGCACTTGAATCTGCAATGGGGTTTTCAGAAAAGGACTGCCTGACGGTGCAGCGTATTGTTCTGAGCCTTTTTCTGGGGCAACTCCATCATGTGAATGAAGCGGCCCTTTTTGAGAAACTTCTTTCGGATGCAACCAGACTGGGCATTCGTGTTGAAAAAGCAGGCTCCGCTCCGATTGAGATCCAAAAGGAAGGAGGTCGCGGCTTTATCGATTCCCAAACGAATGAACGGTTTGACCGGGTTCTGGATCTATCCTCTTCCTGTCACCCTAGAGGGGGGGAAAGGATGGAGATCCGGATCCCTTGCCTCCTTTATCCGGAACTTTGGCCTGATATGATCCTGATTCCGGGAGGGGGCTCCCAAAAGCCCTTTTTTCTGGAAGTTTTGGACAAACAAGAGCAGGATCTTGTTGCCAAGGTTCACTTTTCAGGCCCATCAGAATCCGTTCTGTCCAAGCTTTCCGACCTGTTTCATTCAGAACCTGGGGAAATGGTCGTGGGGAAAATTCCTGAGGATGCGAGGCCAATCCTCTCCCTTGAAGGGCGTTCTCCCCACTTTCGTCGATCAGGGCCCTATGCGTTTCGGGACGGAACCTTTTCTCTTTTAACGGATCCGTCCATGCTGCCTTTTTTCGGGGAGGACTGGGTGGTATCGCTTTATGAATCTCTTCCCAACCTCAAAAAAACCTGATTATCCGCTTGTTCCTTAATGTTTTTCCTGCCAAGACCTGTCCGTTCATTTAAGGACCTGTCTTCTGAAAATCCCATGGTTGGCCGTAATTGCTTGACAATATAGTCCGGGGGCCTATACGATTCTTCCTTGAGAGATTTGTCTCCGCTCCCTGACTGCCAGCCGGTTTTGATCAATCCCTCCGGTATAAGGATGTTCTCCCAGACAGAGGTATGGCACAATCGTCCTGTTGTTTTCTGCGGAATCGTTATTCTGTGAGGGATCTTTTGATCCGTCTTGGGGGATTGGCTTGTCCTGGAGGCGAATGTTCAAGAGTAATCATTTTTTGAAGGAGATTTGATGACTGCACCAGAGCGTGTTTCTCAATCGGAGGCCATGGAGATTCTTCTTCGGGGTGTTTCAAATATTCATCATGCTGAAGATCTGGCTACAAAACAGGCACATTTCCTTAAAACAGGGACCCCGCTCCGCATCAAGGCCGGATTTGATCCAACCGCTCCTGACCTTCATCTCGGACATTTTGTCCTCCTCAAGAAACTACGGGAGTTTCAGGACCTCGGTCATCAGGTCCTTTTTCTCATTGGGGACTTTACGGCGATGATCGGAGATCCGACCGGTCGATCGGAGCTTCGGAAGCCTTTGACCCGGGAACAGATTCTTGAGAACTCAAAAACCTATACAAATCAGGTATTCCGGGTTCTTGATCCAGCCAGGACAGAGGTTTTGTACAATAGCTCCTGGATGAGCGAGATCGGGGTCGAGGGGATGATCCGGCTGGCGGCAAAAGAAACCGTTGCCCGTTTCCTTGAGCGGGATGATTTCAGCCAGAGGATGACAAAAGGGCTTCCCATTTTTCTTCATGAACTTCTCTACCCTTTGATTCAGGGCTATGACTCTGTCGCGATGAGAGCAGACGTCGAGCTCGGGGGAACGGATCAGCTCTTCAATCTACTCGTTGGCCGGGACTTGATGAGGAATCATGAAATGTCTCCCCAGGTGGTCATGACCATGCCTCTGTTGGTCGGTCTTGATGGAGAAAGGAAAATGAGCAAGAGCCTGAAAAATGCCATCGGTCTCCTTGATGGTCCGGATGAAATGTTTGGAAAAGTGATGTCCATACCTGATGCGTTGATGGCTGACTGGATGACTCTTCTGACGGATCTTCCTATCTCGCTCCTGTCGGGACATCCAAGAGATGCAAAAATGGCTTTGGCTTCAGCGATTGTGGGACGCTTTCATGGCCGGGAAACTGCGGATCTGTCCAGGGAAAATTTTATCAGGACTTTTTCGAGGAGGGAGACTCCACTCGAGATGCCGGAATTCTTTCTTGAAGAACCGTTTCCCCTGAAGCTTTCGACCATTATGGTGAAGGTTGGCGCGGCTCCCAGCGAGTCGAAGGCAAAGCAGCTGATTCAACAAAAATCAGTGGATATTGACGGAACGACTGTCGTCGATCCCTTTCATGTGATGCAATCTGCGGGCTTTCAGATGAGAGTCGGAAAACGTTTCCATTGCAGGGTTCTAAAATCATGACTCCAATCCTTACCGCTCGGAAGCGTTCAATTTTAACCTTTCCGGGACCAATCGTTTTTTTAATGGCGTTGATCCTATTTTTTCCGGGGAATGAAACAGTGTATGCGCTTGAGGCCGGAGAGGTTTCCCTGCCGGAGGATACCATATCGAAGCTTTCGATCGAGTCGCACCTCTACCATCAGGAGCTTGGGAAGAAATCCCTGTCGGTCTATGGCGTTGCCCAGGTTGCGGATGATCGGGTTTCCGATGTGACCGTTCCTGTTCTTGGACTCGGTGCCCAGGTGGCAGGCCATGTTCATGGGGTTTATGCGGATTTTGGGGACTTTGTCCGAAAGGGCCAGCCACTGGTCCGGATTTATAGTCCGGATTATATCGATGCCCAGGCAGCCTATCTTGGAGCCATTGCTCTCTTGAAAGCCTCTCCAGGGGATTCGGCTTCTCTGGCCGTGGTCGCTTCGGCGACTGAGCGGCTCAGAAATATGGGGGTCTCCGCTCATGAGATCCAGGCCCTCAAGCGATCAGGACATCCCCACCGGGAGCAGGTTATCCACTCCCAGATCAATGGGGTTGTTTTGGTCAAAAATGTGGTCAAGGGGCAGACGATCACGGCGGGACAAAGGCTTTTTGAGATTGGGAATATCGATGTCATCAGAATCAACGGACATGTGCCTCAGGAGATGGTCCACCGGATTCATCTTGGCGATCCCCTTAAGGTGTTTCTTCCCGATGGGGAAAAAAACGTTTCCGGGCATGTTGTCTACATTAGCCCTGTTGAAGATCCGGTGACCCGTACTGTTCTGGTCAGGGGGCTATTCCCCAATCGTCCTCTCAGGATTCGTCCGGGGATGTTTGTGACGATGAAGATCGGTCTGTCGGGGAGTACTCCCCGATTCTGGCTACCGCGCCGGGCGGTTTATCTGGTCAGTGGACGATCTGTTGTTTTTACAGAAAACACTCCTGGTCATTTTCACATGGTTCCTGTCAAAAGGGGGAACGCTTGGGCCGGACGAGTTCCTGTCAGCGGTCCATTTCCTCCATCCCCCATGATCGTTGACCAGAATGGATATTGGGTCAAGGCGCAGTTTGAACGCATGAAGAAATCGGGAAACTGAAGGTGTCCAGGCGATATTTCAGCTGGGTTCTCGAGAACCGGTTCCTGATTTTTGCAATGGCTCTTTTTATCCTGGGGGCCGGGATCCTTTCCATCCGTCAACTCACAGTGGATGCCTTGCCGGATGTGGCTCCGGTCTCTGTAACGATTCTGACCGAGGTTCCCGGCATGGCTCCTGTGGAAGTTGAGCGTCAGGTGACCAATACCATCGAGATGGTTATGAACGGTATTCCTGGTGTTGTCAGAATCCGTTCAAAGACGCTGTTCGGCCTTTCGCAAGTCACGGTGCTATTTCGTCCGGATGTGGATATCTATCGGGCGAGATCCCAGATGATGGAGCGGTTGTCCGAAACCCGGGGCTCCCTTCCTTCCGGAGTCTCTCCCACTTTGGGGGCCGTATCGACCCCGACAGGAATTATTTATCGCTATACCCTTGAAGGGCAGGGGAAGGATCTGATGCAGCTCCGGACCCTTCAGGACTGGGTGGTCAAACGTCAGCTTCTGACCGTTCATGGGGTTGCGGGAGTTCTGTCCTACGGAGGATACGTCAAAGGTTATTTCGTCAATATCGATCCCCATAAACTTCTTGCCCACCATTTGACTTTTTCTCAGGTTCTCCCGGTTTTTTCTGCCAACAACGAAAATGTTGGTGGAGGGTTCGTCAATACAGGAGGAGAGACCTATCTTGTCAGGGGGGTTGGTCGACTGATTGGACGAAAGGATCTTGAGCGTCTGGTGGTCTCTTATGACAATGGAATTCCAGTCCGGATCAGTGACATTGCCCAGGTTGAGATCTCTCCGGAGGTTCGAAGGGGGGCCGCCCTTCTGGACGGAAGGGAGGTTGTGAAGGGGTCGGTGATCATGCTTCGGGGAGAGAATGCCCTCAAGACGCTTGACCGGATCAACAAGAAAGTTGAGGAAATCAATAGCCATCTTCTTCCCCCCGGTGTGAAAATTGTTCCCTTTTCCCAGGCAGCACCACTGATCACATCGGCTATCAGGACCGTTGTTCACTCTCTTCTCGAGGGCTCTGTCCTCGTTCTTTTGGTTCTGGTCCTTTTCCTTGGTCGTCCTGGCGCATCCCTTGTTGTGGCTTTGACGTTGCCAATGTCAATCCTGATGACCTTTCTGGTCATGAGCCGGATTCATCTGACCGCAGACCTGATGAGTCTTGGCGGGATTGTGATCGGCATTGGCATGATGGTTGATGGATCGATTGTGATGGTCGAGAATATGGAACACCTTTTTCCCCAGGGTGGGGAAGGAATCCCCCCATGGGAGATCCGTGATGCCGCCCTTGAGGTTTTTCGTCCGATTCTCTTTGCAATTGCGATTATTGCTGCCGTCTTTCTCCCCATCCTTTACCTTCCGGGTATACCCGGGAAGATGTTTTCTCCCATGGCAAAAGCCATTCTGATTTGTCTCGGGGCCTCTCTCTTTTTGACAATGACACTGGTTCCCCCACTGATGACGTTTGTACGGGGGCGGCAGGATGGACTCCTGGCCCGTTTGGGTGAATGGATCTTTCAGAGGGTCAAGCGCGGATATGGAAAGATTTTGGCGGTCTCCCTCAGGTATCGTTGGTGGGTATTGGCTACCGGAGCGTTGACGATTCTTTTGGGGGGAGTCGCCCTCTCAAGGATTGGAACAGAGTTTATCCCTGTTCTGGATGAGGGATCTCTCCTGATTATTGCGGATTTGTGGCCTTCCGCCTCGATGGATGAGACGGCCAATGCCAGCAGGGTCATCGATACGATTCTTCACCGGTATCCGGAGGTTGAGCTTGATCAGGCCAGAATAGGACGGGCACAGTCCGGAACGGATACAGATGTTCCTTCCCATGCGGAGATTTATGTCAAGCTCAAGGACCGTTCCTTGTGGCCGGCTAAAATGACGAAGGAAAAGCTGGTTTCCCAAGTGGAAAAATCCCTGTCCCAGGCTCTTCCGTCCGTCTCATTCGATATATCCCAGCCCATTGAGGAGCGGATAGACGAGATGGTCTCCGGCGTCAAGGCGCAGGTTGCCATCAGGATTTATGGGGACGACCTTGATGCTCTTGCCACCTATGGAAACAGGATTTCTCAAGGGATTTCCGGAGTCAGGGGCGTTCACGATGTCACTGTTCAGCGGATCATGGGGCAACCGAATATCATTATCAGAGTGAAGCGGAGGGCACTCTTCCGGTCGGGGCTGTCCGTTTCGGACATTTTAGGGATTGTTCAGCAGGGGATTGGTCCGGATGGTGTGGTTACACAGGTCTTGAAAGGGGTCAGGCGAATCAATGTTCACATTCGCCTGCAGAAACCTTTCAGGGATTCGATGGAGAGCATTCGGTCCATTCCGGTTTTGACGCCAACAGGCCTTGTCCTGACACTAGGGTCGGTTGCGACGGTCACCAGGGAGATCGGCCCCTCAAGAGTTTTTCATGAAGGGGGGAACCGGTTGCTGATGGTTCAGTTCAATATCCGCGGCCGCTCGACAAGCCATGTTGTTCAGGAAATACGCAATCTGATCCGTCTTCATATGGCGCCGCCACTCGGGATGAGAATCTCTTATGCCGGTGAATTCCAGAACACCCAGATCACAATGGATCGGCTCAAGATTTTGGTGCCGCTCACCTTAATGATAGTTTTTATGTTACTTTACTGGAATTTCAGGTCTTTATCCTATTCATTCCTGATTCTCCTGAATATTCCCTTTTCTCTGTCAGGGGGTGTACTCGCTCTCCTGTTGTCTCATGAATATCTATCCATTCCGGCTTCGATCGGATTTATTGCCCTGTTTGGAGTTGCTGTCCAGAATGGAGTTCTTCTTCTATCTTTTGCCAAGGACGCAAGGGAGAAAGGAGAGGGGGTTTATGAGGCTATTGTAGAGGCGGGAAACAGGAGGGTCAGGCCCGTTCTGATGACAGCCTTGGTTGGCGGACTGGGCATTCTGCCCCTCCTTCTCTCCCATGAGACAGGTGCCAACATCCAGCGTCCGCTAGCGGCTGTTGTCATGGGAGGGCTGGTCAGTTCAACGGCTATGACACTTTTGGTTTTGCCTGCTATTTTTTCGATTGTTTTTGCTCCCAGGGAGAAATTCGAAAAAACCGGACATGTGTAACAGGGAGGATCAATGACGAAGGATCGTAAGGCTGTTTTGATTCGCCATGTAGCATTTGAAGGACCTGGAATCCTGTCCCCCATTCTGGCTTCAATGGGATTTTCCCAGAGGATTGTGGATGCCAGCGATGGTGCCCTCTCCAGAGAGGATCCCGGGGATTTGCTGGTGGTTCTGGGAGGGCCGATCGGCGCGTATGATGACCGGGATTACCCTTTTCTGCTCGATGAAATGAAGCTGATTGAGCAATCTTTCAAAAAGGAAATTCCGTTCATCGGCATTTGTCTGGGGAGCCAGCTGGCCGCCAGGGTATTGGGCGCCAGGGTTTACCCGGGAAAGTCTAAAGAGATCGGGTGGGGCGAGGTTTCCCTGAGCAGTGAAGGTTTTCAGTCTCCATTGGGATGTGAGGGGGGTATCCATGGGGTGAAGGTGCTTCACTGGCATGGAGATACGTTCGATCTTCCTGCGGGAGCGTCGAGACTTGCCGAAACGAATGTCACTCCGAATCAGGCGTTTTCAGTCGGCAATAACCTATTGGCTTTGCAGTTCCATCTTGAGGCAACGGCCACAGATCTGGAAAAATGGTTTGTCGGACATTCTTTTGAAATTTCCAAAACCGAAAGGGTGTCTGTCGGAGATTTGAGAAGGCAAACCGCGCTTTATGCCAAAACGTGCGAGAAGGCTGGAGAAGCTGTTTTTCGAAGTTTCCTGTCTCGTGCCGGATTCGGCGAAATATAGGATTTTTGCCGATCAATCCCATAATGGGTACTACCTTCAGGGCTTTTTGACCCAAAAACCGAAATTGATTTTAAAACCGGCCCTCGCAAGAGGGGTAAAGAGAGGGAGCCTTCATTTTTGAAGGGAAGGATTCCCCACCGCATCCCGATCTAATGGCCAGAAGAGGGAAAACCGGGGTCGTTTTCGGCTTTTTCCGGGTTTTCCCCTCTCTTTTGGACGCAGGTTCCCCTCCGATCCGGTCGGGTGCGTTTTCAGGGAGGCGTGGACGAAGAGGGAAGTCTTACGGACTTCCTTCCCGGCACCAGAGCCGCCAGCACCTCTCCCGAAAGCTCCGAAAGGGGGCCAGAACATCCTCCGCCACCTTGAGAACGAGAACGCCCGCATGACGCACCACTTTCCCGGCCATCTGATAGATCTGCCATCGGACCGTCTGGACCTGGGCCCGCTTGAAGCTCTCGTCCAGAATCTGTCCCCGGAACAGGAGAAAGAGGTTGTAGGCCAGCACTCCGATCCGGAAAAAGATCCCGTTGGCTTTCGTGTCTCCACTGGGCATCCGCTCCATCCCGAACCCGATCTTCAGCTCCTTGATCCGGTTCTCGGAATCCTCTCCCCGCTGCTTGTACCAGGCCACGACCCATTCGGGGATCTCCTTGTGGCTGGTGGCCAGGACCTTGTATCGGACATCGGGAGAAGCCTCTTTTTCTCCTTCCTCCTCCATTCCCGGCAAAGGGGTCTGCACCCGCCGGCGCACCACGATGAGCCGGAAGGCGTTGTGGGTTTTGTTCATCGTGTGCACCGTCTCGGCGATATGACCGTCCTGATAGGGCCTCCAGTCGCTCTCGGGGATCCTTCCGATCGCCTCCCGCACCGCCACATCCAGATCGGCTCCGATCACGAACCGGATTCCCCGCTCCTGGCAGAAATTGATGACGGAGGCCTGGTACGACGCGCTGTCCGCCCGAAACCGGGCGATCCGGATCCCTGCCGGAAGACGCCGGAGGCAGTCCTTCAGAAACGGAACATGGTCCGCTCCCGGAGAGACGTTCCCCTCCCGAAATTCTTCGTGTATCACCAT